>JAJEIW010000143.1 GCA_022828045.1 Acidimicrobiia bacterium | reverse complement strand
GACGCCGCGTGCGCACCCATGACGGCCTCAACGAAGCAGACATGGGCCGCTGGACGGGCCGCAAGCTCAATCAGCTGCGCAAGCTGGCGGCGTGGTCGCAGGTGCAGCGCTACCCCAGCGGCTTTGGCTTCCCCGACGGCGAGACGTTCCGCCAGATGCAGGCGCGCATAGCGGCGACGGCGAGCGAGCTGGCAGCCCGCCATCGCGGCGCGACCGTGGTCGCCGTCAGCCACGCCGACCCCATACGGGCGCTGGTGGCAGACGCCATGGGCACGCATCTCGATCTCTTCCAGCGGATCGTGGTGTCGCCGTGCTCGGTGACTGCGATCCTGTACACCGCTGACGGCCCCGTCGTGCTGGCCACCAACAGCACGTCTGACCTCGCGGCATTGGCGCCGACATGACCGACGATTTCGACCTCCGCAATCCCGACACGTTCGTGGCGGGCACCGTCGGGCCGCCCGGCCAGCGGATCTTCTTCCTGCAGGCAACCGAAGCCGGCCATGTGGTCTCGCTGAAGCTGGAGAAGGCACAGGTCTGGGCGCTGGCAAACCTGCTCAGCGAGCTGCTCGAGGGCGAGGGCTACGAGGGTCCTGCCGCAGCATTCGGCGAACTCGTCGAACCTGTGAACGCCGCGTGGACCGTCGGCCGCCTCGCGACCGGCATGGACACCGAGGGCAGGGTCATCGTGGTGATCGCCGACGAGATCGATGACGATGACGACGACCCCGACGCCGACTCGGGCGCTGCGGGAGAAATGTCCCCCGAGGACGACGAGCGCACCGGCGGTCGAGCCCGCATCCATCTCGACTATGCGACAGCACTCGGATTCGCTCAGCAAGCACTGCTGCTCGTCGAGGAAGGCCGCGACTTCGGCATGCGCAACGGGCACCGTCCGCCCCGAACGTGAGCGGTGCCGTCGGCCCGGAGCGGCATCTCGCGGCAGCCTCATGCCGTTCGCGAGCATGTGCTCGGCGCGGACCGCAGTCGGCCCAGTCCCCGACACCACAGCTGAACGACTGCGCAGCGTGAGCGAAGCCGCCCCGCACCACCTGATGCCGACCAGCGACGACGGCGAGCAGCTGGAACTTCCGGTTATCCGAGGGGCACCCGTGGCAGACGTGCTCGAGGTGCTGCAACAGGGCGACATCTCGATCCTGGGGCGGATGCCCTACAGCAGCAACGCGACCTTTCTGGTGCGCATCGATCACGCCACATCGCCTACCGCTGCGATCTACAAGCCCGAACGCGGCGAGCGGCCCCTGTGGGACTTTCCTTCCGGCCTGTACCGACGTGAGATCGCCGCGTTCGAGCTCTCGGAGGCCTTGGGATGGCACGTCATCCCGCCTACGGTCTGCCGCGACGGCCCGCTCGGCATCGGCTCGGTTCAGCTCTTCATCGACGCGGACTTCACCGAGCACTACTTCACGCTGGTTGCCGAGGACCGGCACCACGGCGACCTGCGGCGGATCTGCGCGTTCGATCTGATCGCCAACAACACCGACCGCAAGTCGGGTCACTGTCTGGCATCGCGCTGGGGGCCGATCTACGGCATCGACCAAGGACTGTGCTTCGCGAGCGACTTCAAGCTGCGGACAGTCATCTGGGATTTCGGGGGCGAGCCGTTCGACGACGATCTTGGCGCCGCCATCGGCTCGGCCGCCGATCCGCCCGCCGAGCTGGCGCAATGGCTGCGGCCCGACGAGGTCACTGCGCTCGGCGAACGCGCCGAGTGGCTCACCGGCTTCGGCAGATTCCCCGATGACGACGGCGGCCGCCGCTGGCCCTGGCCGCTGGTCTAGCCAACGGCGAGACACAGATCCGACAGCTGCGGAGGCGGCAGGGGAATCTGCGACGTTGCGACCTGCGGGATCGCGGGAGCAGAGAGTTCTGCCGCCTTCGCAGCGAGCCGACTATCGCGACTTGAGCGCTTCGATCAGTGCCGGCATCACCTTGTGCACGTCGCCGACGATGCCCAGGTCGGCAACGCCGAAGATCGGCGCTTCGGGATCCTTGTTGATGGCCACGATGTTCTTGGAGCCCTTCATGCCCACCAGATGCTGGGTGGCGCCGGAGATGCCGCAGGCGATGTAGACGTTGGGCTTCACGACCTTGCCGGTCTGGCCCACCTGCTTGGCATAGGGAACCCAGCCGGCATCCACGATGGCGCGCGAAGCGCCAGACGCAGCCCCCAGCAGGCCCGCTAGCTCGTCGACCATCGAGTACGCCTCGGGCTGGCCCAGCCCTCGACCGCCCGACACCACCCCCGCGGCGTCATCGAGCTGCGGGCCCGAGCGCTCCCCGGCATGGCGACCGGTCACGGCCGCACGTCCTGCCTCGCCGGGGTCGACTGCTGCCACGCTCTCGACCGCAGCAGCCCCGCCGCCGCTGGGCTCGGCCTCGAAGCTCTTCGGGCGGAACATCGCGAGCGCCGGTGCCGGCGCCCGGTACGCAGTGAAGATGTTCTGCGTGCCGCCGAAGATGGGCTCCTCGGTGACGATGCCCCCGTCGACGACCTCGGCGCCCACGTTATTGGTGGACACGGGACGGTCCGCCAGCACCGCCAATCGGGCGGCGGTGTCGCGCCCGTCGGTGGTCTGGCCAAAGAACACGGCATCGGGCGAGGTGGCGTCGATGTGTCCGGCGAGCGCGGCGGCGGCATGAACGCCGGCCAGCCCGTCGCCGAGTCCTTCGAGTGCGTACACGGTCGACACGCCGTGAGCGCCCAGCTCGGCGGCCATGGCTTCGCCGTGTGCCGGCGCGAAGGCGGTGACGGTGTCGGCCAGCGTGCGGGCCTTGGTGGCCAGTTCCAGCGTGAGGCCGGAGGGGCCGTCGGCGTCGCCTTCAGCGAAGAGCAGAATCTGTGCGAGCGTCATTGCAGGTGGTTCCAGTCGGGATCGTGGGTGAGTGGATCAGAAAGCTGAGTCAGCCGGTAGCCGACGGGGGGTCAGATGACCTTGAGCTCGGTGAGGAACTCGACGATGTTGGCGTGCGCATCGCCCTCGTCGGTGATGATCTCGCCGGCCTCGCGCTCGGGCGCATCAGTCACCTCGACCGTCTCCTGGCGTGCCCCGGCCACGCCGACCGCGGCCGCATCGATGCCGAGGGCTGCGAGGTCCTTCGAGTCGACCGGCTTCTTCTTGGCCGCCATGATCCCCTTGAATGAGGGGTAGCGAGGCTCGACCACACCCGCGGTCACCGATACAACGGCCGGAAGCGCGCACTCCACCTGGTCGTAGCCGGCCTCGGTCTGCCGCTGGACGCTGGCGACACCGTCGGATATCTCGATCTGCTTCGCGAATGTGATCGACGGCAGCCCCATCACGCCGGCGATCATCTCGGGGACGGTGCCTGTGTACCCGTCGCTGGACTCGACGCCTGCGAGCACGAGGTCGGCTTCGAGCTCGGAGATCGCGGCGCCCAGCACCTTGGCCGTGCCGAGCGCGTCGCTTCCGGCGAGCGCATCGTCACTGATGAGCACCGCATCGTCGGCGCCCATGGCGAGCGCGGTCCGCAGGCCGCTCGTCTCCGAACGGGGTGCCATCGACACCAGCGACACCTGGCCGCCGCCGGCCGCCTCGGCAAGCTGCAGCGCCATCTCGACGCCGTACGAGTCGGATTCGTCCAGGATCAGCTTGTCGTCCCGGTTCAGCGTCCCGGTCTCGGGGACCAGCTCGCCCGGGATAGCCGGGTCTGGGATCTGCTTGACGCACACAACGACCTTCATGGCCGGGCAGTCTGCCGACTCAGGGCTTCGATGCCACACCCACCGCTCGATGGCGCTCGCAGGCTCGCGCTTGGTCTCATGGCGCTCGCAGGCTCGCGTCGGGGCGAGACTTGCGCGGTGCGTGTCTTGCTGCTGGTCAACGATTCGGCATCGTCGACAACGGCCCGCACCCGCGTGCTCATCCACACGGCGCTCTCGGAGCGGCACGACACCGAGGTGGCCTTCACCAACCGGCGAGGGCACGCGGCTCGCCTGGCACGAGGGGCGGCGACCACCGGCACCGACGCAGTGGTGGTGCTCGGCGGCGACGGCACGCTCAACGAAGCCGCCAATGGCGTCGCCGGCACCGACTGTGTGCTTGCCGCGTTGCCGGGCGGTTCGACCAACGTGTTCGCACGGACGATCGGCACGCCCGACGACCCGCTGGCGGCTACCGACGCCGTCCTTGACGCGTTCGAGAGCGGCAGCATCACCTCAGCGGGGCTCGGGCGCACCTCCGGTCGCTATTTCCTGTTCCACTGCGGCATGGGACTCGACGCCGCGATCGTGGAGCAGGTCGAGCGGCACCCGACGCTCAAGCGGTATCTCGGCCACCCGCTGTTCCTGCTCGCTGGCATCGACACGCTGCTGCGCCGTTACGACCGGAGAACCGGCACGCTGAGCGTCCAGACGGCGGCTCCGGCGGCCGCGACCATCGACGGCTGCTTCGTTGTAGTCGTGGCGAACACCGACCCCTACACCTTCCTCGGGAGCCGTCCGGTTCGGATCGCCCCCGCAGCAACGCTGCATACCGGACTGTCGGTGGTCGGGCTGCGGTCGCTCCGATTCGCCGACTCGCTCGACGTGATCTCCGCTGTGTTTCGGGCAAACGGCAGCCTGAGCAACACCGATCCGAGCGTCGTGCAACGCATCGACGACGTGCGCGATGTCACTGTGACAGGGATGCACCCGTTCGGTCACCAGCTCGACGGTGACCACCTCGGTGCCGTCGACGAGCTCCAGCTCGAGTGGGTGCCCGACGTGCTGCGACTCGCCATCCCCACGACATCTCGTTGAGTCCGGCGGCATTCCGGCACCAGACAACCGAGCGAAGCTCCGACTCGTTGTGACCTAAAACCGCTGGTCAGAGGGTGTTTCTGGCCGGTCGGCAAACGTTCGTTTCCTAACACGCCCACGAGGCACTGTCAAACCGTTTTGGCCACGACCGCACCAACCGCCCGAGTCGGCGCGCCCGTTCGCCGAGAACCCGCATCGCCGCTGGGGAAGCCCCGCCCCGGCGCGGCCTACGCGCTCGGCCGCGTGGCGCTCTCGCCACTGTCCGTTTCTGTCCGATCTGGGTGTGCGCGAAACGAAGGAATCCCGACCAGAAAGGACGGACCAGCGGATGACACTCACCGCACCACTACCGATCAGGGCACTAGCGAGCCTGCTTGCCTCTTGCCTGCTCGCCGCGACGCTCGCTATAGCCATGCCAACGCGGGCCGAACTGCCAGGGGTGCTCAGCGCACTCGATGTGACTGCGGCAGCGGCCGATACACAGCAAGACTGCACTTACTACACCGTCACTGTGTACCCGAACGGCCGCAATGGACCCGGTGCATACCAAGAAACGCGCAAGAGCTGCGTCGATATTCCACACAGCCACTGGTGGGTACGCGCTGCCTATTGGGGTGGAACGACACTCTTGTGTGGGACTTTCGGCGTAGCTGTAGGTGGAGCAACTGCCGGTGTCGGCGGGGGTCTCGCCGCCGGAACATGCTTCGGTACGATAGCGACACTTCCTGGACCTTAGGATGAATGGAATGCGTTACGCATACAACACAGACTCGTACAGAAGCCGACGTGAAGCTCTATCTTGGGCAGTAGGCGGTACAGCAGTTCCGACACTTGTGATGTGGTCCTACTGGTTGGTGGGCTATTCCCGAAGCATTCTCTACATTGCTCTCGCGGTTGGCGTATCGGCGGTAGCGATCGCTTGGTCGTGGTGGAAGCGCCGAGGCCGAAATCTGTTTCCGGTCCGCCCAAGTCTGCCACAGGAATGAACCGCGCCTGGGCGTGTCTATTGATTGGCGTTACATCAGCTCAGCTGGTGTCTGCTTGCGCTTCTGCTGGCTCGTCAGCGGCATGCGAGGACGCCGCAAGGCAACAGGTACGTGCTGAGCGGGTATATGGAACCCGAATCGAGGCTCATGAAGCGGCACACGATTCCGGAAGGGATCACTCGGACAGCGAGATCTTCGACGCTCGAGTGGCGATGATCGTCGCCGAGGCGGAGACTCGTCGGCAGTGCGGCTGAGGCTTTGCCTCCTCCGGGCGGGGCTTCGTTGCACGCCGAGGTATTTTCTCGCTAGCGATTGCGTTGTTCGGCGGCGTACCGGGCTGCGCTGGCTTCGGCTTCTATGTCGAACTGGGCTGTTCGCAGGAGTCCTTGGACACTGGAGTGCGTCCAGGTTGTTTTTCCCGTAGCCGTGGTGATGCCCGACTCGGTGAGCGCAGCGGCGATCTTGCGCAGGCTGTAGCCGTCAGCGAGCAGCGTCACGGCGAGGTTCTTGGCCTCCTGGGACTGCCGGCTCGGTCGCCCCAGGCGCCTGCCTTGGCTGCGTGCCGCGGCGAGCGCTGCGCTGGTGCGTTCGCTGATGAGCGCTCGTTCCATCTCGGTGAATGCGCCGACGACCATGCGCATGAAGGTGCCTGCCGGTGTGTGTGAGTTGTCGGCCATGTCCAGACAGACGAGCTCCCAGCCCCCGGTCTGCGCATGGTCGACCAACCGGAGCACGTCACGCATGCTGCGGACGAATCGGTCGAGACGCACCGCAACAAGCAGATCGGCTTCGCCGGCATCGAGGCGAGCGAGCGCTATAGAGAGCTGCGGTCGTCGACTTGGTTCGATGGTGGCCGATACCGCATCGTCGGTACAGCGAGCAACGATCTGCCATCCCCGCGCTGCTGCCGCGGTTCGCACCGCCTGGTGCTGCGCCTCGATCCCCAGCCCTGAGGCCGCTTGGGCGCCTGTGGAGACCCGCGCATATGAAATGACCCGCTTCAGCCCGGATTCACTGTCTTCCTCATGCATCCGGTGAACATTAGTTCATGCGAACAGTTTTTATGCAGACGAACGTTTCTTCCCTCCGTTTCGACTGCCCATCGTTGCTCGCGTAGCTACCGTCGATCGCGTCTGCCGCCGTGTGAAGATGTGTTGCGTTGTCGCCCTCAGCAGCCGGTTGCGGCGCAACCCACCGGTAGCCTTCGGGGCCATGGACATCCGGATCGGCATCACGCACGGCGGTCGCGAGCTCAGCGTCGAGATCGACGACGACGGCGCTGATGACGCCGCAGCCGCGCTCGAAGGCGCGCTGGGAGGCGATGCGACGGTGCTGTGGCTGACAGACCGCAGCGGTCGCCGCGTCGGAGTGCCCGTCGACAAGCTGGCCTTCCTCGAGCTGGGTCCGACCGGGGATCGGCGCATCGGCTTCGCCGCGGACTGAGGAAACGATGCGGGTGCCCGCTGATCGGCCCCGGCCCGCACCGCACGCGCACGACAGCCCACGCGAGCACTTGCGCCGACTCATGGCGTGGTGGTCGTTGCTTGCAGACCTGTCGTTCTCGGACTTGCTCCTGTTCGTGCCAGGGCAGCTGAACTCGCTCGACGAGTTGCCCGAAGACACCGCAGGTGCCGCCCGACGCGGCGATCAGAGCGGCGACCATCCATCGCGTCGGCTCGGCTCCGATGCGCAGATCACCGTCATCGGCCAGATCCGTCCCACGACCGGGCGTACCCTGTACCGCGACGACCACGTCGGGCTGTGCGTCACGGCTTCCGAGCGCCCGCTCGTCTCGGAGGCTTTCGCGCGCGGTGTGATCGTCACCGGTGAGGGCTTGCGGGTTCCCGGAGACAGGCGGGCGCGCATCACCGCGGTGCCGGTCACCTACGACGGCGAGACGATCGCCGTCATGAGCAGCGAAGTCACGCCGCGCTTCACCGACATCCGCGACCCGGGAGAGCTGGAGCGAACCTATATCGCCGCCTTCGGGCGGCTGGCTCGCATGGTTGCCGCGGGCTCGTTCCCCTACCGCGGGGTCGATATCGCGGGAGAGGGGACACCCCGGGTCGGTGACGGACTGTTCTTGACCGATGAGACGACGCGCATCGGCTTCGCGTCGCCGAATGCGGTGAGCGCATTGCACCGCATCGGCGTCGGGGGCAACGTGCAGGGACGGCGTGTACGCGACCTCGATCTGGGCCCCGATGTCGTGGGGCGCGCGATGAGCGGCGGCATCCCCGCGGTGGGCGAGGTCGAGCATCGTTCGGTGACCGTGCAGCTGCAGGCGCTGCCGCTGACCGACACCCCAGTGCGCAATGCGCTGGTGCTGCTGCGCGATGTCACCGAGCTGCGCCGCCGTGATCGGCTGCTCATCTCCAAGGACGCCACCATCCGTGAGATCCATCACCGGGTCACCAACAACCTGCAGACGGTCTCCTCGCTGCTGCGCATCCAAGCGCGCCGCCTGGAGTCACGCGAAGCCAACCGGGCGCTCGAGGAGGCGGTCCGGCGCATCCGCGCCATTGCGCTCGTCCACCAGACACTCTCGAGCGAGACCACCGACGATGTCGACTTCTGCGACGTCGTGGAGACGCTGACCGAGACGATGCGCCAGAGCATCACGTTCCCGGAGCGGCCCATCGATTTCACCGTTTCCTGCGAAGCGGGGATGCTGCGGTCGCAGACAGCGACTTCGCTGGCGGTGGTGCTCAATGAGCTGCTCCAGAATGCCGTGGACCACGCCTTTCCCCAGTTGTGGGAGATCGAGGACCAGGCGCTCGAGGCGGCGCCGACGCTCGACGAGAGCCCCATCGGCCGAGTCGAGGTAGAGATTTCCCGGCCGTCGGCCGATCTGCTGTCGATGGTGGTGCGCGACGACGGCGCCGGCATCCCAGCCGACTACGACGCTCAGCGATCAGGCGGGCTGGGCACCTCGATCGTGCGAGCGCTGTGCGGTGCAGACCTCGGCGGCACCTTCGAGGTCCGGCGCCGGATGCCTCCGCCGGGATCCGAGGCGGTGGTGCAGATCCCCCTGCGGACCATCGCCTGACCGCCGCTCAAGATGCCGAACTCGTTGCGCTGAAGGCCGGCATCTGAAGTCGCCCGCAGTTATGAAGATATATGATTCTGGTCGTGGCTACTGAACGCCTCACCATCTCGCTTGAGTCAGGACTCGCGGCTGTAGTTCGTGACGCCGCTGTGGCGGACGAGCAAAACATGTCCGCATGGCTGGCCGACGCTGCACGCCGTCGGCTTGCCACCCGGGGCTTGCACGATGTCGTCGCAGACTGGGAAGCCGTGCACGGAGAGTTCACCGAGGCTGAATTGACCCGAGCGCGCGCAGAGCTGGGGCATTGACCGCGTTGGTGCTCGACGCGGGAGCGCTGATCGCGCTCGGCCGAAACGATCGCGCTATGTGGGCGCGTCTGCGCGCCGCCGCCGACGCTCGCGACATCGTCGCCGTCCCTACGGGCGTCGTCGCACAGACATGGCGAGGCGGTCGCCGTCAGGCACTGCTTGCGCGAGCGCTCATGCATTGCGAGGAGCTGGATCTTGACAGCGCGATGGCCCGGGCCTGCGGGCGGCTGTGTGCCCGCTCCCGCACCGACGATGTCATCGACGCGTCGGTAGCGGTCGCCGCCGCGCAGCTCTCTCATCACCACCGCACCGTTGTTGCGACCTCCGACCCCAACGACATCAAGGCACTGACGGCGACACTCTCCGATCAGGTTGTCGTGCTGACCGTGTAGACGACACAGCCGCTCCGCTCTGTCAGTCAGATGCGGTGGGGACGGCGAGTCGCAGCACGTCGGGCACCCACTCGAGCTGGAGCTCGTCGACGGCACCGAGGTGGTCACCGTCGAGCTGGTGACCGAACGGGTGCATCCCGGTCACAGTGACATCGCGCACGTCGTCGATGCGTTGCACGACGCTCGGATCGGTGTTGCTCAGGCTGCCGTTTGCCCGAAACACAGCGGAGATCACGTCGAGCGAGTCGGCGAATCGGAGCGACCGCAGCCCGATCACGACGGCTCCGCCGAACCTGCACGCGCAAGACCCCTCAGCGCCGACCTGAGCCGACTCTGAGGGGTCCCGCAAACAATCTCGGCTAGACCGGCCGTCGTCCTTGTCGCCTGTCAGACACTTCGCTGTCGCGTCGGCGCTCACTCTCCGCTGCGAGCGTGGCCATGCAGGCTGCGTAGCGTTCGGGATGCCTCCGCTTCCGCCACGCGAAAGCCAGCCAGTACAAGACTGCAGCGACTGATTCGCCCTGCACAAAACAGTGAAGATGTGAGTGAGGAGCGGGCTGTCTGCGTCTGACTTGGCGCGAAACTGGCCCCGCCCGTCGGGGACGAGGCCTCATCCGCACTGCCGCCGGGTCTCAGCCTCAGCAAGGATCATGGTTACCCGAGCGTCGAGCACCCATCACAGCCTCCGATCATCGCGAAGGCACCATGATGGCGCACCCAAAACAAAAACACGAGTAATTCCCCACTCAGGACACTAGCGAGCATGCTCGCAGCGCTGCTACTCAGTACCGCGCTCGCCGTGGCGATGCCGACGCAGACCGAACTGCCCAGCGTGCTCAGTGCCTCCCACTGAGACCCGTACAAGCGCTCGCTGTCGAGCACCATCCGCACCGCCCGCTCACGCAGCTCGGCGGGATATCTCCCATTTCCTGGCATCGCTCCATCCTCTCAAGGAACAGAGCCTCCACCAAAACCGGGGCGCTTCATGGATGTCGGTGCTGTGTGGTCTGTCTGTGTTTGTGAAGACGACGCGGCGGCGCAGGGGCGACAAGACGTATGAGTACCTGTCGTTGGTGGAATCGGTGCGCGACGGCGCCAAGACCTCTCACCGCACGCTGCTGCGCCTCGGGGAGGTGACCGCGCTGCGCAGCACGGGCCAGCTCGAACGCATCGTCGCCGCCCTGGAAACGCACCTGAGACGCGAGCGGGTTGACCCCGCCTCGCTGGAAGCCGACCACGCCCGCGCGGTGGGCGGCGTGGCGTGCGCGTGGGCGACATGGCAGCGGCTCGGCCTCGACGGCTGGTTCGCGAAGATGGGAGCGGGCCGCGGCGCCGAGCGGCTCGCGGACGCGGTGTTCGCGATGGCAGCGAACCGGCTGGTGGCGCCGTGCTCGAAGCGTCGGCTGCCCGAATGGGCCGAACACGACGTGACGATGCCCGACAGCTGGCAGCAGCCGTCGCTGGCCCAGCACTACCGAGCATTGGACGCCGTCGCCGGCAACGCCGAGTTGGCCGAGGACTTCTTGTTCGGGCGGCTGTGCGATCTGACCGACCTGGACCTGCGGTTCGTGTGCTGCGACCTCACCTCGACATATCTGGAAGGCTCCGTGTCGCCGTCTGAGCGGTTCGCTTCCAAGGCGTTCGGCTATTCGCGCGACCACCGATCGGACCGCCCCCAGGTGGTGATCGGCCTGCTGTGCACCGGCGACGGGATGCCGATCGCGCACCGCGTGTTCCCGGGCAATACCAACGACGCTTCAACGCTGCCCGGCGTGCTCGAGGGCCTCCAAGAACGGTTCGGGGTGGGGCGGATCTGCGTGGTCGCCGACCGCGGCCTGATCTCGACAGGCAACGTCGACGCCGTCGCCGACGCTGGCTTCGACCACATACTCGCCACCAGGCTGCGCCGCGACGCCGCCTGCCGCGAAGCACTCGAAACGCTCCACGTCGACACGCAGTGGGCCGAACTGGCTGATCAGCGATGCCGCGCCGCCGAAGCGACGCCCGCCGACGGCACCCGGGCCGCGATCGTGGAGTCCGACGCCCGCGCCCGACGCGACGCCAGACGCACAGCAGAACTCGTCGCCCGAGCCGAAGCCGGCCTGCTCGCCCTCGAAGACGCGTTCGAGAGCGGCAGCATTACTTCAGCGGGGCTCGGGCGCACCTCCGGTCGTTACTTCCTGTTCCACTGCGGCATGGGACTCGACACCGCGATCGTGGAACAGGTCGAGCGGCACCCGACGCTCAAGCGGTATCTCGGCCACCCGCTGTTCCTCCTCGCAGGCATCGACACGCTGCTGCGCCGCTACGACCGCCAAACCGGCACGCTGAGCGTGCACACAACGGCTCCGGCAGCGGCAACCATCGACGGCTGCTTCGTTGTCGTCGCGGCGAACACCGATCCATACACCTTCCTCGGCAGCCGTCCGGTGCGCATCGCCCCCGCAGCAACGCTGCACACCGGACTGTCGGTGATCGGGCTGCGGTCGCTCCGATTCGCCGACGCGCTCGACGTGCTCTCCGCGGTATTCAGAGCCAACGGCAGCCTGAGCGACACCGATCCGAGCGTCGTGCAACGCATCGACGACGTGCGCGATGTCACCGTAACCGGGATGCGCCCGTTCGGCCACCAACTCGACGGTGACCACCTCGGCGCCGTCAACGAACTCCACCTCGAGTGGGTGCCCAACGCACTGCAACTCGCCATCCCCGCTGCGTCTCACTGAATCTGGATTGAATCCGTTCGTCCGTCAGCTTCAGGACACAGAGACATCCAGGTCAAGGCTCCCGAGAGGCCGTCTCTGACGCTCTGAGGCGATTCATAACCGCTGGTCAGAGGTTGTTTCTGGCCGACCGGTAAACGTTCGTATTGTAGACAGGCCCCACTGGCCTGTCAACTCGCTCCCGCCACCATGTCACCGAAGGCCGGCACCGACACGCTCAGTCGTCGCAAACCGGCATAGCCGCTGGGCAAACCCAGCCGCGGCCAGGCGCGCCCGCGCAACGGGCCAACCCTGCCGCGCGTGTCCGTTCTTGTCCGACCCGGGCGTAGCAAAACGAAGGAATCCCGACCCGAAAGGACGGAACAGCGGATGACACTCACCGCATCACTACCGACCAAAGCGCTAGCAAGCGTGCTTGCAGCTCTGCTGTTGAGCACGACGCTCGCAGTAGCCATGCCAACCCGGACCGAATTGCCTGGAGTGCTGAGTGCGCTCGATGTGACCGCCGCTGCGGCCGACACCCAGCAAAGCTGCACCTACTACACCACCACGGTCTACCCGAACGGCCGTAATGGGCCCGGTGCATATCAAGAAACGCGCGAGAGCTGTGTCAATATTCCGCACCGGCATTGGTGGGAACGAGTCGCCGTCGGCGTGGCCGTAGGCGTTGGGTGTGGTACCTTCGCCGTCGCTGTTGGTGGTGCCACTGGAGGAGTCGGCGGTTTCGTTGCGGGTGCTGCCTGTGGTACGATCATGGCTGGTGCAGGAGCCTGACATGAGCGGATATCGGAGCGCTCGCGAGCGGCTGACGTGGGGCACAATCATCGGTGCCGCCGCGGGCTTGTTGTTCTTCCTCTACGGCCAGGTCGGCTACTCGTTCTCGCTGAACGTGGTCATCAATGGGGTGGTCGCAGCAGTCGGGACAGCTGCTTGGCTCGCGTGGCGGCGTTGGGGCCGCCAGAGGTTCCCGCTGCACCACAAGCCATCCGCTGAGTGAAGGCAAGCATTGCAGCGGCTGTTGCGGCCGCACTGATGATGGCGTCGTGCTCGACGTTTCGGGATGTGGCAGCCTGCGAGAACGCGGCGGTGCAGCAGGCGATTGCCGAGCGAGCCTACGGCTCGGCCGTCGACGCTCATGAAGCGGCGCACGAGTCCGGTGAGGAACACTCGGACAGCGAGATCTTCGATGCTCGGGTGGCGATGATTCTGGCGGAAGCGGAAACTCGACGGCAGTGTGGTTGAGGCCCCGCCCGCAGCGGGCGGGGCCTCGTCGCGCGCCGAGGCACTTTCTCGCTAGTGCTGTGACCGGTTACGTGTGGGGGGTTGGGGTCCGCGTGGTGGGGTGTGTGGTGTGGTTTGGTCGGGGGTGTGAGTGAGCGTGTTCGGGTTCGCCGGCTGACCCATGAAGGGGGCCGGGCGTTGCAGCAGATCGTGCGCCGTGGCGGGGGCAAGTCGTCGGGGTCTCATGTGCGCTGGCGGCGTGCGGTGGTGGTTCATGCGTCGGCGGGCGGGAACTCGGTGGCGGTGATCGCGCGGTTGGTGGCGACGTCGCCTGATCGGGTGCGTGAGATGATTCATCGTTTCAACGAGTCGGGGATGGCGTCGTTGGACCCCAAGTGGGCGGGTGGCCGTCCCCGCCGGATCACGACTGACGATGAGGCGTTCATCGTCGAGACGGCCCGCACGCGTCCCCGCAAGCTGGGGCGGCCGTTCACGCGGTGGAGCGTCCGCAAGCTGTCGGCGTATCTGGCCGACAACCCGACTCGGGTGGTCGTCATCGGCCGGGAGCGGCTGCGTGTGCTGTTGGGCCGGGCGGGGATCACGTTCCAGCGCACCAAGACCTGGAAGGAGTCCAACGGCCCGCAGCGGGACGCGAAGCTGGACCGCATCGAGCACGTGATCGACAAGCACCCTGATCGGGTGTTCGCGTTCGGCGAGTTCGGGCCGTTGCAGATCCGCCCGGTCGGCGGTTCGTGCTGGGCGCCGCGCCGGCGTCCCCAGCGGCAGCGCGCGAACTACAACAAGCGTCACGGGGTGCGCCAGTTCCACGGCTGCTACAGCGTCGGCGACGACGAGTTGTGGGGCGTGGCGCGACACCGCAAGTCCGCTGCGAACACCCTCGCAGCGCTCAGGACCATCCGGTCTCGCCGTCCCGACGGCGAGCCGATCTATGTGATCTTGGACAACCTGTCCGCCCACAAGCATGCCGACATCGCCCGCTGGGCGCGCCGCAACCGCGTCGAGCTGTGCTTCACCCCCACCTACAGCTCATGGGCGAACCCCATCGAAGCCCATTTCGGGCCGCTGCGCGAGTTCGTGCTCAACAACAGCGACCACCCCAACCACACAGTGCTCACCCGACGGCTTCACGACTACCTGCGCTGGCGCAACGCCAACAAACGCTCACCCGACCTGCTCGCCGCCCAACGACGAGAACGAGCCCGCGTCCGATCCGAACGCTGATTCACTCTGGGTTTTGCGCAGGCTGAATGTTTTGGTTTTCTGTCTTTGTGTTGGCGGCAGCGTAGGCCGCTTCGAATTGGTCGGGTGAGTGGTCGTCGAGGTAGCCGTGGATGCGGTCGGTGTTCCACCGGTGGACCC
>JAJEIW010000123.1 GCA_022828045.1 Acidimicrobiia bacterium | reverse complement strand
AAGGCTGCCCCCACATCGTCCTGCGAGTAGCGGGCGCTCGTGCGAGCGCGCGCGAGTGCCTCACCCAGCTGGCTCATCGCGTCCCCTCGTTCCGCCCGCAATGGATCTGTTACGCATTCTGCTGCGTATCGGTTCATGCCGCAACTATTCCATTCTACTGTTACGCAAAGATCAATAAGAAACAGAAAAACATAACAAGCGACGATTGCGTGCGCTTCCCTGACCCCCAAACCGGCGAGAACGTCAGGCCGAGCCCCGTGAGGCGGCATATCGGACGACCGTGAGTCACACCGGTCTCGACACCGCTGCTGAGCGACAGCCGACTCGCTGGCGCGCCGTCTGCCGCAAGCAGAGGCACCGCAGGTGCAGCATCCTGCGGCCGGGCCGGCGGCTGTTCCCGGCGGAAGCCCGGAAGACGCCAGCGCCACGGCCTCGCCGCATTCGACCTGCCGATTCTCCGGCCTCAGCCCGCAACCGGGAGCGTGACCCCACGATGGGGAGAAGGATCGCAGGCCCCAGAAAGCAGAAAGCCCCGCCGCCCAGAGGCAGCGAGGCAATCAGCTCGGCGGGACTGGCGAAAGGCGGGCGCTCCCCGCGGACAAGGAAACGTCAGCGTACGCGAGGAGCGCCCACGATCACGCGGCTAGGCAGAGAATGTGCAAGAGTCGTTTGCCCCGGCCAGAGATCCATGTGTGCCGCCAGCGGTACTGCACCTGTCTGACGTGATGACCGCATCGGGGCCGACCACATAGCACTCCACATCCACGCTGTTATGGATGATCGCCACAGCGGTTCCGGCCGCGGTTCCTGGCGAGACGGATGAGCTTGTGTTCGTCAGCAGCCGATGACCGGCGGATTCGCAGGCTGTGGCTGAAGCGTGCGCCCCGACGGCGACGCTGGTGCTCTCCAAGTCGCCTATCACGTCTTGGCTTCGTGAGAACAGCACTCCGGCTACTGCGCCGGCGATGACGAGCATGACGACGATGACGATGACGGTTTGCAGGGCGATGCC
Source organism: Acidimicrobiia bacterium (assembly GCA_022828045.1). GTDB lineage: Bacteria > Actinomycetota > Acidimicrobiia > Acidimicrobiales > Poriferisodalaceae > Poriferisodalis. The sequence continues at coordinate 2,672 of JAJEIW010000123.1, read as the reverse complement.
TTGCTGGTTGGTGCGGGGCCGTTGTCTTGCCCATCGTGCTGCTGTTGCAAGCTTGGTTCTCATGTCGGCTGCGGGTCGGCTGAGCCTTGACCTCGCCGAGTTGCGATGGCTCAGTGAGCAGGCTGTCGGCTGCGTGGGCGCCGTTGAGGACGACGCACGGCCGGCTGGTCAGGGCGCTGTCTCGGTGCCCGCTTCGATGTGCGCTGCGAGATCGAAGGCCGGGGCCGGACGTCTAGGGCGGACCAGTGCGTATCCGAGGCGGCCGATGACTTCCATGACCGAGCCGAGTTCAACGGCGGGTTTGCCGTTCTCGGCGTCTGACAGCCATTTGACTGACACGCCGGCCCCGGCTGCGAGCTGTGCTTGGGTCAGCCCGCTGGTCTTGCGTGCATCGCGGATTGGGCGCCCGGCATCGAATGGGCGCAGCAGCAGCGTGTGCTCAGCAGGGTCGGAGAAGGTTGCCGTTACGACGGAATGTCCCCGTTCGCACATGTTTCTGTTCTGGTGCGAACAGTGAAGTCCCCGCTCCGGGCGCATGGCATCACCGGGGCTGGCGTCGTGGGCTGTGCCGGCCTCTGAGGCGAGAGCAAGAGCAGTCGTGCTTGCAGTCCAGGCCGTATCATGTTCTGAGTTGCAAGCATGAGCTCCTGTGGCGGGCAGCTCAGGCGACTGTTTGGGGTTCGGCAATGGGCAGCACGCACACGCGTTTCTGGGACGCTGCCAGCTTCACATCTCGCGCTGCTGTTCGGTCCGATGCCCTCGACTCCCTGTTCGAGGCGTACGCACCGCATCCGCTGTGCGGCTGGGAGCCGCGACTGCGGCTGTCCACGTCGAACAGCGTGCTCGCTGCCACAGAGCGTTGCCTTGACTTGGCAGGGCGCTCTTCGGCTGCTGCACATGCCGACACTGCGTGGCTGCTGGACCGCGCTGAGAGCATCGCGTCAAGCACCATCGAGGACATCCACCCGTCCGCACGCAGGGTCGCGCGGGCCGAAGCGCAGCTCAGCATCTTCGGGGAGACGCCGCGCGGCACGGAGATGGAAGCGCTGAGGAACATCTCTGCCACCCAGCACGCCTGCGAGCTCGCCCTCAGCGATGAGCCGATCACCGTCGCGGACGTCCGCGAGATCCATCGGTCGCTCATGGGGGACGGCGACCCGTCCGCCGGCTGTCTGCGGGACCGCCAGAACTGGATCACGTCGCGGTCGATGGGCGGACCGCTCGAAGCCTCATACGTCGGCCCCCCGCCCGAACAAGTCCCCCACCTGATGAACGACCTCGTCCGGCACATCGCCGAGGCCGAGGACTCGCCATTGGCGCGCGCTGCCATAGCCCACGCACAGTTCGAGATGATCCACCCGTTCGCTGACGGCAACGGACGCGTCGGCAGAGCGCTCGTCCAGTACATGCTGCTGAGATCAGGGCTGTCGCCGGGCGGCGCCCTGCCGATCAGTTCAGCGTTGATGAGCATGCGCAGCCGCTACTACGAGGCGCTCGCAGCAGCCAAGGCCGTGTGCCCCCCGCACGATCCCGCCAGAAGCATGGCGTTCGAGCCGATCGTCGGCCTGTTCGCGGAGTCGGCCCAGCATGCCTGCGTGCTCCGCGAACGCCTGACAGACCATGTGCAGTCCCTCATCGCGCGCTGGCAGGCCGCAGCACTGGGCAAGCGTGTGCGGCCCGGCAGCGCAGCTTGGCGGCTCATCAGCCTGCTGCCGCGACAGCCCGTCGTCACCGCCGACAGCGCAGCCCGGGCACTGTCGGTGAGCGAGAGCGCAGCCCACCGGGCAGTCAGCAGGCTCGCCGACATCGGCGTGCTCGTCCAGCGCAGCGCGGGCCGCCGGAACCGGGTCTTCGAATGCGCCGACCTGATGGACGCCTTCACCGAGTTAGCACGCCGTCAACCCCCCGAATCGCTGCCGTTCCTGCCGCTGCGGGATGCTTCCGCTGCGCCCCCGACATCGCACGAGTGCGGAGCGAAGACAGCCACAGGGCGACGATGCAAGCACCCCAGACCAGCACCCGGCCGACGCTGCCAAGCCGGACACCCCAGACCGTGAACCGCACAACCCACTTCCCGGCAGATGCCCGCGGTCGAAGACGCGAACCACGACACGAGAGGCATCGCTAGTCCCGCAAAGCAGAAAGCCCCGCCGCCCGAAGGCAGCGGAGCAATCGGCTTGACTGGGCCAGCGAAAGGCGGGCGCTCCCCGCGGACAAGGAAACGTCAGCGTACGCAGGGAGCGCCCACGACCCAGGCGGTCATCAGCCGATCTTGCAGAGTGAGCCGGCGGTAGCGGGTGAAGCGGCCTGCTCCGTGAACACCCCGCGACTGCCGTCAGTGCTCCGGTACCCCTCGCAGTTGAACCGCGTCATATTGCCGTCGCGCGCATCAGCGACGGTGCATGTGGTGCCGCTGTATCCCGCCGCCGCAGCTGTTCCTGCACCGCTGACACTGGACAGCGCTGAGATTGTCACTCCGGTGAGGGATCTGCCTGCGGCGAGGCATTCGTCGTCGGTGTTGATCTCGGTGGCGTTGACGTCCGCGGACTCGAGGTCGCTGATCACGTCGCCGCCGCGGCTGAGCAGCACTCCGGAGACGCCGCCGGCGATGACGAGCATGACGACGATGACGATGACGGTTTGCAGGGCGATGCCTTGCTGGTTGGTGCGGG
>JAJEIW010000068.1 GCA_022828045.1 Acidimicrobiia bacterium | reverse complement strand
CGCCGCAACACCGACCGCAAACCCCAGCACCGCCTCGCGCAGATCGCCCTCGCCGTCGCCTTGATCATCACCATCAAACTCATCGACCACCGAGACCGCTGGCAACCCCAATGACCCCACCTATTGGCGCATCCTCTTAGGCGTGTCGTTCTCGCAGGCATCGCGTGGATGATCCGGAGTTTCCCGCCGACACCGTCATCCACGATGACGAGTTCCAGGAATGCGCCGTCGCGTTGGGAGCCGATGACGAAGATGCGTCCGTCGTCTCCGAAGTCGATCTGGTGCGGATTGCGAAGGGCATGCAAGATGTCGGCGTCGGGCACGCCGTGGCGACGCGCTGACGGCGTTATGACCGCTGGACCTTCGTCATTTTCCATCTGCGCGGCACGGTAAGAACGGCGATGTGCTCGCTGCAAGCGAATTTCGGCGGCGTGTACAGCTTCAGACGATGAGAGGGTCGAGCCAGGCGTCGGGATGGATAACGGTGTTCATCTCAGCACCTGTGTGAGTGATGACCTTGACGGCAATCGGCCGTCCATCCGGCGGGATCGGGAATGGCTGCGACCGGAACGAGATGATCTGCGCCTCAGCGTCGGATGCAAGGTCGCCTGCAAGTGACTTCATGGCGGCCTTGAGCCCCGCACTGTTGCGGACACCGTTGGGGAAGTAGGTGAGGCGAGCGAGAAACTGCAGCTGGTCATGGTCTGTATCGACCATCCAGCAGTCGATGCCGTCTTCGTCGGTTTCGCGCACCATGCCGCTCGATGGGTCATATGCGTCGCAGCCCAGCAGGCGCACCGTGAGCGAGGTGCCGTCCGATGTGCGACGCACCTCGCAGTCCGGTTCCCCGAGCAGTGTGAACGTTCCGCCGTCGGCATCCTTGCGGGCCAGTTCGGGGATCTGCAGGTCCTTTGACGCCACGACCCGGTGAACCGAGCATGCGCCGATGCGTGGGGGAACATCAGGCTCGAACGCGAAACCGACCGCGATGAGATTCTCGCAATCGGCGGCGTTCTGGCGCGCTTCGATGACTGCTCGCTGCGCCTGCGCTGTGGTCACGGTGGCATCTGGCGCTGCGATCATCAGTGCGGCGACAATCTCGGTGTCCCGGCCGGGCCGTGTGCATGTCACGCCGTGGGAGGCGAGGTGGGTGTCAGGCCAACGCTCGTGGTCGACGACTTGCAGCAGCACAGTGCCGTTTGAATCGCAGATTGGCGATCGGTACAGCGCATCGACGATCGTCTTCTCGGTATCTCCCGAGGCAAGGCCGAAGTCGACGATGGGCGTTTCGCTGCCGTCGAGATCGGTGACCTCGTCTGCCGCTGCGCTTGGTGATGTTCGATTCGGAGTGCCGTCGAAAGGCAGGTACGAGTACGGCGAGTGTGATTCGACGGTGAATGGGCTGGCGAGCCGGACGCGTTTGGGCTCGGTCTCGGTCTGGTCGACGAGCTTGATGATGTTGTCGGGATGGCTCCAGTCGGTATTCGGGTCGGCGAGGCGACCGGCGGACACTTTGCGCATCGTCTTGCAGATGAAGTCGGCAGCCGGATCGGTGCCGCCATCTGTGGTGCGATGCCATGTGTAGGTGGAGGTCATGAACTTCTGGCGGGCGACGGCAATGGCGACGCGGCTGACATCCATCGTGATCCAGCGCCGCCCCCACTCTTCGGCCACATCGGCGGTGACCCCGGACCCGCACGTCGGATCAAGCACCAAGTCACCCGGATCGGTAGTCATCAGCATGCAGCGCTCGACGATGGCTGCGGCTGTTTGGACGACATAGCGTCGCGTTCGACCTGTTACGGGGCGCATTTGATGCCAAACGTTGTCGAGCCGTCGCCCTGGCACTTCGTGCCCGTACCACTTCCATTGGAGTGAAGGCCCGCTGTCGTCGAGGCGGCCGGTCCAGCCGAGCCAACACAGGCCACATGGCTCGGGGGCGGGACACGGAGGCAAAGCCTCCGTGCGCGCGCCATTGTCGTCCGGTGGGGCACACACTGGTGCGTCTCTGTCGTGGACGGAGACGCACCATTGTCGTCCGGTCCCACAGTGGTACTGCTTACCTCGATACATGATCTCACGAGTACGTCCAGTCGTTGAGGAACCCATGGACGTGAGGTTCTCGCGCTTGAAGAGACGTACTTCTTGAGAAATGTCGCTGTTGGGGGCCGAACGCTCAGTCTTCGTCAGCTTTCGTACGGCCCCGCTTGGTTCCTCGATGCGTGCATAGGAGCTGAACTGATGAACGATTCCGGCTTGATCGAGCGGTTCGTACGGTTGTTGGTATCTGCACCGAGACTTGTCCTTGGCGTACCAGAGCAGGTACGAAGCGCTCTCTGGCAGCGTCCTTGCCGAGGAGCCTCCGGTCGGCCGCCAAGTGATGGTCGCAACCCGGTTTTCCGGGCCGAAGACCTCATCGAGCACCAGCGCGAGGCGGTGGACGTTGATGTCGCCGATCTGGCAAAACAGTGAACCAGTGTCCGTGAGCAGTTCGCGTGCGAGCACGGCGCGTTCGTGGATGCCGTCGAGGTAGGAGTGGATGCCGTTGCGGTAGCTGTCGCGAAACGCCCGTAGTGGAGCGGTGTCGCCCGCGGGCAACCCGTCGAGCTTTTCGGGGGTTTCAAGCTTGCCGGTCGAGGTCTGGAAGTTGGACTTGAAGTTCTGCCCATAGGGCGGGTCGAAGTAGATCATCTGAACGCGACCGCACAAGCCGTCCTTCGCGATGAGCGACTGCATCACCGCTGACGAGTCGCCGTGAACCAACCGGTTCTGCCAGTGACCCGCGTGCTGGTACCACTCCCATTCGATCGCGTCGTCGGGCAAGCCGTCGAAGTCGAGCTGCAACGAACGGGCGGCATCGGGTCGGCGCAATTGCTCCACGAGCAACGCCGGTGTGACCTTCTCGCGGGTGTACAGCGGCGCACCGGAGAATTCGTGCTCGGCGTCGGCCTGCTCCTCGCCGTCGATTGTCGAGGTCGGGCCCTGGCGGTCCCAGGCCAGCACGGGATGCGTGCTCAGGTCACGGTCGAGCTTCACGTCGGTACGGTCAACCGCTGCCTCGTACACCTGCGCTACGGCCTTGGGCAGCCGTCGTGCCGCGCTGAACGGCGCTGGCGCACGGTCGTCGTCGCCCATCAGCGGTGCTGTTTCGGCCGTGGGCTGATTGACGCGAGACGCGGAAGCGTGTTCGTACGCGCCGGGTTCAGATTCGTTCGGGGACTTCGCCATGATTGTCTCCTCGTCGAAGTGCAACGGTGCGGCCGGCTGGCGTGGTGTTCGCGCGTGCTGGCCAGCCACCGCCACACATGGAGCCGGAGTGCTCAACGGCGTTCGCCCGTCGCAGGCTGGTGCGATCCCTCATGGCGACGCCTGCACCAGGTCGTTGAGACGTCCAGGCAGATGGGCGGCGTCGGTAATGACCTCATAGGCCCAGCGGCGCAGTTCGGCCGGTAGCTCCGGAGTGCCCTCGACAGCGGGAATCCAGTGCGCACGCGTCCATCGTTCGGTCGCAATCGCCTTGTCGTCGACGATGCCCTTGCACTCGATGACGACATTCAGCCCGTTGGCCAGTCGGGCGACGAAATCCGGCTCGTAACTCCGCCAAGCACCGTCGAAGTGGTACGGCAGAGACCAGCCGAGGCTGAAGTTGCGGGCCCAGGCGGCTACCGCGGGATGCTTGTCGAGGATCCGTGCTGAGTTACGCTCAAGGCGCGAGTGGCACGCTGCGTGCGACAGCTCGCTGTTGCGGGCCGTGTGAATGTGGCGCAGCGTCGTTTCGAAGCTGACATCGGCCGTGTCGCCCAGCGGCGGTTGTCCGAGCACCGCTCGTCGCAAGTGCGTCGCGGGTGGGTCCGGGTTGCCGTCCTGCCCCACATCCGAAGTGGGGGGGGGGGGGTCATCGCGAAGCGGCATGCCGCGACGAGCTCGTTGTAGAACTCGCGCTTGTTCCTGTGGCGCAGCAGCACCGACGCGCTCGCGCATTTCACATCGGGATGGGCGAGCCAGTCACCCAGTGCGCGGTAGGCCGACGCGAAGAGCGAGCATCGCCCGACACCGTGCAAACCGTCCGCCAGTCCGTCGGGCGTCTGGAGCGAGGCCGCATCGTCGGTGACCGTGAGCAGGTTGGCGATCTCGGCGGCACAGCGCACGCGGGCTGCTTTGTCTCGACGCCAATCGTCGGGCGACAGGAGGTTTGTCTCGCCGGTTACACCCGCCACTTCGACCAATTCGGCAGAGGCATCCTCGCTCAGCACGGCTGGGCGCACCGCTGCGGGATCGAGAACGAACCCTGCGGGCGGTGCCACTGTTCGATACTCGATCACGTGGGGCCAGGTGATCCTGCGGTTGGCACGTCCCCGTACGGTGCGGACCTCGGTGCGGTCTGGCGGCGGCGTTCCGCGGTGTGATCCGCGCGCAGGCATGAACTCAAATGGGATGCCAAGCACCTCGGCGTACTCGGGGGAGAGGAGGTGCTCCTTGCCGGGCTCATCACGGAATGACTCGTAGGACGTGCGGCGCAGCGCCCTGCCGGTCACCTGCTCGCACAGCAGCTGCGAAGAGAACGCACGGAAGCCCACAATCTGATTGACGGTGCGGGCATCCCAACCCTCGGTGAGCATCGACACCGAGATGACGCAGCGCACTCCCGCCCCGAGCCGGCCCGGCTTGCCCACGGTGTTGAGCGCCTCGCGTACTGCATCGGGCGGCACGTCCTCGCCCATGTGGGCTGCCTGCTCGCGCATCAGCTTGGCGAAACGCGTGGTGATGGCGTCGTCGTCATCGGGCCGGGAATGGACCAGCAGCGTCCGCGGATCGGCTCTCCAGCGAGGCACAGCACCATCTGCTCCGTCTGTCACGTTGGAGAAGTCCGCGAACCGACCCGCCACGAGCGCCCCGTCAGCGGTCTCGCAACCCGCGACGTGCTCGTACAGCGCTACCGCGTTGTCGATGGTGTTCGCCACCACGATCATCACCGGGGGCGTGGGCTGGCGATCCTGCGTGTCCTCGTGTGTGCGGCGCCATTCGTTGACCGAGGCACTGAGAGCGTCTTCGAGCGGTTGCGGCAGCGTTACGGCAGGATCGGCACTGCGCTTGGGGAGCTTCTTGGTCGGAGTGGCGTCGTAGAGCCGGCGCCACGTAGTTCGCGCCTGCTCCGTGTCGTCGTCGATGGGCACCCGCGGCACCTTGACCAAGCCCGACTCGATGGCGTCCATCAAGCCGAAGTCGGAAGTGACCCATTCGAACATCGGCGATTCGCCGCGATTGGCTCGGGCGATCCACATCGGTGTCGCCGAGAAGTCGTAGACCGGCGACGCTTGGCCGCCGAACCGGTCCAGTTCGCCCAGCGCTCCCATGTCACGCAGCGTGCGAATGGCGCTGAACCACACTGCGGCGATCTTGTTCTCGCTCTTTTCCTCCGCGGACTGCTTCGCTCCTCCGTCCGTGGCAGGCAGGTAGCAGTGGTGCGCCTCATCGTTCATGACGACGAGGTCGCCGTGGGTGCGACGACGCTTGAGCAAGTCGCCGACTACGCGACGCACCATCGCGGCGGGCGTCTCGGTTTGATCGGCCCGAACCGCGCCGAGAACGGCCTTCTGGGCGCCGGTGGACTCGGTGGGATCGCGGCGGCGAAACGCCTGGAAATTCACGATCTCGACCCGGGCGGCATGCAAGTCGCGCCAAAGATCCTTCGGCACGAGGCTGAGCTCTTCGTACACGTTTCCTGGGTGCGAGGGCCGCAGGACTGCGAGGCGGTCGCGCACCGTCAGGCCCGGGGTGAGCACGAGGAACCGCGACGAGTGCTGCAGGTTGCGTCTGCGGCGTGAGCGCACCGCGTTGAGCGTCTGCCACGCGATGAGCATCCCCATGACAGCGGTCTTGCCGGTACCTGTTGCCATCTTGGCGCAGTAGCGGACAATGCCGTCGTTGTGGTCGCGCGCCGCTGCCTCGATGTCGCGGCGCTCGGGTGTGTCTCGTCGGGCGACCTCCCGCAACCAAATCAGTGTTTCGATGGCTTCGCGTTGGGCGAAGAACGGGCGAAGCTGGCGGTGCGCGGAATCCTCCGCCCAGTGCACCAAGAGCCTTCGCGTGACTGACGTGGTGCCTTCGTATCCGCTGAGCCGCCACGCTCGGACATGGTTTCGGATCTCATTGATCAGCTTGTTCGACGTCGACATCGCGTCGAAGTCCATCGCCAGCATCCCGGTCTTCGCGTCGTCAGGTACCGGCCGAAGCAAAGCGGACGGGCGACGCCCGGTGAGTGGTGCCTGACCGGCCAAGGCACGACCGGCTCCATCTAGCTGCCAATGCAGATCGGGCTCGGCGTAAGGCGAGCAGATGATCGGATCGACGGCCGGATCAAAGCTGGGGCCGCTTGTTGCTTCAGCCACAGCAGCACCTGCCCTGCCAGCCAGTCAGCCCAACGCGCATGGATCGCAAACTAACGAACCGGTGCAACAACGTTGGGCATTGGCGCAGCCGTGTTTCGATGCAGCGAACGGATCCCTGCCGTAGCGATAGGGCGTCGCCCATTCCGGCGCTCAGAAGTTGGGGTCGTTTGAGTCGAGGCCGAGGAGTACGCGACCGGCGGTGTCCATCTGGTAGCTGCCGACCATGAAGTGGCCGGCGACGGCCCTCACGTCGTTCAGCAAGCCGCCGAGCGGCGACGAGGTGTAATTGGCGGTGCTGCCAGTGGCCGTCACCAGCGTCTCCACTGCAGCGATGCAGTTC
>JAJEIW010000300.1 GCA_022828045.1 Acidimicrobiia bacterium | reverse complement strand
CCACCACGGCAATGCCGCGGGTGGTCCAGTACTGGATGCCCAGGTCGAGCGAGCTGCGGGCCGAGCCGGTGGGCCCGCCGTGGCTCAGCACCATGAGCGGCGGCAGTTCGTCATGTTGAGCAGTCACGGCCGGGTTGGCTGGCGGGAAGAAGAACGCGTGGGCTTGGCGTCCCTGGTCGCTGTCGAAGGTGAATGCTTCGGGGACCGACACGTCGCTGGGCTCGAGTGCTGATGGTTCGCTCGCGCTGAGTTGGCGGTGGGTCCCGTCGGATGCGATCTCCATGACAGCTGCGCGGCGGGTCCAGCCTGCGGCCACGGTGACGACCGATCCGCCGGCCGTGACCGCCAGGCGGCCGAACTCGGTGAACCCGCTCGGAATCTCGTCCAGCTGCCCGTCGCGGAGAGTGCCCAGGTGACCGACACCGCCCGATGTCCAAGTGCACCACAGCGTTCCGTCGTCGCTCCAGTCGTAGGTGGCCTGCGCGAAGACCCATGCCGGCACGCCGAACTCGCGGCCGGCCGCTGTGTCGTCGAGCACCGGTGCGGTAGCACCCGTTTCGATATCGACGCGGTGGATCGACCACCAGCCGTCGACATCGGTGACGATGTGCAGCTCGCCGTCAGGGCTCCAGGCTGGTTGGCCCAAGGCGGGACCGTCGCACAGCACCCGGTCGGTGCCCGGCACCGGTTCGTTGTCGTGCAGGTCCACCAGGTGCAGGCGCGTGTGGTCCCACGGCATGTTCGGGTGGTCCCAGCTGAGATAGGCCAGCTTCGATCCGTCTGGCGCGGGCCGGGGCGATGAGTAGAAGTCGGCGCCGGTGGCTACGACGCTGACCGTCCCGTTCAGGCGGATCGCGACCAGCTCGTTGCGCGGCTCGTTCTTGGTGTCGTCGTGGGTTTCGCGCACCCACACGCTGACTGGGCCGACAGCCGCGCCACCGGAGACGCCGTGCGGTGCGGGCACCAGCGCCGGGTCGGCGTACCGCAGCCCCCTCGGGATGTCCGGTTCCGGGGTCATCGCACTTGGAGCGGCCTCTCCCGTCGCGTCGAACAGCCGCACCCGGTGGTCGCTCATGCAGCTGGCCAGCACGAAGTGGCTGCCGTCGGCTGTTTCGAACGGCAGCCAGGCACCACCGCCGTATTCGTGGACGGCGGTGCGGATGTCTGCCTCCGCGGAGTGGGGAACGTCGACGGGCCCTGCACCGGCCTCGTCGAGGCGCACCCGCACCACGGCGCCTCGCCCGAGGTCGAGGGGCCGCTCTTCCACCCAGTAGGCCCAAGCGCCAGCGACGCGCGGCTCGGTCCGTCGTACAGCACCGGCGGCGACGTCGACCGCCCGCAGCGGCGACGGCCACGCGCCGTGCGGAGAATCCCCGGAGTTGCTGGGAGTTCGGATACCGTCGTGTTGACCGGAAGCTCCTTGACAGGGCGATGGTGAACTCATAGGTTCCTCGTTGGTTCAGACGAACAGTCGCGGTCGCTCACAGTGGGCAGATTCCGCGGCGGTGTGAGCGTGCGCTCCGGGTTTTCCACCGGCCCGTGACGCGCCAGTGGACCGGGGGAGCGCCCACCAACTCCCCCGGTCCACACATGCCCGTACGGCCACAGCTCAGAAGTCCTCCTCGACCGTCGTCGTCGGATCGTGCTGAGCCAGGATGCTCGTCAGCGACAGCTCAGTCGCTCGCAGCCGCCCCTCGCAGTGCGCGATCAGCAGCGAGGCTCGCTCGACCTTCGAGGCCAGCGTGTCGATGTTGACATCGTCGTTCTCCAGGCTGGCCAAGATGGTTTCGAGTTCGGCCATTGACTCGGCGTAGCCGCCGAACTCAGCATCACCCGGGTCCGCGCCAGTGTGATGGTCCGCGTCTTCAGCCATCAGTTGTCCTTCCCGTCGTCCGATTGTCGACCGGTTCGTGTGGCTCATCGCCGACCGCGTTGCTGTCGCGGACGACGCTGGCGAACACGGCGTGCTGGGTTTCGGTGGAGATCATGTCGCCGGCAGCAGGCATCTCGCACACGATGCTGCCGTCTGCCGTGCGCGTGATCGAGAATCCCCGGGCCAAGGTTCGCTCGGGCGCAACCGCCGACACCAGTGCCGATGCGGAACGCAGCCGGGCCTTCGCGGTGCCGAGGCGTCGCGCCGAGGCTCGTTCCAACCGGGGCCGCAGGGCACGGAGCGACACCGTGCCGCGCTGCACATGGGCATGACTGCGTTGCAGCGACCGGCGCGCGCCGACGAGCTCGCCGACGGCAGTGCGGCAGTGACGCTGCGTGTGGTGGCCCAGCCGCAGTCGGGCCTCGCCGAGCCACGCGCGCGGGCGAGCAAGGCGACGCTCGGCCAGCAGGCCCAGCGCGCTCCGAGCCGTGGCCAGGCGTGCCGCTGCCGCAGCCGAGCGGGAGCGGGCAAGCCGGTCCACCTCACGACGGGTGCGAGCCAGGCGTTCGTCGAACGCGGCGACATGGGCGACCAGCGCGGCGGCGCAGGCGGTGGGCGTCTTGGAAGCCGTGTGCGCCACCTGGTCGGCCACCGAGGTGTCGATCTCGTGACCGATCCCGCAGAACACTGGCAGCGGGCACAGCGCAATGGCCTTCGCCACGCTTGCGAGGTCGAACGCCAGCAGATCGGTGCGGTCGCCCCCGCCGCGCACCACGGCGATCACGTCGACGCCGGCCTGCCCGAGCGTGCGCAGCGCCGCCACCAGATCGGCCTCGGCCGTGACGCCCTGCACTCTGGCATCGCACAGCAGCACTTCGAACGCGTAGCCGCTCGCTTTCAGCTCATGGGTGAAGTCGGCGTGGGCCGCGCTGCCGTCGGCCGTCACGAGCCCGACGCGTAGCGGCACCAGCGGCAGCGGCACGTCGGCGTTGCGCCGCAGCAGCCCTGATTCGGCCAGCTCGGCAAGGATCCGCTCGCGGTCGGCCGCCAGTACGCCCAGGGTGAAGTGCGGGTCGACGCCGCTCATGATGAGCTGCACCTGCCCGCTGCCGGCGTAGTACTCCACTTCGGCGCGGATCCGCACCTCGATGCCGTCGTCCAGCGTCAGCCCGCCTGCTGCGGCGAGGTCGCGGTTCACCAGCCGCTGGCGTCCCTTGAACAGCGCGACCCGCATGCGTGCGCCCCGGCGATCGTTGCCCGAGCCCGGTTCGATGAGGTTGAAGTAGATGTGGCCGCTCGCCGCCACCGAGTAGCCGATGATCTCGCCGCGCACCCAGACCTCGCCGGGAAAGGCGCGCTGGATCGTCTCGCCGACGGCGGCCGTCAGATCCGAGACCGACCACGTGCCGTCGGGCTGGCCTGCCGGGTCCCCGGCCGCGGCCCTGATGCGGCTGACAGCGCTGCTCACGGCTCTGAGGCTGTCACGAATTCGTCCGCGTCGCGACCGAATTACGCCACGCCAGCCGGGCTGCGAGGCAAGCGGTCAGCCGTGCAGGCGTCGATAGGGTGCGCTGTGGAAGGTTGCCAGAGCGGACGAATGGGGCGGTCTCGAAAACCGTTGTGGCCTTCGGGTCACCGTGGGTTCGAATCCCACACCTTCCGCCATCCCGCCAGCCACGAAAGCTGGGGCAGTTCGGGCTGTGTCAGCCAGCGACGTTCGCATCGTGTCAGCTGGACCGACTATCGGGTCCCTGTCAATTGTCGAGATGGCCACCTCCTCATCGAGATGACCGGTCAACGGGGGGAGGCACCAGCTCAAGAGGCCCAGCAGATCGGTGAGGCCCGAACTCCGCGCGCGACGAAGTTGGACGCATTTCGCTGTCTAACAGCTATTGATGTGATCCTGGATCAGAGAAACTGCGTCCGCTCGGCACACGCCTATGGCGTCAATGTGCTGCTGGACCTTGCGTTCTTGAGCCTGAAGGTCGTGAATTATCGACTGCTGCTGTGCCACGGAAGGAACGGGGATCAGGATACGGGCGAGCGAACCTTGGTTGAGGGTCATGCCCTTGGTTGTTGGCTGGAGGTAGCGGCTGTAGTCGAGATGTGGCAGCACGAAGTAGAGGTACTCGGGGAGGACGCGGTTGTCCCGGGGGGTCAACGCGGCGATCGCTTCGTTCGTGTGGAGCGCGCAACCGGCGAGCGCTGTCTTGGCGACTGTCAGCTTGAAGCTGAAGAGCAACGTCCCCTTTGGCACAGGTTCAGTGCCCATGAACGAGCGGCCCTTGTCGCTGAGGTGCCGTTCCGTAGTCGTCACGAGCTTGCCCGTCAGGTCCTTTATCGTTGCCCACGGGTGCTCGCCGTTCCAATACGTCGGATCACGGCTCGGGGGCGTCCCGCCGGTGACGATGTCGCACAGCCCTGATTCCCCGCCCAGCGGCACCCACGCGCTGGTGTCGGGACCCTCGGTCCGGTAAGCGTTCGCCAGCAGCTTGTAGTCGTTCAGGGTGATGTCTGACTCATTGACCTTGAACGACTGGCGAGTCTCGCCTCGGTCGTCGGCCCACGCCGCGCGTAGGGCCGTCAGGTCGTCGGTCTCTATCGGTGTCCGGCCGTACTTGCTGGTGGTCTTCGAATAGCCGTCTTCGTCAACTGTGAAGAACCAGACGTCACGGGTCGGACTTCCCTTGCGGAACACGAGAATGCTCGTCGGCTGGCTTGCGTACGGCCGAAACACGTAAGGGTGCAGCTGAACAACTGCTTGGACCTCGCAGTTCTGGAGAAGGTGTTTCCTGATGTTGACGTACTGAGTCTTCTCGCCGAACAGAAGCCCGTCTGGAACGATGACGGCGGCTCGGCCGCCGGGCTTGAGGGCGCGAATAGCGTGTGCAAGGAAGACCGGGTTGGCGTCATTGCCGGTGTGGCCGTAGAGGCCTGCGTAGCGGGTTCGCTGTGAGAACGGGTAGTTCGTGAGGACGATGTCGTAGGCGTCGTTGACGGGCTCGCTCAGTGAGTCCATCTGCTGGATATTCGTGTGTCCGTCGCCCGTGAGGATCATGTTCATCTTCGCGACCTTGGCGGTTCCGGTCAGCTCCCGACCGAACACAGACTCGTTCTTGAGTACGTCGAGCGTGCTGTCGTCGTGGGCGACCTTCTGCTTGATGTACTCGAACGCGCAGATGAGAAATCCCCCTGTGCCGCAGCATGGGTCATAGACCGTCTCGCCGTAGAGGGGGTCGACGAGGTCAACCATCAGCCGCACGATGTGTCGGGGTGTGAAGTACTCGCCGAGATCGTTGCCGACAGTGACCGAGTGCTTCAAGAAGTACTCGAACGCGTCTCCCTTCACATCGGAATCAGTGTCGAGGAGCGTCAGCCCGGATAGATCGTCGACAATGGCCTTGAGCGTTTGGGGGGTCTTGATGAGCAGCCGTCGTTGGAACACGTCGCCGCTTCCGTTGTATTTGTCGACGAGGCGGTGGAGCACGGTGTCGTTGATGCGGTCGAGCAGATCCTGGGCTGGCCGTTCGCTGAACTCGTCCCAGCAGTAGCGCCGCTCGAGGCTTCGGGCTTCGCCCTTTCGCTCGCGTTCGTCTTCGATCTCGCTGATGAGCTTCAAGAAGAGAAGGTTCGAGAATTCGGTGAATCGTTCGATGCCTTCGCGCAAGCCTTCGTTCCTGAGCAGATTGTTCGCCCGTGAGAATGCACTGATCAGATCCTTGCGAGAAACCGTCGTCGGCGTAGCGGTCTCGATGGAGGCACCCTGCGTCACGAAGCGAAGCAGGGTCTGCTCACTCAGGAGTTCCGTGACGGCGACTCCATCGATGCGGAGGACCTCGTCGGTGCCTGAGCGGTACAGCACATAGTCGGGCTGCTTCCCTCCCAAGTCCTGCTTCTGCCGCACCGTCTTCGCACGCGACGTAACGACGTTGCACGAACCCGATGTCTCGTCGGTACACCAGCCAAGGTTGTCCAGGGAGGTGTCGATGATTTTGCGTGCAGCAGTCTCGAGCGGGTCCGTCAGTTCTGTCATCGGAATTGACCTCCTTGGAGTACACGTGGCGTCAGAGGCTGAGGTGCTCGGAAATGATCGTTCGGCAGAAGACAGACTTGATGACGGCGGACGATCTCGTCAGCGGGGCTGTGCCGATAGTCCTCGTGTCGCCGTGGCTTCGATGGGCCTGCATCCTCGCTCCGCATGGGGCAGGTATAGCGAAGGGCTGTGACGTGCATGCAGTGAACGCCTCCGATGCTGGTCCGTCTTCGTGCCGCAGTGCTCGGAAACTGGACCCGCGCATTGGCGCGAGACCATGCTCTGCAAGGCATCCGTCTGACATTGGCGAGTGTGTCAGGCGATCAGCGATGAGTACCGGATTTGCGGTAACGAAGACGCCCCGCCCGGCGACCCGGCAGCCAGCTTCTACGAGCGGAGCTTGAACCGCTGGATCTTGCCGGTCGCGGTCTTGGGCAGATCGTCGACGAACTCGTACCGGCGCGGGCGCTTGTAGCCCGCCAGCCGCTCCCGGCAGAAGGCGGTCAGCTCACGCGCCAGGCCATCGGCGTCGGCGCTGTCGCCGTCAATTCTGATCACGAAGGCCACGGGCCGCAGCACCCCGTCGGCATCATGCTCGCCGCCCACCGCCGCTTCGAGCACGGCGGGATGGGAGATCAGGGCGGCCTCGACCTCGGCTGGCGACACCCACTCGCCGCCCACCCGCAGCATGTCGTCGACCCGCCCCAGGTAGGCGTGATAGCCGTCGCCATCGACGGCGTACAGGTCGCCGGTGCGCATCCACGGTCCGTCGAACGTGGCCCGGTTGATCTCGGACTGGCACCAGTAGCCGGTGGTCATGGACTGGCCCGTGACCACAAGCTGTCCAGGCTCGCCGGTCGGCTGATCTTGGCCGTAGTCGTCGACGACGCGCACCTCGTAGCCGTCGACTGGCTTGCCGCTCGTCCCGGGCCGCAGGTCCGACGGCGAGTTGGACAGGTAGATGTGGAGCATCTCGGTCGAGCCGATGCCGTCCAGCACCGTGACGCCGAACCGCTCGCGAAACCGCTCGAATGTCTCGGCCGGCAGCGGCTCGGCAGCCGAGACGCCCAGACGGACCGAATCGAACGTGTCGGCCGCCAGATCGGAGCTGTTGAGCGCCGCGTAGAAGGTGGGAATGCAGAAGAACAGCGTGGGCCGGTGCGCCGTCGCGATCTCGGCCACGCGGGCCGGCGTCGGCGGCCTGGACGGTTCGAGAATCGTCGACGCCCCGACCGAGAAGGCGAAGGTGAGCGAGTTGCCGAGCCCGTAGGCGTGGAACATCGGACCCACCGAGTAGCAGCGATCCTCCGGCGTGATGTCGAGCACCGAGCGGGCGTAGGTCTCGCAGGTGACGCGGATGTCGATGTGGCGGTGCATCGCCAGCTTGGGCTGGCCGGTCGAGCCCGAGGTGCAGAGCCAGAATCCGGGCGACTCGTCCCATGTCGGGTACGGCGAACTGTCCGCACCATCGGCGCCCGACGCGAACTCGTCCCAGCTCAGAATGCGGGAGCGACCGCTGACTGCATCGGGCGGCACCTCACCGGCTACGACCACGGTCGCGACTTCCGGCGCTCCCGAGCACAGGTCGCCGATGCAGCCGACGACGGCTTCGGAGACCACAGCGACGGCTGCTCGCGCATCCGCCGTGATCACCCCCAAGTCTCGCCCCGGAAGCAGCGGGTTCATGGGAACCGGCACGGCCCCGATCCGCAATGCGCCCAGGAACACGGCGACGTAGTCGACCGAGTCGAGCACTGCCATGGCGACCCGCTCCTCGGGCCGCACGCCCAGCGCCCGCAGGGCAGCCGCAGTGCGCTCGACCTCGCCGGCCAGCTCACGGTAGGTGTATCGCTGGTCCTCGCAGATCACTGCCAGCCGGTCGCCGTCTCCGACGGCGACGTGACGGTCGACCAGCCAGGTCGCTGCATTGAACGGTTCGCGCATCTACCGGCCTCCTCGCCCGCAGTCTCAGAGTCGCACGTAGTCGAACTCGAGCGGCTTGCGGTTGATGCCCGTAGCCGGGGGAGCCACCCAGCCGGCCATCTTTCCCGGCTCGGTCACGCTGACCTGGAGCGATGTCACGTGGTCCTTGTCGTCATCGCTCGGCAGCCACTCCGCCGCGTTCGCATTCCAGTCGTCGTCGCTGACCAGCCGGCCGTCAGGTGAGACGTGATGGTCCCGGAAGGTGCCGACGTTGCGGTTGAAGCCGATGTGCGGCAGCCGCAGCGCGAAGTCGACCCCGGCTTCGGTGATGGATCGGTTCCAGCGATCGAGACCCTTCTGGCAGTCGTCGATGTAGTCCTCGCGCAGCGTCTCGTTGAGGGCAGCGAGCTGTGTCACCTCACGGGCGTCGATGCCCTCGCCGGTGGCTTCGGGCACCAGTCGGGTGGCGTCGCGCAGCACATGGTCGTCGTCGCGCCGCTCTTCGCCGAAGCGGCCTTTCAGCCCTGCGGCGAAGTAGTTGGCGGCGTTGGTCGAGGTCTCGGCGCCGAAGAGATCCAGCGACACCGAGCAGTGGAAGTTGAGATACCGCTGGATCAGGTCGAGGTTGAGGCCGCCGTGGGGGTGGACGTCGTCGGTGTCGTGCTCGCGCATCAGCTCCAGGGTGCGCTGCACGACGCGGCCGACCCCAGTGGCCCCGACAAACATGTGGTATGCCTCCTCCTTGAGCATGAAGTCGCATGTCCTGCTGAGCGGATCGAAACCCGACTCGCGCAGGGAGGCCAGCTGGTACTTGCCGTCGCGGTCGGTGAAGTAGGTGAACATGAAGAACGACAGCCAGTCCGGCGTCTCCTCGTTGAACGCTCCGAGGATCCGGGGATTGTCGGCATCGCCGGAGTGACGCTCGAGCATCTCGTCGGCCTCGTCCCGGCCTGCCCGGCCGAAGTAGCGGTGCAGCAGGTACACCATCGCCCACAGGTGCCGCCCCTCCTCGACGTTCACCTGGAAGAGGTTCCGCAGGTCATACAGCGAGGGCGCGGTCAGGCACAGCTGCCGCTGCTGCTCGACTGAGGCGGGCTCGGTGTCGCCCTGCACCACGATCAGGCGCTGCAGATCGGCCCGGTACTCCCCGGGGATCTCCTGCCAGGCGTCGTCGCCCTTGTGATCGCCGAAGGCGATCTTGCGGTCCGGCTCGGGCTCGGCCAGGAATATCCCCCAGCGGTACTCCGGCATCTCCACATGGTCGAAGTGCGCCCAGCCGTCACGGCCGACATCGATCGCGGTGCGCAGGAACACCGGGCTGCGCTTGAAGGCCACCGGGCCCAGCTCTTCCCACCACCGGACGAACTTGGGCTGCCACCCCTCCAGCGCGCGCTGCAGCCGGCGGTCGTCGGCCAGGTCCACGTTGTTGGGGATCTTGGCGTCGATGTCGACGATGCTCATGCTCACACTCTCCTGGTGTCGAAATCCGGCCGGGCGCCGGTGCCGAAGCGCTGCAGCGCCCCGTCGGGCCCCACCGCATTCGGCCGCTGGAAGATCCAGTTCTGCCAAGCCGAGAGGCGGGAGAAGATCTTGGTCTCGGGGGTTTCCGGCCCGACGAATCGGCAGTTCGCCTCCATCGCGGTGAGCGCATCGGGCGAGAAGCTGTTGCGTTCCTCCAGCGCCACCCTGACCTCGTCGTCCCAGTCGAGGTCGTCGGGGGTGAAGGTGACGAGTTCGGCTTCGGCGGCCTCGCTCGCTTCGAGGTCGGTGCCGATGGTCGATTCGGCTGCTTCGAGCGCCGCCGGTCGGCCCCAGAAGCGGGTCTGCAGCCGGCTGAGCCCGTTGGACATGGCGAACCAGCCGAGATTGGCTGCGCTGAGCCGGATCGTCGCGGGCGGTGGCGGGTCGTCGAGGTCTTCCCACGTCCCGTCGAGCATGAAGCTGCGATCGGCAGCCAGCACCAGCTCGGCCAGGATCCCGGCGAAGCAGCTGCCCGGCTCGACGAGGGTCACGAGCGAGCGAGCCGACAGGTCCAAGCGCTTGAGGGTTCGTGCCCAGTACAGCCGGACCTCGCGCACCAGCCAGTGATCGGGGTGATCGGCCAGGAGCTGCTCGGTCGCGGCGACGGCCTCGGGATCGCCTTCGGTGCGGAACACCCACGTGCCGATCGCGGTCTCGTTGAATCGAAGGTGGAGCATGGCGGCGTCGAGCTCGCGTGCGCATCGCAGGATCCAGGCGCCCGCACCGGCGTCGATCAGCTCCTCGGGCGTCGCAGGCTGAGGGGCGTCGGGGGCGGTGATCAGGAACGCGGCCGTGCCCGCTCGCCGGTCGATGCCCACCGACACGGTCGAGTAGTCGATGCGGTCGCCGACGATGGTGCAGTCGAGCGGTTCGAGACGGACGCCGGGCCCGCAATCGGGACGGTCGGACTCGGCAGCTCGGGCAGCCACGCGCTCGTCGACGAGGTCGCCGAACGAGCTGAGCGGGGCTGCCTCGTCGACGAGGCCCCAGTCGACGGCCTGGCGGCCCCGGATTCCCTCGGTACGGGTTGCGAATGCGTCGGCGAGATCGCGGCGCACGTGCCGCTTCTCCACCACGCGGGTGAGCCCTCCGGTGCCGGGCAGCACCGCCAGCAGGGGAATCTCGGGCAGCGAGACCGACGAGGCGCGGTCGTCGACCAGCAGGATCTCGTCGCAGGCCAGCGCCAGCTCGTAGCCGCCCCCAGCCGCTGTGCCGTTCACCGCCGCGATCCACACCTGCGACGAGTTGGCGGTCGCGTCCTCGATGCTGTTGCGGGTCTCGTTGGTGAACTTGCAGAAGTTCACCTTGTGCTCATGGGTGGCCCCCGCCAGCATCTGGATGTTGGCGCCGGCGCAGAAGATCCGCTCGAGGCCGCCGGTCACCACCACCACCTTGACCTCGGGGTGCTCGAAGCGCAGCCGCTGGGTCGCGTCGTAGAGCTCGATGTCGACGCCGAGGTCGTAGGAGTTGGTCTTGAGCTCGTAGTCGTCGCGCAGCCCCCCGCTCGGGTCGACGTTCATGGTGAGCGTGGCCCGCTCCCCGTCGATCTCCATGCCCCAGTGGCGGTACTGGGGGGGACTGGTCTCAAATGAGATCGTGGTGATCGTCAGGTCGCTCACGGCTTCCCCCAGATCAGCGGTGGGCGCTGAAGAACTCGGTGAGCAGGGCGCCGCACTCGTCCTCGCACACGCCGCCGATGACCTCGGCGTTGTGGTTGAAGCGCGGATCCACCAGCAGGTTGTACAAGGTCGCCGCGGCACCCGCCTTGGGGTCGTAGGCCCCGAAGACCACGCGGCTCACCCGTGCTGCCAGCGCGGCGCCGGCGCACATCGGGCAGGGCTCGAGCGTCACCACCAGCGAGGCGCCCTCCAGCCGCCAGTCGTCGGCCGCAGCGGCTGCGTCACGCAGCGCCAGGATCTCCGCGTGGGCGGTGGGATCGTGGGTGGCCTCGCGCTCGTTGTGACGTGCGGCCACCACCTCACCGTCGATGACCACGACAGCGCCGACCGGCACCTCGCCGATGGAAGCCGCCAGCCGGGCCTGCTCGAGTGCCGCGGCCATCGCCGCCTCGTCGGTCATGGCTGAGAGTCTGGCAGCGGCAGCAGGTTCGCCCGGCAGTCCGTCCCGTGAGTCCGTCCCGGCAGTTTCGCCCCGGTGGGTTCGCCCAATAGGTTCGCGGCATGTACACGATGCGAGACCCGGTCCGGCGAGCGGCCCAGCTCTTCGGCGACCGCGAGGCAGTGGTCTGCGGCGACATGCGGCGCACCTACGCCGAATCTGGAGGCGACGGTGTTCGGCATCCCCGACCCCCAGTGGGCGAAGCCGTGCATGCCGTCGTCGTTTCCCGCGACGGCGCCGAGGTGGACGAGGCCGGATTGATCGCGCGCTGCGGAGGCATGATCGCCGGCTGCAAGATGCCCAAGAGCATTGCCTTGGTGGGCGAGCCGCTGCCCAAGTCGGGCCCCGGCAAGGTGCTCAAGCGAGTGCTGCGCGAGCCCTACTGGGAAGGCCACGACCGCGCGATCAACTGAGCGCGCCAGCCGATCAGCCCATGGCGGAGAGTGTGGGATTCGAACCCACGGAGGCCGATGAAAGCCTCACACGCTTTCCAAGCGAGCCCATTCGTCCGCTCTGGCAACTCTCCATACCCACACAGGGTTCGCACGGCGAGCCCTGTCGACGTGTCGCCGCCTGGCGAGGCGGCCAGGCGATCTGCGGCACACAGCGAGGTCCGCTGAGAGCTGCTGCCTCCCGGCCCTGACTCGGTTCACGGGTCGCCGTTGCACAGGACCCGGCCGCCACGTCAGACGGCGACACACGCCAAACGCTAACCGCACCGCAGCCGCACGCGTCACTGCTGGCACGTGCTCGCCGCAATCGCTTCGCCATGTGAGTTCGTCGGCACTTAGGATCGCCGCGGGATGCAGCACCAGTCGCTCTACCGGAGATTTCGGCCGCAACGCTTCGCGGAAGTGGTCGGGCAGCCGCATCTGGTCCGGGCCCTGCGCAACGCCGTCCGGGAGGACCGCGTCGGCCACGCCTACCTGCTCAGCGGCCCCCGCGGCACCGGCAAGACCTCGACGGCCCGAATCCTGGCGAAAGCGCTGAACTGCGAGGCGCTCGACGCTGACGGCGAGCCGTGCGACGAGTGCGATCGCTGCCGGTCTGTGACAGCGGGCACCTCGATGGACCTCATCGAGCTCGACGCGGCATCCCACAACTCGGTCAACCACATCCGCGACATGACCGAGAAGGCGGCGCTGGTCGGCGCCGGGCGCCGCAAGGTGTACCTGCTCGACGAGGTGCACATGCTGTCGACGGCGGCGTCCAATGCGCTGCTCAAGACGCTGGAGGAACCGCCGGCTCACGTCGTGTTCATCCTCGCCACCACCGATCCGCAAAAGGTGCTGCCCACCATCCGCAGCCGAACCCAGCAGTTCGAGCTGGCGCTCGTCGGCGCCGACGAGATGGCAGCACATGTGCGGGCGATCACCGAAGCCGCGGACGCCCCTGTCGACGAGCAGATCGTCGACTACGCGGTCGAGCGCGGCGGCGGCTCGGTGCGCGATGCCCTGTCGGCGCTCGACACGGTGCTGGCTGCTGGGGGCATTCCCGATGAGCGCGCCGACGTCGACGCACTGGTGAAGGCTCTGGCAGAGGCCGACTTGGCCGCGACGCTCATCGCAGTGGCCGGCGCAGCCTCGGCAGGCGTGGACTCCCGGGACCTGGCCGAGCGCACCGCCCGCCGCCTGCGCGACATGTTCCTGGTGGGTGCCGGCGTGGAGCCTGCCGAGCTGCCTCCCGATGACATCGCGTCGGCACGCGAGCTGGCGGACGCCATGGGTCGCCGTGCCAACGTTCGAGCGCTCGAGGCGCTCGGCGCTGCGCTGGCACAGATGCCGCAATCCGCGGATCGGCGCCTGACGCTGGAGGCGGCCCTCGTGGGCCTGCTGGCCGACGAGGTGCTCGGCGTTCGCACACCACCCGCGGCCTCTGCCGCTCCGTCAAGCGGTGCCTCTGGGCACTCCGCGACCGGCGTGGCCGGACCTGCTGCAGCCCGAGCCGCGATGGCCGCGACCACGCCGCCGCTCGAATCGAGACCGGCACCAGCCCCGCCACCTCCGGCACCGCCACCTCCGCCGCCCGCCGCTCCCGCTGCGCCGCCGCCCGCGCAGCCGATGTCATCTTCGGACGCAGCCCCGCTTGCGCCGACACCGGCTGAACCCCCGCCAGCACAGATCGTCGAGCCGGCATCGGTGCCCGGCGTTGCGATGTCGGCAACTGAGCTCCAAGGCATGTGGGAACCCCTGGTAGTCGAGAAGCTGCGTCCGGTGGCGAAGGGCATCTTCCGCGGTGCCGTCGTACTGGCTCGCGAGCGCAACATGGTGACCGTCCGGCTGAACGAGGGTGTGCCGCTCGCGCAGGCCCGCCGACGGCAGAACGAGGTTGAGCCGGTTCTGTCGGACCTGCTCGACCAGACGGTTCGACTTGAAATAGCTGCACCCACCGAACAGGACAGCGCCGAGCCTCCGTCGAGCGCCGGAGTGCCCGACACTCAGGAGCCGCGGCTCCCCGCACCGGTTCCCGACGACGCGCAACCCGTCGATCCGAGCATCGCCCCGGCAGAAGCCTCAGCCTTCGGCAGCCCTGCGGCCGCGCCCGGCACCGGCAGTTCCGGCGAGGCCGCGCCAGCGTCCGGGGCCTTGTCGGAGGAAGCCAAGGTGCAGCGGATCCTCGATCGGTTCCCGGGCTCTACCGTGATCCGCGACGACGAGGGCACGACCTGACAGCCTGTAGCGACAGCGTGAGCGCTCAGCGGGGCGCAGCGATGCTCACCGGTGCCGCGGCCGGCCACGAACCACAGGGACTGACGTGTACGACGATGCGGTCGACGACCTGATCGACGAGTTCAGCCGCCTGCCCGGCATCGGACCCAAGGGCGCCCAGCGCATCACGTTCTGGCTCCTCAAGCGGCCTGCGGCCGATGCACGCCGCCTGGCGGAGTCGATCACGGCGGCGGCTGAGCGTGTCGGGTTCTGCACGCAGTGCTGGAACCTCAGCGAGTCAGATCCGTGCGCCTACTGCGCGGACGAGACCCGGCGCAACGGCTTGGTCTGCGTGGTGGAAGAGCCCCGTGACGTGGTCGCCATGGAGAAGGCCGGATTCCGCGGCCGCTACCATGTGCTCGGCGGCGCGCTCAACCCGCTCGAGGGCGTCGGCCCCGAGCAGTTGCGCATCCGCGAGCTGCTCGTACGGCTCGATGACGAGCAGGTCACCGAGCTGATCGTGTGCACCAACCCCAACATCGAGGGCGACACGACGGCGATGTACCTCGCTCGCCAGCTCGAACCGCTCGGCGTCAAGGTAAGCCGGCTCGCCAGCGGGCTGCCCGTCGGCGGCGATCTCGAGTACGCCGACGAGCTGACGCTCGAACGCGCCCTGAACAACCGCCGCGCCCTCACCCCCTGATCCCGGCGAAATTCGCTGGACCCGGCCCCGCCGGCTGCGTACGGTCCCTGCGGCACGTTCCCTGCGGCCTGCACTCGCGAGGAGTGCCATGGCTGCATTCGAATCCGACAATCGAACATCACGCGAGCTGCCGGTCGCGGTCTTCCGGCCGTCCCCCGACGAGCGCGTGCTCGTGACTGGTGCATGTCACGCACGGGCGCTGTGCCTGAGCGCCTGCGCGCCCCCGCACGGCGTCGGAGCGGTGTTCGCAGACCCGTGCGGCGCGCTGATTGCCATCGCCACCGCGCCGGCCGCAGTGGTGGGGGCCATGCTTGCCGACCCCGCGCCGTTCGCGCGATTGGCCGAGCTGCTGGGCGCGAGCCGCGTCTATCTCGAAGCCCCCGCTGCCGATGCGGTCGCTCTCCGTGATGCGATCGAATCGGTGCTGCAGCCGATGCGCGTCAAGACCGACGTCCTGCCCCGCCCCGCCGCGTAGCCGGCACAATGTGATCGTTCGATGCGAGGGATGTCATGAGACTTCAAGTTGACGAGCAGGCCGATGCTCTGTACTTCCACCTCGGCGACTCCCCGGTGGTGCATTCGGTGGAGGCAGCGCCCGACGTGGTACTGGACTTCAACGAAGCAGACGAAGTCGTCGGCATCGAAATGCTACGGCTCTCAGCTCGATCGTGCGGCGTTGATCTCTCTGCCGTGCACTTCGAGAAGCAGTAGCTGGGCTACCCAACCTTCAGGATGACGGCGTCGCCTTGGCCGCCGCCACCGCACAGCGCCGTCGCGCCCAATCCGCCGCCGCGACGGCGCAGCTCGCTGGCGAGGGTGAGCGCCAGGCGGGCGCCCGACATGCCGATCGGATGGCCGAGCGCCACCGCTCCGCCGTTGGGGTTGCCGATCGGCGTCCGTGCGCCGCCGGCGATCGCCGAACCAGCCATCGCTTCCCCCTCAACAGTGCCGGTGCGCCCGGCCGTCAGCGCTGAGCCGCGGCTGGGTCAACGGCGGGTGCACGAAACGGCTCGCAGAGCTGCCGAAGTCGCACTCGACGGGGCCGAATTGCCACAGGACTGCGGCATTCGCGGCTCTGCCGCACCGTTAGCGTTCGGGCCCGTGAAGCAGTTCGCTGATGCCATCGATGCCGGCGCGTCCGGTCCCGAACTCGAGGCCATGCCGATCCCGGAGAGCTTCAGGGCGGCATACGTAGTTCGCGACGAGCAGACGATGTTCGAAGGCCGTGCCTCGGCCGACAAGGATCCGCGCGAGGCCACCCACATCGGCGAGGTCGCCACGCCCGAGCTCGCGCCCGACGAGGTGTACATGGCGGTGATGGCCAGCGCCATCAACTTCAACACCGTGTGGACCTCGATCTTCGAGCCCCTGCCCACGTTCGGCTTCCTGGACCGGCTGGGCCGTGAGAGCGCCTGGGGTGCCCGCCACGCGCTCGACTACCACGTGCTCGGCTCCGATGCCTCCGGCGTCGTGCTGCGGTGCGGATCGGCAGTGCGCAATTGGCGTCCCGGCGACCGGGTGGTCGTTCACTGCAACTACGTCGACGATCAGGATCCCGCCGCCCACGAGGACTCGATGAAGGCCTCCAACCAGCGGATCTGGGGCTTCGAGAGCAACTTCGGCGGCCTCGCGGATCTCACCATCGTCAAGGCCAACCAGCTCATGCCCAAGCCGGCGCACCTCTCCTGGGAGGAAGCGGCGGTGAATGCGCTGTGCGCTGCCACCTCGTACCGGATGCTGGTGGGCGACAACGCCGCTCGCATGAAGCAGGGCGACTCGGTGCTCGTCTGGGGTGCGACGGGGGGGCTGGGCGGCTACGCCTGCCAGCTCGTGCTCAACGGCGGCGGCGTGCCCATCGGCGTGGTCAGCTCGCCCGACAAGGCGGAGCTGCTCGGCCAGCTCGGCGTGGAGCACACCATCGACCGGAGCGCCGAGGGCTACCGCTTCTGGAGCGACGATCACACCCAGGA
>JAJEIW010000275.1 GCA_022828045.1 Acidimicrobiia bacterium | reverse complement strand
CCCGTAGGCCAGCCCGTAGCCCACCAGGAAGAACGCCAGGATGCCGATGGATGCGTCGGCGAGGTTCTTGGCCATGATGTTGGCCACGTTCTTCGAGCGGGTCAGGCCCGACTCGAGCATGGCGAAGCCGGCCTGCATCAGGAAGACGAGCACGCCGGCGATGAACACCCACAGGTTGTCCATCACGGCCTGCACCATCTTGGCAGACAGCGAATCGTCCTGCGCGCCGGCGGGCCCGGCGAACAGGAACAGGCCGCCGAGGGCGCCCGCGACGATGACGAACAGCTTGCGTTTCATGGCCAATCTCCTACGACTCGGCTCCCGATCTGTGGCTGATGCAGCGAAGCTAGGAATGGCGTGTTGCGCGGGAGTCACCCCGACGTGACCGCTCGATGCACAGCGCGGGTCGGCGCTGTTGCCGAGATGTTTCGGCTGCATTGCGGCCCGGGTTCCCCGCTCTTGTTCCCGAGTTCGATTCGATACGGGCTCACGGGCCGCTCGGGCCCCAGCTAGCCCATGGGGTAGCGGAGCTTGGGGCCGGCCTCGGCCCAGTCCATGTGGTCGCGGACGTACTCGTTGGCGGGATCCCGGGGCGGCGAGTAGTCCCAGCCCTCCGCTGCTGCGGCATGGACCACCCGGCGGGCACGCTGGGAGGCCAGCACCTGCTCACGGATCGAGGCGGAATCCCAGCGCTGGGTGACCTCCGCGGCGAACGCAGCCGACAGATCCGCCAGCTCGGGCGAGCCCGCCAGATTCCGATGCTCTGCCGGATCGGTCGAGACGTCGTACAGCAGCGGCGGGTCGGTGTCGCAGTGGATGTACTTGTACTGGCCACGGCGGATCATGAACAGCGGATGCGCCGTCAGCTCGCCCATGTACTCGCCGACGGTCTCATCGGCCGGATCGCTGCCCCCGGTCGCGGCTGGCCAGAGGCTGCGGCCGTCGAGCGGTGCGCCCAGCTCAGCCGGCGGACCTCCCGCGATATCCATCAGCGTGGGGGCCAGATCCAGCAGGGAGCACACGTTGGGCACCGTGCCCGCAGCGACGTCAGGCCCCGCCATCACCAACGGGACGCGGGCCGAACGCTCGAAGAACGACATCTTGAACCACGAGCCCCGGTCGCCGAGCATGTCGCCGTGATCGCTGGTGGCGATCACCACCGTGTCGTCGGCGCGGCCGGTCTCGTCCAGCACCGCGAGCAGCTCGCCCAGCCACCAGTCGAAGTAGCTCGTGTTGGCGTAGTAGGCGTGGCGGGCGGTGCGGCACTGCTCCTCGGTCCACCCCCGGGTGTCGGCCTCGATGCCGGCTCGGATGCGCACGGTGTGCGGATCGAATGCGGCGGGCACCGGTCCCGGCAGGTCGATCCGGTCGTGGTCGTAGAGGTTCCACCACTCGGGCCGTGCCACATAGGGGTCGTGGGGGTGGATGAACGCCACCGCCAGGAAGAACGGGCGGTCGTCGGGCTCGCGGGCCAGGTCGTACAGGCAGCGGCGGGTGGCGAAGCCGACCTCGTCGTCGTAGTCGATCTGGTAGGTGGCGAGCGCTTGGCCGGCCCCCGACAGGCTGTCCATGTTGTGGTACCACTTGCCGATCCGCTCGCCGGCCGCATCCCAGTTGGGCGTCCACGCGAAGTTCGCCGGGTAGATGTCGGTGGTGAGGCGCCGGCTGAAGCCGTGCAGCTGGTCGGGCCCGACGAAGTGCATCTTCCCCGACAGCACCGTCCGGTAGCCCGCCAGGTTCAGCCAGTGGGCGATGGTGGGGGCTGCGGCACTCCACTCCGACGCGTTGTCCCAGGCGCCGATCTGCGACGCCGCCCGGCCGGTCATCATCGAGTACCGCGACGGAGCGCACAGCGGCGAATGGCAGTACGCGGCATCGAACCGCGCACCGCGCTCCGCGAGCGAGTCCATCGACGGCGTCTGCACCACGGGGTGGCCGTAGGTGCCGGTGAAATGCGGCGCCAGCTGGTCCGCCATCACGAGCAGAACGTTGGGCGCAGCCATCAGTCGAACAGTACGCCCGCCCGAACCCAACGCGCACCAGCGCGCGGTCAAGGTCAATTTCGGGCGTGCTAGAGTCTCGAAAACCGTCTAAATGGCCTGTTTTGGTCCGGGTCGGCTGGGACAGCCGGACCGGCGGCGGGCCGAGCGCTCTCGGGGAGGGCTGCCGGCACCTGCCGGCGACAGGCGGGAGACACACACCGGGGGGTGCCCATGTCCGAAACACGCAAATCCGGCGAACGAACTCGCCTGTCACGACTGCGCCAGCAGCGAGGACTCAGCGGCTGGCAGCTGCTCATTGCGCTGCTTGCAGCCATCGGGCTGCTCGCAGCGGCATGCACGGGCGGCGACGGCGACGACGCAGCCGAGGAGCCGGCCGCCACCACCGAGGCGATGGCGGAAGAAGAGCCCACCGAGATGCCGGCCGATGAGGGTCCGGACCTGGGCTCCCAGACCACGATCACCTTGGCCGCGAATCCCTGGAACGGCTCGGCCCTGAACGTGGCAGTCGCAGCCCAGCTGCTCGAGAGCGAGCTCGGCTACGACGTCGAGATCGTGGACATCGACGAGAACGCCCAGTGGGCAGCGATCAACACCGGCGACATCAGCGCATCGCTCGAGGTGTGGCCGTCGGGCCACGCCCAGAACGTGATCGACTTCATCGACAACGCCGATGCCAACGTGGATCACGCGGGCCTGCTCGGCCCGGTCGGCAAGATCGGCTGGTTCACGCCGACCTACATGATCGAGCGCCATCCGGAGCTGGCGACCTGGGAAGGCTTCGCCGATCCGGAGCTGGCCGGCCTGTACGCCACAGCCGAGACCGGTGACCTGGGGCAGTTCCTGGGCGGTGATCCCAGCTTCGTCCAGTACGACGAGGACATCATCAACAACCTGGGCCTGCCGATGCAGGTGGTGTACGCCGGGTCGGAGGCTGCGATCCTGGCCGCCGTCGACGCTGCGTACAGCCGGGAGGATCCGATCCTCGTGTACCTGTGGACACCGCACTCGGCGTTCAACAGCTACGACCTCACCAACGTGCTGCTGCCCGAGTACAGCGACGACTGCTACGCCACGGCCGACGCC
>JAJEIW010000177.1 GCA_022828045.1 Acidimicrobiia bacterium | reverse complement strand
GTGGACGGCGGCAACGTGGCGGCGCTTCGGCAACGACCTCGACGACCCTCGCTCACTGATCGCCGTGACCGCGAGCACCAACCGCAGCAAGGGTGCGGGTGATCCCGCCGACTGGCTGCCGCCCAGAACGCAGTACCGGTGCCGCTACGCCGCCGACAGGGTTGCAGTGAAGACGCGCTGGGAGCTCAGCGTGGACCGCCGTGAGCAAGCCGCAATCGAGACGCTGATCGACGGCTGCACCGGCGCCGACTTCGCGGGCGATCCTGCCGCCGCTGGCCCTTCAGACGGCCTGGCCGGCACTCCGCCGACTGGCGCCGCACCGGTCGAATCCCCGTCAGCATCGCGGGCACAGTCTGATGCCGACACCGATTCCGAGAGCGAAGACACCGCCTCCAACGACCCGAACAGCGCCGAGTCGGGCAGCACCGCGTCATGCTTCCACTGGCACGCCGGCCACCCAAAGCACACCCACACCCGCCGAGCCGACGGCACCGTTACCGGTCACAGCCACCCACCGTCATCCCAAACCAAGTGCGGCTACCTCTGGCAATAGGCCCTCACTCAGATGCCTGGATGCAGCCGCCGACATGCCAGGGTGCGTCCTGCTCTCGTTTCGGCGCGGCGGTCCCGCGAGCCGCACTCTGTCGGGTCACGCGTCACGATCCTGTCCGCAGCGTCCCTGCTAGACCGAAGCGGCCAACAAGCCAGCTATGACAACAAAAGCCCCGCCAGTGCACCTCCGCTGGGCGGTGGTGGACGGCGGGGAAGATTGGGATGAGTCTGCCCCGCCTGGCTACCCGGCACAACCCGGGGCCTGCCGAGGCGATTCTGCGGCGAAGCGTGGTGTGCTCAGTTCCGATGGTCCTTGCCGTATGCCGATGCCTCCCCGCCGTCCCGGCCTCGCCGGGCCTGGCGGGGTTACTTCTTGCCCAGATACCTGGATGGGCGGCAATCACGCCCAAAGTCGTCGGCCGAGTCGGGTCAAGGCAGTGAGTTCACGGAGCGTCGGTTCTGGTGCTGGCGTCAGCGTCGTAGCGGGGCATTGCGAGGTATCCCTCTTCGGTTGCCCAGCGAGCAAACTGACCGGGCTCGAATGGAAGTCGATAGTCGGTCATGATCAAGTCATCTGCAATGTCGCTGACCTGGTCCAAACTGAGTAGCCCGCGCTGGATCGCGTCACACAACAGCGGCAACGTTTGCGTGCACTCGACCCCCGCTCGCTTGCCAACCTCGAAGGCTGCGCTGTCATCGATGACCGCTTCGGCCGACAATGTGGCAGCGAGAGCCAGCACCTCGGCTTCACCCAGGTTCTTCCGGCCGGACACGAGTGGCTCGCTGAACGCGGCCAAGGCCGACATTTCCTCGTACGAGTGGAGTTGGTGGTAGTCGACCCACGGCGCGTTGACCGCAGCGGCGACTTCAGGAAATCGGTGACTCGTCGACTCCAGTTCGGCAAGCACGGCCATCGGGATGATCGCTCGGCGCTCACCCACTATCTCCTCAAGAACCCCAAGCCAGCCAGCTTGGGCGAAGTGCCGCAATGGGCCTGTATCGAACACGAGCGCGTCCATCGGCGCCGTGTCAGGAGACGAACGACCAAATGGCTTCCGCTGGCCGCGGTTGGGGCTCGGGCAGTTCGTCCTCGCTGCGGGTGTCGAGCAACAACTCAACGCCGCGCGCTCGCGAGATGTGCTCGCGCTTGACGAGGTCGAACACCGCTTCGATGTAGTCGGACGGCAGTTCGGGAGACCGCAGCTCATCCGCTACAACCAGTCCGAGTTCTTCAATGTCAGCGCGCTGGGTCCGTGTCGCTCGCACGAGTGCCGCTCCGTCCTCGTCAGCTAGTTCCGTTTCGATGAGTCGCCGTGCCAGTGTCGACATGTCGACTCGGTACTCGCTAGCGATTCGCACAGCGTCGGTCCTGAGATCGGAGCCACTCCACTCTTGGCGAAGCGCCGGGGATGGAAGCATCAGTGCACGTGCGAAACGGTCGATGCGTTGCTCCCGCGACCCGATGCTGGAGTCGGCCACATCGACCGAGTACTCATCGGCGAATACGTAGTGACCGATTTCGTGGGCGAGCGTGAGTCGACGCCGGCCCGGAGCGTGGCTGCCGTTGACGACGGCCAATCCGCCTCGGGCCAACATAACCGAGGCCCCGTCGGTGAGCCGATCGTCGAGTGCGAGTGAGAACGTCAGCAAACCGACACGCCGCGTCTGATCGCTCAGCCGCTGAGCGGGCTCAACTTCGTCGTAGCCCAGAAGCTTGCGAGTGCGGGCTGCAGCGCTCTCCATGGCGTCGTTGGACTGTTCGAAGCGGATGCGCGGCGAATCACGCAGCTTGAGATCCCCAATCCGCTGCACGAATTCGATCTCGCGAGCGAGTCGCTCCGTGAGCCGGTCAATCTCCAAATGGGTACTGCCCGCCGGCCGGCCGCGTCGTCGCGAAATAACTGACTCGGGTGCGTCTTGAAAGAACCACTCCAACCGCATCGAGAGGCACTCAGCGAGGCGTACAAGCTCGGTCGTGGCGATTCCACGCTCACCGCGTTCGATGTCCTCTAAGTCCGTCTCGTCGATGCCAGCGTGCTTTGCGCAGGCCGCGGCGCTGACCCCGGACTCGACTCGAGCAGTCCGGACCCTCGCGCCGACCTCAGCCCACTTGGCGAGATCAGTCTGCACAACCATGAGGCTAACGCACCTGCGAAGAACGCACCTGCGAAGTTCGGATTCTCAGCGACTGTGGGCCGCGTCGTGCCATCGGCGCATCCTAGATGGGGGCGGCCTCGCCGTGTCCAGCTCTTATCGGTTCAGTAGATGTACTCGAAGCCCAGCTTGTCGCAGAGGTGGCCGTGGTTCTCGCGTAGGTGTCGGAGGGGAGCGCCGGTCTGGCGGTAGCGGCTCAGCGCCTCCAGCAGCAGGATCTCGAATGCGGCCCAGTTGAGGTCGCTGTCGACGTCGCGTGTGTAGCCGATGACGGCACGGGCCTGAGTGTTCTCTTGGAACTCCTTCAGCCGAGTTGCACTGACCCGCATGACGGAGCACGAGCCGAAGTGGATGACGCGGCCCTCCGCTCGCCCGTCGATCATGGTCTCGAGGTCGTCGAGCGAGACGTAGCGCTTGCCGCCGAGCCAGAGCCTGCCGGGCTCGCCGTGGAAGCCGAAGTACCCGACCTGGTATCCGGCGTAGCGCTTCTGGAGCCACTTGTCGACGTAGTGCTCCAACTCGGGCACAGTGGCGACGTTGCGCCGGATGCAATCGAGCTCACCGATGACTTCGAGAGCACGGAGCATCGGCTCGATGCTCCACGGGTCGCGCAAGTCTGTTTCCCAATCGCCTTCGAACGCGAACACGCCAGTGGCGATGGGCTCGGACGGGGCGGTGCCCCGTGTCGACGCTCTGGACCTGCCTGTCTTCTTTGCCATGGGCAGGTCTACCCGCATCGCCCCCACTCGCCGCACGGAGGCTACGAACCGATCGCCCTGCCGCGACGCGGTATGTGCCGCCCGTCCGTGTCGCCGCCTATCCGGACCCCGTCCATCCGGCAGACCGCGAGAGTTGGCCTCAGTACCGGGCCTGGGCCATCGAGACGCTGGGCGAACTGCGCCAGGTCTTCGCCGAACCGATCAAGAACCTGCCGTAGTCCCTTCGGTCGGCTGCTGTCGCGGCTGTCCATTGCAGACGACGAATGTGTGCAACCGCGGCTAAGTGGTGGCCGAAGCCGTCCGCGAAGCGGTCTTCGGCAATATTTCTGCAAATTTTCTGCGATAATGTGCCTGTGAACAGCAGTAGCACTGCGGCCCAGTCGTCTGTTCTCCTGAGTTTTCGCGCGGTGAACGCGCGGTCGTTCAGGGACCAACTCGAATTCTCGATGCTCGCCACCCGTATGTCCGAGCGTCGTGTAGTTCGGCCTGTCGAGTGGCGGGAGGGCGGTGCGCCGGTTGACGTGCTGCCTGCTGCTGGGGTGTTCGGTGCCAACGGATCGGGCAAGAGCAACTTGCTCAAGGCGATGGACGACATGCGCGGGTGCGTCTTGCACTCGTTTCGGCGTGGCGATCCCGGGGGCCGCATTCCCCGTCGGCCGTTCGTCCTGGACCGGGCGCGGCGCGCCGAGCCGTCGGAGTACGAGGTTGACCTCGTGCTCGATGGGGTGCGGCACCGGTACGGCTTCAGCATCGACGACGACCGGGTGCTCGACGAGTGGGCATTCCACTATCCCAAGGGACGGCCGGCTCTCCTGTTCCGGCGCACGAACGAGCAGGTCGACGCTGGCAGTGTGGAGCGCCAGAAGACTCGGGCGGTCCAAGAGCTCGTTCGGCCGAACGCGCTGTTCCTGTCCGCGGCGGCTTCTGCCAATCATGCAGCGCTGCTTCCGCTGTACCAGTGGTTCAGTCGCAATCTCGTCCTTGCCGAGGTCGACTCGCGCCCGTTCCGGCAAGCGCTCACGACCGAGATGCTGAGCGACGGGGCGCACGGGGGACGCATGCTGGCGCTGCTGCAGGCGGCGGATCTCGGCGTGACCGGCGCACGCAAGCAAGAGCCCGACCCGGTCATGCACGAGCGCCTGCGGCGGGCGATCCGCATCTTGGAGGGCACCGACGGTGACCCCGACAGCGACGACGGGCCGGCGTTCGAGGAGCTCGGCGTCCGGCTCACCCATCGTGGCGCCGATGACGAGGAGGTCGACCTCGATGCCGAGGACGAGTCTCTCGGCACCCGTGTTTGGTTCGGCCTCATCGGCCCGGTGGTGCAGGCCCTCGAGTCGGGGTCGGTGTTCCTCGCCGACGAGCTGGACGCCAGCCTCCATCCGGCGCTGGTGACCGCGCTGGTGCGTCTGTTCCAGGACCCCAGCACCAATCCGCGGCGAGCGCAGTTGATCTTCAACTCGCACGACGCCACTCTGCTGGGCGACGCCGCCGGCGACCGGCTGCTCGGGAGGGACCAGATCTGGTTCGCCGAGAAGCGCAGCGACGGCGGCACACGCCTGTACCCGCTCGTCGATCTTGAGCCCCGCAAGCAAGAAGCGATCGGCAAGCGCTATCTCGCGGGCAGGTACGGGGCGACGCCGGTCCTGTCGCATGGGGAGTTCGCATCGGCGGTCGCACTCGAGGCGGCAGGCAACCGTTGAGGAGGGCGACCTCTGGGCGGCCCCGCCGCATTGCGCGCAACAGCTCGCCGCCACGGTCGAATCCCAGCTCAAGCGTGTGGTCGTCCATCGAAGCGATACGGGCGTAGGACGACAAAGGGAGGAGCGGCCCGAAGGCGGCTCCTCCCCGTCTAGCCCGGGGCCCACGACGGTGCGTCGGCGCCAACAAAAGCCCCGCCAGTGCACCTCCGCTGGGCGGCGGCGGACGGCGGGGAAGATTGGGTCAAGCCTGCCACGCCCGGCCGCCCGGCCGCCCGGCACAACCCCGGACCTGTCGAGACGGTTCTGAGTCGCCGCGCGGTGTGCTGGGTGTCGATAGGCGTTACCGTGTGTCCATTCCTCCCCGCCGTCCCGGCTTTGCCGGGCCTGGCGGGGTTATTTCATGCCGGGGACGGTGAGAGCGGCCTTGACACCCTTGCGTGTTGCGACCGGGTGTCTCGGTGCGTGAGCTGCGTAAGTGGCGAAGAGGTGAGTCGACCACGGCGGTCGGCGGGACGCCGCGTCAACAAGGTTGGTGTTGCTTCGGCGGGACTGGCAGCTATGCTGAGTCCCTAACCCACCCGGCCCTTGAGGGGCCGGGTTTTCTTGTTGGCTACCAGCCGAGCGGCTTGGCGC
The DNA here is from genome assembly GCA_022828045.1 of Acidimicrobiia bacterium. Taxonomy (GTDB): domain Bacteria; phylum Actinomycetota; class Acidimicrobiia; order Acidimicrobiales; family Poriferisodalaceae; genus Poriferisodalis. The sequence goes on along the minus strand of JAJEIW010000177.1, from coordinate 1,423 downwards.
ACGTGCCAACAGGATTCGGCAGCTGGCAGCTGGTGAAGTCCGCTCGGTCGAGTTGGTACCACCAGTGGTCGCCCACGCCGTCGCTGGTGCTGCCTCGTAGATCGCCTGCCAGCTGTCCTGCGCTCGGGTTGACGACACCGACGGGCACACGCAGGCGGCTCTCGCGGATCGGAAGGCTCAAGTCGCTGTCGTTGGATATCACTGACAGGGGACCCTGATTTGGGTCCATGACGATGATCACGCCTTGGTACTGCGGTGCTGGGGCGCTGGTTCAGGTCGTGGATAGACGATGACAGGGCCGTCAAGGGGCTCGTCGCCCGCGAGGAACAAGTGCACGATGAACTTGCTGAGCGCCGCGCTCGTCACCGCGGGCCAATCGGGTGGTTCGAGGACACGGGCCATCGTTATGGGATCGCTGTCGAGCTTGGCGTCGCGAGGAATCCGAACTGCCATGGCGTACACATGTCGATCCGCCAGGTGGCCGGTGAACGCACGCTCCGTCGTGGACATCGACGAGACGACGGGACCATCGTGGTCGGCGTCGGGCTCGAACGGATCATCCATTCGCAGATCGGGATCGTCCTCGAACAGCTCTTGTCGTATCGCCGGGTAGTTGCGGGCGAACTCGGCGAAACCTGCCCGCAACTCCTCCTCGTCATCGCTAGCGGAGTCGTCGTCGAGCCCTGCGAGGACTCGCTCGATGAGCTTGCGCACACAGTCGCTGATCGTGCTCTGCTCGGCATCGGCGCGCTTGCGAAGCAGCTCGTCGAACTCATCGGAGAGCAGCACTTCGATGCGTGCCATACCGGAAGCGTAACCCCCGCCCTCCGAACCTCTCGAAGCAATTTCTCAATCTGGGGATATCAAACGGCAAGCGTGGCGGTGCCGGCCATGGCCGATTCGTAGATGCCTTGGTGTGCGGCTATGGAGCGGGGGTTGAGCGAGTGGACGGCCAGGATGTTGTCGACCCGGCGGTGGGTGGGGTCCACGACCCGGGGGTGCAGCTCGCCGAGCTCGCCGTCCCAGGAGTCGTCGGGGATCATCTCGATACGCGCCATGGGCCAGCGTGACACACCGGCTGGGCACAGCCCGCACCGGGCCGTGCCTCGCCCGAAAACCATTCTTCGGCGCTTCCCGCCGTAGGTACATTGAGGCGCAGTCCACTCCCGGTAGAAGCCGTTCGCGGTCGTTGGCCACCCCTTTGATGTTCGAGGCGTTTCACCGGAATCATCGCTGTCTGCTGAAAACCTCGCACAATGTGAAAGGTATTCAGTACGATTTTGAGTGCCACCGTGGACACTGGCGGCCTGTGGCGAAAGGACAGAGCGTTGGGCGCAACCGTGGTCGGCCGTCTTGGGGACGTGCCCGCAGCTCAGCATGGCTATTTCACCCGTGCTCAGGCGGCAGAGGTCGGCGTGCCCGA
>JAJEIW010000150.1 GCA_022828045.1 Acidimicrobiia bacterium | reverse complement strand
TCACGGAACTCCTCCGGCGTCATGTGCGGCGGCGGCGAGGTCGGCCCCGCGGACCCATCGGGCTCGGTCGCGTCCATGGTGCCGACGCTACTTGTGGCCCATCTCTGAGCCGCCGCCGGTCGTTGCCGTAGTGTGTGCGGGCTGAGCGAGAAGGAGAGGCGCGATGACCGACGGGGCGGCAGGCGCAGCTGCGACTTCGGGTGTCGTCGGGTACGACGTTCCCGCCGTCGAAGCGTGGATCAGCGAGAACGTCGACGGTCTCGAGCCGCCGTTCGACTGGACGCAGCTCGAAGGCGGCCACAGCAACCTCACCTACCAGCTGACCGCCGCCGACGGCACCACGGCGGTGGTGCGCCGTCCGCCCATGGGCGAGCTGCTGCCCAAGGCGCACGACATGGGGCGGGAGTTCACGATCATCAGCGGTCTGGGGCCCACCGATGTGCCGGTCGCCATCGCGTATGGCTACTGCGAGAGCCCCGACGTGACCGGGGCGCACTTCTACGTCATGAGCTACGTCGAGGGCAAGCCGCTCTTCGAGTCTGCCGATGCCCGCGAGCACCTGACTGCCGAGGGCCGGGCCCATGTGGGTATGTCGTTCATGGACGTGCTGGCGGCACTGCACTCGGTGGATCCCGACGACGTCGGGCTGGGCGAGCTGGGCAAGAAGGAGGACTACGTCGGGCGGCAGATCCGCACGTGGTACCGCTCGTGGACCGCCTCGGCCGAGTCGGCCCAGTACGACACGCCGGTCACCCACGAGCTGCACGACTTCCTGCTGGAGCGCAAGCCAATCCAGGGCCCCGCCCGAGTGGTGCACGGCGACTACGGGCTGCACAACTGCCTGTTCAACCCCGCCGGCGAGCTGCAGGCGGTGCTCGACTGGGAGATCTCCACCCTCGGCGATCCGCTCGCCGACTTCGCCTATGCGCTCAACAGCTGGACCGAGCCGAGCGACGACATCCTGGAAGGCTCCGACCCTCCGACGCTGGTGGACGGCTTCGTCGGCCGCGCCGACCTCATCGAGCGCTACGAGGAGCGCACGGGGACCGATCTGTCAGACCTGGCGTACTACGTCAGCTTCAATCACTGGAAGTCGGCCTGCATCATCCACGGCGTGTACGCCCGTTACATGCGGGGCCAGAAGCCGGCTGATGACGTCGATCTGGACTTGTACCGGGCCCGCATCGGGCGGGGCATCGAGCTGTCGGCCGCCGCCGCCGAGACGATCTCCTAGCGGGGCATGCCGCGCACCGACTGGAACCCGATCCTCCGGAGGGAGTTCGACAAGCCGTACTGGCCGATCCTGCAGCAGTTCGTGGCCGACGAGCGTGCCCAGGGCGCGGTGTACCCGCCCCACGACCAAGTCTTCGCCGCGCTGCACTTGACGCCCTACGCCGATGTGAAGGTGCTGATCCTCGGCCAGGACCCCTACCACGGCCCCCGCCAGGCGCACGGGCTGTGCTTCTCGGTGCCCCACGGCATCCAGCAGCCGCCGTCGCTGCAGAACATCTTCGCCGAGCTGCGCGACGACCTCGGCGTCGAGCCGCCGACGCACGGGAACCTTGAGGGGTGGGCGCGCCAGGGCGTGCTGCTGCTGAACGCGTTCCTGACCGTGCGTGCCCGCCAAGCTGCCTCGCACCGTTCGGCCGGCTGGGAGACGTTCACCGACGAGGTGATCCGGGCGGTCAGCGCCAAGCCCGAGCGCGTGGTGTTCATCCTGTGGGGCGCGTTTGCCCGACGCAAGAAATCGCTCGTCGACCTGACCCGCCATGTGGTCATCGAGTCGGCCCACCCGTCGCCGCTGAGCGCGCACAACGGCTTCTTCGGCAGCAAGCCCTTCAGCCGGGCCAACGCCGCCCTCGCAGTCGCCGGCCGCCAGCCCATCGACTGGGATCTGAGCGACTGATCCAGCGCTCAGCGCTCCTTGAGCTTCAGCGCAGGGTGATGCGGCCGTTGGGGGTGTCGAGTGTCGCCTCGAAGGTGACCGTGTCGCCTGCCGATACGTCCACATCGATGCCGATCGCGCTGTGGAGCGCCCTGATGTGGTCGGGGTCGGGATGCGTGCCGCTGAGCGAGACGAGCGTGCAGCCAGTCGGGGTGACCGTGGCTGGATGGGTGGTGTTCCCCCATTCGATGACAAACGGGACCAATCCCGGTCCGGCTGACATGGTGAGCGACCAGTGGATTTCCTCGCCGTCGGGCTTCACCCGGCTCATCGCCGAGATCGGGCCGGGATCCTCGCCGCAGGCGGCCATGGCGGCGGTCACGTCCTCGATGGTCTCGCCTTCGGATGCGTGTATGGCAAACGTGATCAGCTGGCCCTCGCTCATGGCGTCGATGTCGAACGGGCGACCGTTCGGCGGATCGGGCTGTACGGGGTCGGGCGCGATGATTTCCAGATAGACGTCGTCGCCGAGCGACATGAGCGTGTTGCGAGTGCCCATGCCCGGATGCGGCCCGCCCGGCGCGGCCGACATGCCGACCAGCGCCTCGACGGCTGCGGTCCCGGCCGCAAGATTGGGCGCTGCGTACACGATGTGATCGATAGCTGCCATGCGGGCACGTTAGCCACGGGCGGCAGGCCCGTCAGCGCCCGGCGTGCTAGTCGAAGGCTTCTGCTGCGGCCAGTTCGGCGACCTTGTCGGCGTCGTAGCCCAAGTGCTCGGTGAGCACGTCGTAGAGGTGTTCGCCGAGTGCGGGTGCAGCGCGTTCGGGCCACACACGGCTGCGTGACATCGTGAACCGGGGTGCTTCGATGATCGTGGTGCCGTGGGTGGAGTGGAGGACTTCGACCCAGTGGCCCCTGTGCGCTAGCTGCGGGTCGACCGCCAGCTCAGGGCTGTTCTGCACCCGGTGCGCGGCGATGCCTGCTGCTTGGCACTGCTCTTCGACGTCGGCCTCCTCAAGCTGGCTGGTCCACGTTGACACTGCCGTTTCGAGTTCTTCCCGGCGGGCGAGACGGTCGGCGAGTGGCAGCGTTGCGAGGTCGGTGCGCCCGATCAGGCCCGCCAGCGCAGCCCATGCGCTGTCGTCTTGGGCCACGACGGCCACCCAGCGGTCGTCGCCTACGGCCGGGAATACGCCGTGGGGGCAGTGGTGCTCGCTCTGGTTGCCCCGCCCGCTCACGACGTTGCCGTTACGCAGGTACTCCAGCACTGCCGGGGCGATGAAGTGCACCGACGCCTCTGCCTGGGAGAAGTCGAGGTAGCGGCCCTCGCCAGTGCGCCACCGGCGGTCGATGGCGGCCAGCAGGCTGGCTGTGGCCGGATGGGGTGAGGTGTAGTCGGTGATGGCGCCGTAGGGGCCGACCGGGGCACGGTCGGGCCAGCCGGTGATGTTGTAGAAGCCGACCATGGCGCCCGACAGGTTGCCGTACCCGCCGAAGTTGGCGAGCGGGCCGGACTGGCCGTAGAGGCAGCTCGACAGCATCACCACCGAGGGGTTGATCTTGCGCACGCTGTCGTAGTCGAGGCCCCAGGAGCGCATGATGCGCGGCGTGTACGACTCGCACACCACGTCGGCCCACCGCACGAGGTCGTGCGCGACCTCGCGGCCCGCCTCGGTGGCCGGATTCAGCGTGATGCCGAGCTTGCCGGCGTTCATGTTGTTGAACGTGGCGCCGTTCTCGGGACCGGGGTCGTTGTCGATGAACGGCAGGAAGGTGCGGACGGCGTCGAGCTTGACCGACGACTCCACCCGGATCACCGTCGCGCCTGCGTCGGCCAGCAGGCGAGACACGGTGGGTCCGGCCACTGCCCACATGAAGTCGAGCACCTTGAGCCCCTCGAGCGGTCGCTCGGGCACCGACGGCTCTGGGGGGTGGACACTGCGGGCTGGCGCGGGCGAGCCAGGATCTCGGCGGTGTGCTCGCCGACGGCCGGTACGCGATCGGCCGAGCCGTTGCTGGGCCCGGGCTTCATCCAGTGCCCCGGGTAGCGCTCGCCGTCGACGACGTCCCAGTAGTCACGTGAAGCGAGCTGCTCGGAGGCGACGAGATCGGCCGTGGTCGCGACCGGTGCGAGCAGCAGGCGACGCTCGAGGGCGAGCGCGAACAGCTCGTCCTTGGTGCGCGAGGCCGTGAACGCAGCAACGCAGTCCTTGACCCGCTCGAAGTCGTCGAGCGTCTCGCGGCCGTCGCCGAGCGCCATCCCGTACTGCACCCAGTCTTTGTTGGCTGTGGCCTCGTCGCAGAAGCCCGCTTCATGCACCAGCGCCATCATCCGGCCGGTTGCCGGCCCGATCGCCGCGCCGAAGACGTGCGTGAACGAGACGTACCCGTCCTTGGCCGGGTACACGACCCGCAGCCGGATGGGGCCGCTGCGGATGCCGCCGCCGCCCCGCAGCGTCAGCGGGGCATTGACCAGCGAGCACAGCACTGATGACATCGTCGAGTTCATCGCCACGGCCTGGGCCGACACGTCGATGTGCTGGCCGAGCCCGGACCGGCTTCGCTCGACGAGCGCGAGCACCGTCGCTGCGGCGGCTTGGCCTGCTGCGTGCAGGAATGCCTGCGGCACGCCGACGCCCAGCGGCGCCCGGTCCTCGTCGCCGCACATGTGCATGGGGCCGCCTGATGCCCACACGGTCAGATCGGTTGCCGCCCAACCAGCCTTGGGACCGGTCTGGCCGAACGGCGAGATCGAAGCGGTGACGAGTGCGGGGTTGATCTCGGCGAGTGCTTCGGGCTCGAGACCGAGCGAGGCCATGTGGCCCGGCGGGGCAGATTCGAGCAGCACATCGGCACCGGCAGCGAGCTGCCGCAGCGCATCGGCACCGCCGGCGGTAGTGATGTCGAGCTCGACGGATTTCTTGCCGCGTGCGTAGGAGGCGTGGGTGAGCGAGGTGCCGCTCGCATCGAACGGCCCCAGCCGCCGAGCGGGGGAGCCTCCCGGTGGCTCGACGGCGATCACCTCGGCGCCGAGCCTCGCCAGGATGAACCCCGCCAGGTGCCCACGGTCGTCAGTCAGGTCGAGCACCCGGTACGGCGACAGCAACGTCATGAGTCGTCGTCGCTGGCTTCGTCGGGGCGGAGCTCTGAGTGGAGCACCGCGTGGGTGACGGCTTCTGTGTCGGGTTCGGGCAGCTCGAAGTGGCCGAGCGCATGGGCGATGAGCGCGTCGTGGGCGGCTTGGCGCTCGGCAACGACGTGATCGACGAGGCCGTCGCGCTCGAGGTCGGCTGCGTCGGCCGGATCAGCGGCCCAGGCGAGCACCGCGATATCGGGGTTGTGCTCGCGGGCGATGCGGGCGAACTGCTCGACCGCTGAGGGCGGGCTGTCGACCGCCAGCGCGATGCGGGCGTCACGCAGGCCCGCGCGTTCGGCGATCACGTGGCGCGACACGTCGCCGACGAGCACGCTCCGTCCGGTGGATGCGGCCCACCGCTGGGCCTCGGGGTCGAGCGACACGATGGTGTACGGGATGTGCGCCAGCTCGAGCGCCGAGACGATGCGCTGTGCCCGGGGGCCGAAGCCGTTGACGACGGCATGGTCCTGCAGGGGTTCATAGTCGCCGGGATCTTGCTGATCGGACGGCCTGACGGCGTCGCTGTCGTGCGGCCGACCGCGCCGGCCGCCGCTGAGGTCGGCGTCGGATCGTGCTGCGAGCGACTGGCCCCAGCGGGCACCGAAGGGGCTGAATGCCATCAGCAGCACGGTGACGGCGATGAATGCGTCGGTGCCGTCGGCCAGTCCCGCCGGAACGAGCCCGACGTCTTGGCCGGCTCGCTCCAGCACGAAGGAGAACTCGCCGATCTGTGCCAGCACGATCGCCCCCGAGATCGCCACCGCACGCCGCTGGCGCACCAGCAGCGCCGCCGTGGTGGTCGCGAGCATCTTCACCACGACCACGGCTGCGGCCAGGCCGATCACGAGCGGCAGATTGCGCACCAGGTAGCCGACGTCGAGGAGCATGCCGATGGACACGAAGAAGGTCGCCGAGAACAGGATCTGCA
>JAJEIW010000105.1 GCA_022828045.1 Acidimicrobiia bacterium | reverse complement strand
ATCTGCTCGAAACGGGCCGCGTAGTGGCCGCCGTCGAGCTCGGGCAGCGGCATCACCTTGAAGTGTCCGTCCTCCCATTTGCCCAGCGGGATCTGCTGGTTGGAGGCGACCCGCGCAACATGCAGCCGCGGAATCAGCCGGACACCATCCGCGCGCATCGAGCACGGATGGGTCAGCACGATGCCAAGACCCTCGGATTCGGGCAGCACCCCGGGAATGGCGATCCCGGCAAAGACGTCACCGGTCATGAAGGGGCGCGCCTGCTCTACTTCCGCTGGCGAGGACGCGATGTACAGGTCCGACGGTGAGCCAGGGGCTTCAAGCGCTTCAGCTGACAAGCGAGGCGGCCTAGCTGTCGGGACTGGTGAGTCGTAAGGCCGGCAGACCGTCTGGGGCGGTGAACACCTCCACATCGGAGCGATACCGGGCGCGCCAGTCGGGTTCGAACTCGTCCAGGACCCACTCGGGATCGCCTGACTGCTCGTGCGCCAGCGCTAGGACGAGATCGAATCGCTCAGACGCCATCAAGTCGAGCCCGTTGAGCGGCGCATCGGGATGGAGCGGCGTTTCGAGCCATCCTGCGACATCAGCGATGTGGTAGCGCTGTGCCGCTATATCGCACAGCGCGACGATCCGGGCGACGCGCTGCCGGTTGTCGCCGGTGGCTGACTCGCCTTGTCGCCACTTGCGCACGGCAGGAACCGACACTCCGGCGAGCTTGGCAATATCCCTCCACGAGAACCCAAGCGTGCTCAGCTGTCCCAACAGCGTCGGCAAGCGTTCCCCAGCGTGGCGCACGGCCAGCGAACGCAACTCCTCGTCGAGGCTCTCCGAATGCAACTGCCCGATGGACTCGTGAAGGTCTCGAGAGTCGTGGACTAACAGCTCGCTGCGGCTGCGCAAGAAGCCGATGTCGTCCACGACGTCCTGAATCGTTCTGGTGCGTTCCAAGCGAGGCAGGGCATGGCCGACTGACGCCCCGGTGGGTGCATCATCAATGCGGTGGACGGTACTCATGTCAGGTCCCCTGTGTGCTGATCGAACACTTCTGTGCGTAGTTTGTCGGTGACGGCGATCTTGAAGAAGTCGCTCGCCGCTTGGTGCACCCGGTCGCAACGTTCGAGGATGCCGGCCGCCGTGAACTCGGGTATCTCATCGTCGCCACTCCAGAACGCGTCGGAGTCGAGCAGGAAATACGGCCCGGCAGGTGCCACCGACTTGCGACGGGTCGGACCCTGCGGGTCCACGGCGTAGCCGTCCTGCGGTCCGTAGCGCACGTTCAACGCGTACGAAGCGTTTGTCTGGTACTGGATAAGGCCCTGCCACGTCGTCGGGTTCATCCCATCTGGCCTCAGGTCCGCGGCCGCCGCTGCCAACAGGCGCGGGTTGATGTAGCCGTCCCAGCCGTCGGGCCCCCCGCCTGTGCCCGGCACCCGAATCTCGTCGATGTACCGCAGGCCGATCCGCAGCAGGCCGTCAGGCGCGCAGATGCGCTCTAGTGCCTCGATGGCCTGCTTCGCCAGCGGCCGAAAGTGCTCAACCCACCCCCCGTAGACGGTGGTCTCCAAGACCAGTGCATCGCGCCTCACGACTAATGCGGTCGCCTGGTCACGGGCACAGAACCTGGGCGACGAGCGCTGCTCAACCTGCGGCGGCATCGCCGCATCAATGGGCATACCGATCTGGTGCTCAACCTGCGGCGCCATGACCGGCAAGCTTTCGCGCACGGCCTCCTTCATCGCCGACACGGCAGCATCGGTGAGACCCCCCGCAATTTCGGGGTACCGAATCTCCAGCACTGTCAGGACGAGCGGCGGGTTCCGGAACGGCGGCGTGCTACCGGCGCGATGGTCAGCGATAACCAAAAGTGTAACCAAGTGTGTTACACATCCGCGCCGCCCGCATGGACGAGGTGGGCTAACCCGTCCACGCCCGGGAAAAGTCACATCGACCTGAATCAGGCACTCCTGTCACTACCCCGTCGAATCGGCACACCGTTCTCACTGCTGGTGTGCCAAGTGCAGGATGCGGCATGAGATTATGGCGATCAGAACCACCCGGGTAAGCAGGTAGGTCAGTCCCTCAGATCGTGTATTCCTTCCACGGGACGGCCTCCAGCGGAACGTTCGCCATGAAATTCACGATGTCGCGCCGCCCGTAGTACTCCGGCACACCTTGATGGTTCTGAGCCATAAGCACCGTTGGTATGCCGCCAAAAAGCCTCGACGCTTGTGCTTGGACTGAATCGCGCTCTGCCGCGTTGTTCAAGACATGTCGTTTCACGACCAAGATGCCGAACGTGACGCCCTGCTCTTTGATGACAGCGCCCTCGAATCGCATCCTGCCTCCCAGCGTCCAGACCGGCACCGACCACGCCATGTCCTAACACAACGGACAATGAGCTCTATCGCCAATTAATTTGAGTCACCGGCGCTCGACGTCGAACTCCAGGACCGGTTGACTGTGGCAGCCGCCGTAGCGGGTGGGGAGAGGTCGATTCGCAGGCGAGCAGCGAGCTCGAGCAGTTGTTCGTCGGATCGGCCGGCGCCGAGGAACTCGACCAGCTCTTCTTGGCGAGGTTGGCCGAATGCGAGGCGGTACGCCGCAAGGGCTTTGCGCAGCTGCGACACGGCTGCTGCGTCTCGGCTGAACGGCAGCACGGGCACGTGGCGCTGGATCTTCGCCGGGCCGTCGTTGAAGACCCAGTAGGGCACGATTGCCCCGTCGGCGCCCTGGCTCTCATTCACCGCAGTGTCGAAGAGCTCGTCCCACAGGTCGCCGTTGGCTACTGCGCCGTTCGTGAGCAAGCTCGGCCCAAGAGTCGCTGCGAGGTTCCGGCGCACGGCGTGACCCTTGTACCGATGCACGCGCCCCTCGCGTTGCTCCAGATCGACCGGGTTGGTCGGCAGGTTCCAGTGGACGACTGCGTGGCACCACAGATGGAAATCGAGGCCCTCTTGCCCGACCGACGTGGACGTGAGCACGAAGGGCCAGAACGGGGAATTGAACGCCCTCGAAACGGCCTCGATGCGAGCCTCTCCGCCTTCGTCGAGTGTCTGGTTGCCGAAGGCGACAGCGAATCTCGTTCGCAGGCGGTGTTCGTCCAATACGAACTCTTGGCCGTTTGGCGCTCGGCGGGGAATGTCGACGCGGAACAGCGAGGTCCGAAGGTCGAGCGCCTCTTCCACCTTGTAGCCGATGTCGTCGGCTGCTGCCGTGCGCTGATTGTCATCGCCAAGGCTCAGGTGGCCGAGCCAATCGCGCAGCACGTGGCAGTGCTCATCGAGCACGGCCTGGAGATTGCCGTCAATCGAGTGCCGTACGACATCGCGCCAGTAGCGCTCGACTCCGGTCTCGCCATCGGCATCCTCGGATCGCCCGCCGACGATGACGCCGGTGATCTCGGGCGCGTTGAAGAAGTGCCGGAACGCCTCAGCTATCCACGCAGCATTCACCACCGACCACTCATGCGAGATCGGGAGGCCGACGGTCGAGCTGACCGCCCGCAATGCACACTGTGCCGGTCCGCCGAGCGCGACATCGGCCAGCACTTCGGCGAGATCATCGGGCGGGCGACCGAGCACCGACGGGCCGTGACTGTCCATCGCACGCGCCTCGGCCAGATGGGCGATGAACTCACTCCCCGCGTCAGCGCCATCCCCGTACCAAGCAGCGCTATCGGCGAGCAGCAGATCTACCGTCGCAGGGTGCCGCTCCCGGTCGAGGAACAACGGCGCGGCCCAGTACCAACGTCGATCGACTACGCCTTCCGTCGGTGCGGGCTCAATCAGCGGAGCGATGGCATCGGCCAGCTGCGCCGTCACCTCTGCAAGCAACTCCGAGACATGGCGTCGCCTGCCTTGGGCCCGCAGCCGGGGATCACCCAGTTCGGCAAGGCTCGGGCTGGGCCACACAAGCAGAAACGACGTCATCGCCGCGGCCCGTCGGGCACCCCTGGCCTCCCCTGCACGTGTCTCGCTCGTCGTGCGCTCACTGGTACGGAAACTGAGGCGCTGACCTCCCCGCCGGCGGTAGTCGGCGGTGTAGTTGTGGTCGCGGCCGGCGAATGCGTGCCGCTCGGCCTCCAAGCTGACGAGCGACGAGACGACCTTCGGGACCACGGCCCAGCCCGAGAAGATCAGCCGCTTCGTGAAGCAGGCGGCCTCGGGCGACTCGTACACCGACCCGGTGTCGTAGTAGCGCAGCGACGGCGGCACCCACAGCATCTCGAACGCTCGGTGCCGCTCGAGATCCTCTAGCAGCCAGCGAAGCCGGCCGTTCTGGGGATCGATGCGCCTATACGCCTCGACGTCCTCCCAGCTCAACAAGCCGGGGCCAGGGTCGAGCCGGTCCTCGTCGGCGAGTCGGCCGTCGGCTGCGGCTTGCCGGACGGCTTCTTTCAGCTTGTACTGCTCCATGAAGTTGACGAGGTACGGGCCCGACTTCCAGTACTCGGTTGGCTCGTGATGCTCGACCGTCTCCGCGAGATTGCCGATGCGCAGATACGCACGCAGATCGTCGGGCGCCACCGTCACCTGAGCCTCATGTTCGGCCAGCATCCCGTCACGGCTCGGTGTGGCTGCGAGCCGTTCCGTCCGCGCCATCACCTTGCGGAGGTCTGAGCTGATGTCGGTGCAGATCGCTTCGGCGCTCGGAAGCGATTCCGCCGATGTGAGTGCAGAGCGGAGGCTTGCGAAGCGGTGCCTCAGCCGTTCGACGCGCTCCTCGTCTTGGAACAGGAACTGGCACGTGTCGAGGAAATCCGCGTAGTGGTCGCTGTCGATCTCGTCGGCAGTCGTGTACATGCGGTACGGGGTGGCCGAAAGCAGCAGCGTCCGTGTGAGGCGACCGGTGGCGCTGTCCTTGTAGTCGAACAATCGGTGCGCCAGCTCGGCGGCGAAGTTGTCCGGATCGGGTCGCAGCAGGTCCTTGAAGCGCTGGAACTCGTCCAACACCACGAGATCGGGCTCGAGCGCTGCGATGCCGACGATCGCCAGAATGCGGCGAACCTCGCCGATCAGCACCCTGCGGTCGTCCCACAGTTCGTCGGGGAAAGACCGCTTCCACTTCAACCCGTCGACCAGCCGGTCGAAGAGCGTGCGCAGCGTGGGTTTGCCGTGGCGACGGCGTGACTTCTCCACCTCGGCCAGCTCCTTGGCAAAGGCTTCGAGCGAACCGGTGATCTTCGGCCGATACCAGCGCTCCCACGAGCGCAGGCGCGCGTCGCGTGCGTGACGATCTCCGGCCGTGATGCCTTCCCAGAAGATCCATCGAGCTGCGTCGCTGTCGGCCGCGGCGCCCCAGTGCGCTCGCAGGAACGTGTAGGCCAAGCAGCGCTCCTCGAATCTGCCGGTGCTGCGTCCGAACTTCAGCGACGTGCCGGGCGTTATCGCTATGAGGTTGATGCCTGGTTGCCTGCTGTTGCCCTCGTTGAGCGCAGTGAGCGGGAGCATGGCGAGGCGGCCGACGTCTTCGAGCGGCTCGATGCCCTTGGGGACGAGCTTGCGCAGGTTCTGGCGGGCGATGGCCGCGTTCGAGCAGACGTAGACGATGTCGTGGCGTGTGTCGCCGATGCGGCCGAGATGCTCGATGACCTGTGCGATCACGCCCTTGGCGATGTGGGTCTTGCCGAGACCGACTTCGTCAGCGACCAAGAACCGGTAGGCCGGATCGTGATTGTCGAACATCCGCTGGAAGGTCCAACGAGCGGTCCGCTGCTGGAAGTCCTTCAAGTCGCCGAGGACTGCTTCGACATCGACGTGATTGCCGGTCATCGGACTGCTGCTCCTTCGGCGGCTCCAGCGATCGCTGCATCGAAGATCGCATTCCAGAGTTCGGCAAAGCCCGGCGGCAACGCATCGTCGGCCGCGAGGTCTGACACGAGGGGGTGGAGGCTTGCCAGCTTCGCCGGGTCTCGGCGCATGGTTCGCAGCAGCTTCTCCAGCACTGGGAGGCTGACCAGGCCTTGCCCGTCACCCGCAGCGTCGGCGCTGGCTCGCTCGACGGCGTCCAGCAGTTCCATGTGACCCGAGTCTTCGTCGAGCAGCGCCAGCAGGTACCGCAAGAAACGCTCGGCGTTCCCGACCAGCGTGCGCAGCAGGAACCGGTCACGGTGCTCCGGCACGCCGGTCAGCGTGACCGGTACTACGAACTCGGTCTTGATGCCGTCAACGTGAGCGAGCTCAAAGGCCAGAAAACCGCTGAGGGCTTCGAGACTGGTCTCGAATCGCTCCTCGAAGGCACTGCCTCCGGCAACTGAGCGTCGATTCCCCGGAGACGCGAGCGGCCAGCAGTGGACAGTCACGTCATCCAGCGTCGGCAGCGGCTGCTCTGACCGGTAGGTGACGGCCCATTCGTCGCCGCTCGGTTCGACGATCCCCTCCATCGGAAGCCGTGCAATTGACTGGCGCGCATCGTCGAGTGGCGATGGTCCGTCCGGCGGCGGATCGGATGGTCGATACATGATGAACCACTGCCGCAGCCCGGGCTCGTCGTCGTTGCCGTCGCACAGCCGGTCGATGCCGAGCGCTGCTGTCGAACCGGTCAACTCGACGAGGATCTCCACGCTCCTGTGGAATGCCGACCAGGTCGCATTTGCTGAACCCACGAAGAGGCGCGCCCGGCCCTCGCGCTCGAAAGCGAAGACCTTGGCGTGCAGGCCGACGAGCGGACGGCCCGGGTCGTGCGGCGACAACTGATCCTCGGTGGCGTCGAGGTCGACCGCGCTGCCGTCGTCAAACGAGTACGTAGTGCCGACGTTGGCGAGGGTGCCCTTCTTCAGCGAATCGAGCGATTCCTCTCTGGCGACCAACTCGCCGATCGGATACGGGTGCACTGATTCGAAGAACCCGTCGCTCACGAACGGCGAGATGACCAGCGAGCGTTCGGCGTCATGCGGCAAAGGTGAACCCGTCGGCGACAAACCCGGTCGGCCGAGGCCCAGCACATGCACTCGCAGGTCGTCCACGCCGTCGGGCAACGCGAACGTTGCTGTCCGCAGCGCTGCTGCGAGCGAGTCGACGCGCTGCCGGTGTACCTCGTCGGCGGGGGACCGACAGCGGCGTCAAGCAAGCCTTCGAACAGCTCCCCGACCGGTTCAAGCCGCACACCGCTCGTATCCGGATGCTCGTCGAGTCGGAGGACGGTGTCCCAACTGGTGTCGAACGTGAGGTTCCTGCTGGCGACGAGCACCCGCAGGCGCTGTTGTTGGCTCTGGCCGTCCAGCAGTGCTTCACGCGACTCGTAGCGCAGCACCCACACCTTGGGATGCACGATGCCGCCGAGCGGCCCATGCACCGGAATGACCGCACCTTCGAGGAATGCGAATACCCGTCGAGAAGGAGGCAGGGCGATATGGCCGACCTGGCTGAACACGGTGATCTTGTCGGCGTGGGAGCGCAGGGCGTGCAGCAGTTCGATGGGCTCGAGCTGGTCGCTACCGGCGACGGTGCCATCGGGACCGGTGAGCGCGAACGCCGCCGGTGCGGCCAGCAGTGCTCGAAGGTCGAGCGTGAAGGTGACGGCCATCGCCGATTCGATGCGGAAGCCCGCCGGCGGACGCATCGCGTCGATGAGCGTCAGGCGGTTGGTGGGTTGCAGCATCAGCTGCCTGTCCGCAGTCCGTCGGCGATGTCGGCCAGAAATGACTTCGTGATGCCCCAGCGGTAATCGAACTGGCCGCCGACACCGACGCCGTTCCAGTTCTCCAACGCGGCTCGGTGTGCCAGTCGTGCCCGTTTCGATTTCAAGCGAAGCTCACGCTTGCCGATGAGTTTGTGAACCTCCCGGTCTTCGGCGAATCCCTCGGGATCGTCCGCCGCCCGGGTGACGATGGCGTTCACGAATTCTTGGGCGCTGTAGCTGATGTGATGCTCAGCGAGGAGCGTCCAGAATCTCGGCAGGTCTGCTGCCCAAGCGCGGACGTCGTCGAGGCGCTTGCCGATCCGCTCTGACCACGCTTCCAGGTGGCCGAGTTCGCGATCTTCGAGATCACCGGTTTCCCAGCCGAATTCTTCTCGGGCCCGACGCGCCAGGAGCATGTTGTAGACGTGCTGGGGCCCGGCGGTCAGCTCGGAGAAGTTCTGGGCGTGGCCGAGGGTCTCGACGAGCTGGCCCGGCATTCCGTACGTCGGCAATTCCCAGGGGTAATCGACACTGGCTGCTACTTCCGGTGTTGCACACAGCACGGCCAGCAGCGTGCCTTCGTGGTGCCGGCGGATGTAGTCCACCAGCACCTGCGCCTCCTCCTGGGTGAGGTCGAAGGTGATCTCTGCTTCCAAGAAGTCGTCCGGAGGCTCTGGCAACGACGTCCACATCGAAACGTTTCGCGTCATCGCGTTGCCGTCGTCGTCTCGCTCGGGCCGTGTCCTCCCGAGCGCCGCTACACGCTGGCCGTACTCAGAAATGCTGAGATCGAGCTGCCGCAGACCCCAAGTCCAGAGGCCTCCCCAATAGGCATCACTCGGCATGCGTTTGAGGTTCCGGCCGGCGGCGTAGCCAATGACGCCTTGGTTGTGCCCGAGATGACGGAGGCAGTCGATCAGCCGTGCCTCGTCGTCGCGCAGCCTGCGCGAGAAATCCGCTGGAGGCACGCGCTCCGCTTCGAGCCTGGCGCAAATCCAAGGGATGAAGAGGAAGTAACGGAGCCTGGTCTGAATGGTCGATGTCCCTGGGTTGAGCATCCCCGAAAACGCATCCCGCACGGTGCCCAGCCCCAGCACATCAAGCGTTCCCGGCTCCTCAAGCGCCCGCAGCAGCTCACCGACCCGCTCGCTCGCCGCACGGTCAAGATCCAGCCACCCCAACGAGGACGCAGGTGCATACGCGGTAGTAGTCTCCAATGCCGACCTCCCGCGGTCACATCACAAACCAACTGGCCACTGCGAATTCTGCCCCACCTTGCGCACATGACGCTGATCGGTCAGACAGTGCCTCGCCGCTGCTCAGCACGACGCTCGTCTCTCGCCTGCTTGCGGGCCTCGCGTGCCTTGATGCGCTCTACCGCCTCGGGACTCAGCGGGAAGCGCTCGCGTCCAGCATGCAGCCACCAGCCTCCGGCCAACGACGCCATCACCCAATACACACCCAGCAGGGCGAATGCACCGAGCAGACCTATGGAGGTCCAGTACCTGGACCACGGCACGATCATTCAGGGCACCGCCGCAGCCGCCAGATGCCATGCGCACCACTCGGCACGGCTGCGGAATTCCGGGAATCTCCCCCATGCCCGACGCACTGATCGCCAATACGACGGCTCAACCCGCTGAATGGTGCCGTTCGTCATCCGAGCAACCCACGCTTCGCCATCGACGCTGAGGCTATGCGCAGTCCGCATGCGACGACTGTGCGAACCTGATCCTCGTGGCACCCCGGTACTACCCAGGCTCCGGCATCACAACTGACGCATCGTGAACTCTCTGCCCGACATATCCAGCACCAAGGCGAGACTCCATCAGCATCTGGCGGAGATTGAGTCGCGCAAGGACGAGGACGGATCCGCACCCGCAGGGTGCAGCGAAGACCTGCTGATTCCGCTTCGAGCAGCACGCGCCGAGGCGAACCGCATCCTGCTAGCGGAATAGTGCAGCGCAGCCGGCCCCGCAGGACGAGAAGCCGGTCAGCCCAACGCAGGGCTCACTCACGACTCCAAGGGCAACCGTGAGGTGGGGGTCGCGTCAGCGCTTTTCGGCGTCCTCTGTGCGGTCGCGTGACTTCACATAGCGCTCAAAGATCTCGCGTGCGACTCGGCGCCCGAACTCGCGCGGGTCGTCGGGCCTGTTCAACCCCGGGCGGATCCTGATCGCCCGTGATCGAGCCAGTTGCTGTCGAAGATCGTTGTCGAGTGTCTGCGTCATGTTGCTCTTCCTACTGCGCCGGATCCGCATAGTCGGCGATCACAGTCGAGGGGAACCGGCGACTCGGCCGAGCCTCGTGAGCGCCGGGTCTTGGGCTTGGGTCTCGGCACCAGGTGCCGCCTGAGGACAGTTCCGAGGCGGACGCTGCGGGAGGTTCTGTCCGAAGGCCACGGACTACTCCGTTCGCTCGGCTCGGGCGGGGCCGGGCCGTCCTGCGCCGGCGAGGAACTCGGCGAAGCGCAGCACCTGCTTCTTGTCGTGATCCGACAACGCCTCGGTGGCCCGGCGCAGGGGCACATCGACTTCGAATTCGGCGCCTTCTTCGTTGAGCAGCCAAGCCACAGGCCGCCGGTACAGACGCCCCAGGCGCCGAAGCTCGAGCGACGACACGCGCCGCTCGCCCGACTCGAACGCGGACACGCTCGCCCTCGGGATGTCCAGCACAGCCGCTACGTCCTCTTGCAGCAAGCCGATGTACTCGCGCGCTTCTCTCAGTCGTTGCGCGAGCGCCATTTCCTCGCTCGCATCCGAGGCGGGCCATTTGCCGCATTGGATCTCTGTTGTCACGACCCCGCTCCGAGATCGCTGAAGCGAAGCTGTCGCGATTGCGAGCCGAGCACGAACTGAGCACCCTCCGCCTTGAGCATCTGAAACGGATTCACCACGCGCACATTGTGCGCAGCGGCAGCGTTGGGAATCTTGATTCTGCGCCGGCTGTCGTTGACCGTCTCATGGGTAACCACAACGTGGCCTCCAGCGAGCGCGTGCCCGATCAGGAACGAATCCGCAGATCGAGCGAACTCGGCCTTTGCTGACGGTTCGTAGTGCGTCGAGTCGTTGGCCCAGCGGTTCAATGCCGCTACCGCAGCAAGTTCGGCCGCGGTGAGCGGCAGGAAGAACGAACGGTGATCTGCCGCCCATCGCGCGAGGTCGTCGTCGCCTGCAGTGAGTTCTGTGTACACCGCGTCGACGCTGTGGGCTACGTCGCTCGCGTGCATCCGTTCCAGCCAGTCCCAGAATCCGGGACAGAGCTCGAACCCGTAGTGCTCGTTCTTGGCCCGGATGAAGACGTCCGCGTCGATGAGGTACGCCACTACAAGACCTCGAGTTGGTGTGCGAGGCCTTCGAGCGTCGATGTCTTCTTGATGCCCAGCAGGCGAAAGGCTTCGGCGTAGGTCGTGCGGCCCTCAAAGGTGCTGGCGATGAGTTCCTTGGCAAAACGCTTGCCGACTTGGACGGGTTTCGTGTTGTAGAAGTTCCCTCGGCTGGCACGCTCTGCAGCGAGAGCCGCGACCCGCTGCTTCTCTGTGCGCAGCTCGATCATGAACTCATCCCAGGTGAGCGCACCGGCTTCGCGCATCCGTACAAGCACGACTTGAGGCGACACGCGAAATCGGCGGGCGAGGAACCGCATCTGAGCACGTCGTTCACCCTTCACATCGAAAGCCGCAACGAATTCGCTCATGGGCACCAGCAACTCGGCGGCGGCCTGATTGGCCCAGCGTTCCGAGTCGAACCTGCGAGCCGAGGCAGGCTCCACGTCGAACAGCGCAGACGAACCGAGCCACACATGCGCCAATTCGTGAGCGAGGGTGAACAGCTGCGCGGCCTTGGAATCAGCGCCATTGACGAACACCAGCGGCGCATAGGGGTCGGCCAGGGCGAAACCGCGGAACTGTTCGGGGTCGAGCTTGCGGTGGGTATTGGCGCCGACGATCCCGCTGATCATGACGAGTACGCCCACCCGCTCGGCGGACTCGCGCAGCGCCGCCACAGCATCATCCACACTGCGCACCCGTCCGCGCTGCTGCGCCGACCACCCCAGCCGCTCACGCATGGCTGCGGAGGCCTCGGCCGGGGAGGTCTGCGCCGTGGCCGAGCCGACGAAATCCAGCGGTGCCTCGCCGCTCAGAAGCTGGTGATCGCGGTACCACTCCTGGCGGGCCTGGCAGAGGTAGATGACATCAAGCAGGTCTGCCGTCACCGCGCCCTGCGGCGTTCGGTCGCCGACTGTCCGGAAGTCGGCGATTGGCACTTCCTCGTTGGGCGGCTCGTCCAGCAGCAAGAACCCGACCGGTGTGTACGTTCGTTGAGCAAACTCCTGCAGCTGACGCAACGTCGGCAGCGTGTCGCCCGAGACCCACGCCTCAAAGCGAGGAAAGCGCGCAGCCCACACGTCGTCGCTGATGCCCGAGCGCACACGAGCCCAGCGCAGCAATTCGGGCCGCACCTCGACACGCACCGTCACCGATCCAGTATCGCCCCTGCGAGCACTGGCTTGCCGCGAAGTAGGCACGCCGACATGAGATAACCCCGCCATGCCCGGCAGAGCCGGCAAGACGGGGAGGAATGAGTTGACGGTGCCGCACACCGGCACCGGGCCGCCCCTGGTGCTCCGTGACTCACCTGCTTCGCACGACCCGTCTGCTTGTGTTCAGATTTCGCGTCGTCGAGGTCGATCACCTGGCGCGACTGATTCGGCTGCCTGCGACAAGTCTTGCCGGCACACCGATGCACCGGGGAAGCGCAGCGGCGAATGGGGCCTGTCAGGAATTTTGTGTATCGGGTGTGGTCTGATGGTCCGCAGCCGTGGGCTGTGGGCCGGGGAGGATCATGTCTGTGACTGATCTTGACATGCCGGCTGTGCCGGCGAGCGATGCTGCCGGTGAGGCGGCGATG
>JAJEIW010000111.1 GCA_022828045.1 Acidimicrobiia bacterium | reverse complement strand
CTACGCCGCAACACCGACCGCAAACCCCAGCACCGCCTCGCGCAGATCGCCCTCGCCGTCGCCTTGATCATCACCATCAAACTCATCGACCACCGAGACCGCTGGCAACCCCAATGACCCCACCTATTGGCGCATCCTCTATGTCCGAGACCTCACCCTGCAAGCCGACGACGGAACTGCGGGGTGATGAATGAGCTACACCGAAGCTGACGTGTCAGCCGCCCGGGCGGCGATGAACAAGTACTGCGAAGAACTCGATGGTGAGGTCGCGGCAGCGCTTGCAGTGGTGGGTCTCAGCGCCGAACGAGCACACAAGGAAGCAGAGATCCGCGACGACATGATCCGGGTTGCTCACCGGTCGGGCGCGTCACTGCGCCAGCTCGCCAAAGTGTCCGGCCTCGGCCGCAAGACCGTGACTGCCATCGTTGAAGCTGGTCGCACGCAGCACTGAAGTGCCGAGCAGCGAGAGACAGGCCATCGGGAACCTAGGGAGACCGCTCTGGCGGCCAGGTCAGATGCTCTGTCGTAAGCGCACGCATTCGTCGACCCTCGCTCGAATGCCGGACCACGCCACGGATGAGGTGAGACGGTCGAGAGTGCGAGTGCCGAGCGATTTCTGCGGGCCAAGTTCCTGGTCCAGCACATCTGTAGGGACAACCCAAAACGTCCAATGATCGGCATCGGCAACATTCTCATTGGTAGCCAGTTCAGGCTCGTGCACGCAGAAGACGTACACATCGGCGAAGTGCATCGGTTGACCGTGCGGGATCCACTCGTCGCTCGCGGCTGTCCAAGAACTCAACTTCTGCTCGACGCCGAATCGAATCGTCGAAGGCTGTGCCTGACTCCAGCTCTGGCTGCGTCCTGACGCCTTGACCTCGATCTTCGTCTCGCGGTACATCAAGTCGTAGGCATCCCACTCCCGTCGAGGCGTCCGTTCATCGATCACACCGAGCGCTTCGCCCACGAGCCATTCCGCAAACAGGCCTCGGTTCCGGTTGTCAACCAGATCTCCGAGCACCCAACGACGAAACCTGTCGATGTCCAATTCGCTATCCGACACGAATGCCGACGGTATCGAAGATGCGCCCAGCCACAGCACTAGGCGCGGCGGGCTATTGGCAGGGCTGGTTGCCAGGTTCTTTCGGGGCCGACACGGGGCTTTGCAGGTGGACCGAACCTTTCCCGGAGCGTCTGGCTCGCTGCTGGGTCGTTCAGTTCCAGCACGCCTGACACCGCCTTTGCGCTCACCGCTGTGTCGATCATCCGCTGAGCTGCACCGCCCTCGGGCAGGTGCGAGGTCAATACGTAGTACGGAGTGTCGTCACCGATGGAGCGCAGCAAGAACCCGGTCAGCAGTGCCTTCTTGACCGTGTCTGTGCGGTGCATTCCTGGTCGCTGCCCCTTGAAGGAGCCTTTGTATTCGAAGTACACGAGCTCGCCGTTGGGCGCCTCGGCAACGTCATCGACCTCGCAGCCGATGTCGGTGAACTTCTGCCTGCCGTGAAGCTCGAACCCGAGCGCGCCCAAGTAGGCCTTGGCCTGCTGTTCGAACGCGGTGCCCTGCCGAACTGCGTCAGCCTGGAAGTCGTCGCCGACTTCGCGGAGCATCCCCAAAGCCTCGCGCGACCTGCGCAAATGCGCCAATTTCACGCTGTGTTGAGGTTGAAAACGGCAAGAAGGCCCTGTGCCGCAAGGGCCTTGCGGCGGACTCAGTCGAGGTCGTTGGCGTCGGCGATGAGGAACATCATCGAGGCTTCGCAGGCGGTTTGGCCTTCGACGCTGGCTGTCCCCGAGGCTCTGCCGGCTCGGGCGGACAGGCGATCGATCGTGGCTTCTAGGCGCAGCGTCTCGCCTGGGGTGACCTGGCGGCGGAAGCGGGCCTTGTCGATGCCTCCGAAGAGTGCCAGCTTGCCTTCGAGCGACGATGCCGAAGCCGCGGCGAGGCCGACGGTCTGGGCGAGAGCCTCAACCATCAGCACTCCGGGCAGCGTGGGGCGGCCCGGGAAGTGACCAGCGAAGAACGCTTCGTCTCCGGTGAGGTGCCAGTGCGCCACACAGCGCTCGCCGGGCTCGAGCTCGACGATCTCATCCACCAACAAGAACGGTGCCCGGTGCGGCAGTAGCTCGTCGGGACTCGGAAAATCAGACTCGCTCGCTGAGTCGTTCACTGCGTCACTCACTGCGGCGAAGCTACCGCTCATCGCCGAAGGTGCTCCGCTGGTAGGCCACCACGGCGGCGATCTCGGCGTCGGTCAGGATCCCGCTGAACGGGGGCATCGATCCTCGACCGGTCCACACCACCGCCAGATGGTCGCGAACGGTCAGGCGTTCATCGACACCGCCGAGTGCGGCACCCACGCCACCGCTGCCGTCGCTGCCGTGGCACACCGAGCAGCTGTCGCCGAACACCTCGCTGCCGAGCGCCACATCCGCGCTGGCGAACGCCTGCTCTAGCCGCTCCAGATCAACTTCGGCGGCATCGCCGCCGCCGCAACTCGCCAGCACGAGCGCGACGATGAGCGCCAGCGCGACCGACACTCGTATCGCCCGCACCCGGACGAACCGTCGGGAGCGAGCACCGCATGGTGTGGCACGATGGCTCATCGGGTTTCCCGCGGCGTGCCGACGCCGGTGTAGCGGCTCGGCGGCTCCATCCAGCGGCGGGACATCCAATCGGCGTCGCGGTAATGGGCGTGGAAATGATCGGGGATCTGGCGCATCACCTGGTCCACCCTCCCACCTCCGGGCCCGAATCTGAGTTCACCCGCTTCGACC
>JAJEIW010000156.1 GCA_022828045.1 Acidimicrobiia bacterium | reverse complement strand
GAAGGCCTTCCTGCTGCACGTGGTGCGCGACGAGGACTACTACAACGGCAACCGGATCCAGCGGGCGGTGAAGACCGGGGCCAAGACCGAGTTCTTCTTCGGTCGCAACGAGGCCGGCGGTCAGCGCTTCCACGGCTGGGTAGATCGCCTCGTGGCCGCCGAGTCCGACGACGACTTCGCCCAGCTCTTTGTTGGTGCTGAGGTGTCCTTCCAGCGTTAGCTGGAAGCAAAAGCACAGCCAGCGCTAGCTGGAAGCAACAGCACAGTCAGCGCTAGCTGCGCGTGGCGAGCCAGTCGGCCGTGGCCTTGGCCATCTTCGAGCCGTCGTAGCCGATGCGCTGGGTCGGCTCCACCTCGAGGATCACCCGCCGGGGCGAGTCCAGGAACGAGACGAACGAGGCCTGGCCCGCTTCGTTGCCAGGCCACAGCGCCGCGGCGAGGGCCGGGTAGAACCACGCCTTGGTCTCGGCGTCGTCGTGAACCGTGCAGGTGCCCTTCCACGTGATCGCCTTGTTGCGTGGCATCGGCGAGCCCGTGCTGGTGACCACGACGCACACCCGCGGGTCACGTCGCACAGCACTGATGCGCGCCCGCTGGCTCGATGCCGTCAGCCAGAAGCGGCCATCGCGCCAGACGTACGACATGATCACGCCGACGGGCCAGCCCTCACGGTTCGCCCAGATGAAGGTGCACTCGTTGTGCGCCAGCAGCAGCTCTTCCTCGACATCGGCGTCGAGGTCGTACACCGTGACGTCTTCGTAGTTCTCCTCGGGATGGGCTTCCGACGATTGCTCAGCCATGGCGTGACTCCGTTCGGCAGCGTCGGTGGCGACCGGCGGCAGCGCCGGTCGGCTTGTGTGCTTCGCGCTCTCGCTCACCGTAGTGACACCCGGCGACGAACTGCATGGCCTGCTAGACCGGGCGGATGCCTGCGTATCTCATTGCGAACTACGACGTCGTCGACCCGGACAAGTAC
Source organism: Acidimicrobiia bacterium (assembly GCA_022828045.1). Classification (GTDB taxonomy): domain Bacteria; phylum Actinomycetota; class Acidimicrobiia; order Acidimicrobiales; family Poriferisodalaceae; genus Poriferisodalis. Next base: position 14,622 of record JAJEIW010000156.1, on the reverse strand, counting down.
AAGGAATACCAGCGTGGCGCCGCGCCCATCATGGCGGGAGGCGGCAAGCTCCTCGTGCTCGACCCGGCGTCGGTGATCAAAGAGGGCGACGCCGGAGCACAGACGGTCGTCATCGAATACCCCACGATGGAGGCTGCCCGGGCCGCGTACGAGTCGGACGACTACCAGGCCGTCGTGGGCATCCGTCTCGGCGCGACCACGAACGGCCGGGCGGTGCTCGCCGACGGCATAGGCTGAGGCAACCCGCGTCCCTCCGCAATTTGCGCGCCGTCCCATCCGGCGCGGCCCCGGAGCGGCTGCTGAGAGCTGAGCCGGGGTTGCCGCTAGGCGGCCGTCAGGTTCACGTCGAGCCGCTTGAGCCCCCGCAGCATGAAGCTGGGGTAGTACTCGAACGTATTGGCGGCGTCCAGCTCGAACGACGACAGGCGGCGGGCCAGCTCTTCAAGGGCCACCTTGCCTTCGAGCCGCGCCAAGGCCGCCCCGACGCAGTAGTGGATGCCCCGGCCGAACGCCAGATGATCTGTGGCCCCGTCGCGCTCTGGGCAGAATGACTGCGGCCCGTCGAACACGCTCGGGTCACGATTCGCGGCCGAGTACATCGCCACCACTCGGGCACCGGCGGGGATGTCGACCCCCGCGACGGTCGTGTCATGGCGCACCACTCTGAACATGCCTTGGACCGGCGTCGATATTCGCAGCGTCTCCTCAGTGATCGATCGGGCGCGCTCGGGATCCTCACGCAAGTGCTGCCACTCGCCGGGATGCTCGCCCAGCAGGCGCATCATCTCGGTGAGCATCTTCGTCGTGGTCTCGTTGCCGGCGACCAGCAGCTGTTGGATGATGCTGAGCATCTCGGCCATCGTCAGGTGATCAGCCTCGGCGTCGCCGATGCCGTCTTCGTCCCGGTTGATCCGAGCGTTGAGCAAGTTCGTCAGCAGGTCGTCCTGCGGTGATGTCTCGCGGCTCTCAAGTTGGTGGGCGAAGTACTTCTGGAACTCGATCACCTCGCGTTCGGCGTCGAGCCGCTCTTCGATGCTGATGTTGGTGCCGATGCCGGCGATGGAGGCATCGCTCCAGCGCTTGAAGTCGGCGAGCCGGTCATCGGGAACGTTCAGCGCCTTCGCGATCACCGTGACCGGCAGCGGCACGGCGAACGCCTCCACGAAATCGAGCGATGAGCCGTCAGCCGTTGCGGCCAGCATCGCGTCGATCAGCCCGGTGGTGATGTCGCGGATCGTCGGCTCGAGATCGGCGATGACCTTGGGTGTGAACGCCTTGCTGATCAGGCGCCGGAAGCGGGTGTGCGCCGGCGGGTCGGCGGTCAGCATGGTCCGCACGGGCGGGTAGCCGCCCTCGATGCGGTACAGGTCGGCCATGCGCTTCGCCAGCTCGCTGCTCATGTGGCTGCTGGTGTCGAACTGGGAGGAGAACGTGTCGGTGTCGCGGACCACTTCGACGACATCGTCGTAGCGGGTGATCAGGTACAGCTCTGCACCCGGCGTGGCAGCCGCAAAGACCGGAGCCTCCTGCTGCATCTTGGCGTAGTAGGCATGCGGGCACTGCTGGATTGTGGGGTCGAACAGCCCGAAGTCGTCCAGGTCGACGTCAGGCGCCTCGCTCGTGTCTGCGGCGCTCAGGTTCCGTTGCGGCACCGCTACAGCCTGCCGCGCCGGACTCCGGTCCGCTCAGCCGACGTTGTCGTCGACGACAGCCGGCTTGCGTCCTGACATTGCCGCAAGGGGGAGCAGCACCAGTTCGTGGGCGAACTCCAGCACCCGCACGGCGATCGCGAACGCCGCTGCGTCGCCGACTCCGAAGCGCTCGGCCAGCAGGGCCGCAACGACGACCTCGCGCACGCCCAGCCCCGCCGGTGTGATGCCGACCATGCCGACGACGATGCCGGCGGCGGTGGCGCCGGCGATCAGCCAGATGTCATCGACGCCGACGGCAAGCAGCGCTGCGGCCAGCATTGCCGCGGCCATGAGGCGTTGTGCCACTGCCAGTCCGTAGATGAATACCGCTCGCCAGACGGCTGGCCGCTCGGCGCTGAGCGCGTCGGGAGGAACGCGTCCCGAGAGCCATCGCAGCACTGCCGCCCGCCGCATCAGCCCGTCGATGCGGCGCCACCAGCCCCCAGCGCCCGCAAGCGTCCATGGCAGCGTCACCAAACCGGCGGCTGCGCTCACGCCGATCACGACACGGGCGAGCCAGCCACCAGCGGTGCCCAGCCAGTCGGCTGGCGCCCACAGCGCGGCGAACACAGCGGACCAGCCGACGAGCGTGGCGGTCTCGACGATCACCGACGCCCCAGCGGCGGCACGGTTCACGCCTAGCGGGGCTGCCAGGCCGGCCCGGGCGACGACCGGTGCCAGCCCGGTCGGCAGGTAGCGCGTTGCCTGGGACAGCATCCAGATGCGCAGCGCCGGGCCTTGCGCCAGCGGCGTGCCATAGCCGCCGATGAGCTCCCGCCAGCCGAGCGCCAGGCACCACGTGGCGGTCATCGACACGATGACGGCGGCCAGCAGCCCGACGGCATCCACCTGAAGGTCGATCTGGCGAAGGTCGTCCCAGTACCGGACGGCGAGCCAGACGATCATCGCCGCAGTCGCCAACCCCAGCGCCCACCTCACGGCGGTGCCGGATCGTTGCCGGTCGCCGATGCCGCCGTCCGACCCCGTCACGACTGCACGCCTGTGATGCTGCGCATCAGCCATGTCCGGCGTCCCCGGCACTTCTGGCACCCGGCCGGCATCCCGCCGAGCGTACCGGGGTCCCAGCGAGCCACCCGGAGCGTCGACGGAACGGCTCCAAGCAGGACCGCTGCGAGACTGGGCGGGTGCGTGTGGTGTTGGTTGCGCCGGGGTTTCCGACCTCGCTGGACGATCACCACAAGCCGTTCCTGCTCGATCACGCACGGGCGCTGACCGGTGCGGGTGCCGAGGTGACCGTGGTGTGTCCCGCTCACCCTGACGCACCGAGCCGCCATGTGGTGGACGGCATCGAGGTGCGCAGGGTGCGATTCGCCCCTCGCCGGATCGAAGCGCGAGTGGCGCTGGGCGAGAGCTACCGGGTGTTCTCCGGGCTGTCAGCGCTGTGGGTCGTCCCGATGATCGCCCGGTTGACACTGGTCGCAGCCCCGCAGGCACGCCGCCGTTCGGGTGACGGCGCTGCGGTACACGGCCACTGGTGGTTCCCGTGTGGGCTCGTGGCCGTGGCGGCCGCGACACTCGCTGGCCGGCGAGTGTCCAGCTTGGTGCACATTCACGGTTCGGATGCCGCTGTCACCACATACGCAGTCCACCGATGGCTGGCACGCCGGGTGCTGCGCCGTGCAGGCGCAGTGCTCACGGTGTCGGAGGACCTGCGTGACTGGGCGTCGTCGCTGGTGCAGCGACGCCATGGGCGGCTTCCCCGGTCTCGCGCCGACGACACCGATGCCACGCGACCCCGAACGCGATTGAGGGCTCTGCGACCGCTGCCCGACACCGAGCGAGCGATACGGCCATCTGCACCGCTTCTGCAGGTGGTGTCGATGCCGGTGGGAACCGACCGGCTCGGACCCAGCTCGCCTGTTCCGCCCAACGGACCGGTCGTGGCCGTCGGGCGCCTTATGGCCGAGAAGGGCTTCGACGTGCTGATCGAGGCCGTGGCGCAGATGGATGCGGACCAGCGACCGGAGGTCGTCATCGTGGGCGACGGATCGAACCGGGCGCTGCTCGAAGCGCTGGCACTCCGGCGCGGCGTGAACGTGGAGTTCGCCGGCGCCGTGCCCCCCGGCGACATCGGCGACTGGTACCGGCGTGCCCGTCTCGTGTGCGTGCCGAGCCGCCGCGAAGGCTTCGGCATGATCACCGCGGAAGCCCTCGCTGCAGGCCGACCCGTGGTCGCCACCGCAGTCGGCGCGGCACCCCAATTCATTACCGACGGCGTGAACGGCTGCTTGGCCCCGCCCGACAACGCCGAGGCGCTGTCGGCAGCGCTCGCCAAGGCGCTGCGAACAGATCTCGATGCGGGGTCCTCGACCAGCGCCGTGGCGCCGGCACCGTTCGGCCCTGAGGCTCACGCCGCAGCGCTGCTCAGGATCTACGCCAGCGTGATTGCGACGATCAGCAGCGGCTCCGTCGGTGAGGCGCGGACGTCATAGCTGCGGAGGCGGCAGGGAACTCTGCGCGGGCGCGCCTAGAGCCCGGCGACGATCTCGGCCATGAGCTCGCCGGCCTCAGTCGGGTTCAGCCCAACTCGCACGCCGGCGTCGCGCAGCGCGTCCATCTTGGCCGCAGCAGTGCCCTTGCCGCCCGAGACGATGGCACCGGCATGGCCCATCTTCTTGCCTGGAGGTGCGGTCACGCCGGCGATGTAGCTCGACACCGGCTTGGACATGTGGTGCTTGATGAACGCGGCGGCCTCTTCCTCGGCCGAGCCGCCGATCTCGCCGATCATCATCACGGCCTTGGTGTCGGGATCGGCTTCGAACGCATCGAGACAGTCGATGAACGAGGTGCCCGGCACGGGATCGCCGCCGATGCCCACGCACGTCGTGACGCCGATGTCCTTCTGCTGCAGCTCGTACAGCGCCTGGTAGGTCAGCGTGCCCGACCGGCTGACGATGCCCACCGGGCCGCCCGGCTTGGCGATGTGGCCTGCAGTGATGCCGATGTTGCACTCGCCCGGTGTGATGATGCCCGGGCAGTTCGGGCCCAGCAGCCGGACGTGGGGGTAGTCGCGCTTCAGCATGTTAAAGAAACGGGCCTCGTCGTGGGCAGGCACGCCCTCGGTGATGCAGGCAACGAACTCGATGCCTGCCTCGGCGGCGTCCATCACGGCGGCAAACACGCCGGGCGCGGGGATGAAGATGCACGAGGCGTTGGCGCCCGTGGCTGCGACGGCCTCGGTGCAGTTGGCGAACACCGGCACGCCCTCGACGTCGGTGCCTGCCTTGCGGGGATTGGTGCCTGCCACCACGTTGGTGCCGTAGTCGCGGTTCAGCATGCCGTAGTAGCGGCCCTGCGAGCCGGTCAGGCCTTGGTAGACGACCTTGGTGTCGGAGTTGACAAAGATGCTCACGTCACGCTCCTGCCGCGGTCGACGTGACCGCATCACGATGTTCTGAACGAATTGCCCTTCGGGGGATGCTCATCTCGGGCTCCCGTGATCAGGCCGCGGCCATCGCGACAGCTCGACGGGCAGCGTCGAGCATGGTCGGTTCCATCACCAGCTTCTCGTTGAGGTGCGGTGCGAGGATCTCGCGCCCCTCCGCGGCATTGGTGCCGTCGAGACGCAGCACGATCGGCGCCTCGATGTCGACAGCGTCGAGCGCCCCGATGATGCCGTTGGCCACTTCCTCGCCCCGGGTGATGCCGCCGAAGATGTTGATGAAGATGGCCCGCACGTCGGGGTCGTTGTTGATGACCTCGAGCGCATTGGCCATCACTTGGGCGTTGGCGCCGCCGCCGATGTCGAGGAAGTTGGCGGGCTTGCCGCCCACCTGGTTCACCACGTCGACCGTGCTCATGGCCAGCCCGGCGCCGTTGGCGATCACGCCGACGCTGCCGGCTAAGCCCACGTACTGCAAGCCCTTGGCGTGGGCAGCCTCCTCACGCTCGTCGCGGGGCTGGGTCTCGTCGTACTGCGCGTAGTCGTCGTGGCGGAACACGGCGTTGGCGTCGAGGGTCACCTTGGCGTCGAGCACGTGCACCCGACCCTCGGGCGTGAGGATCAGCGGGTTGATCTCGACGAGGTCGGCGTCGCCCTCGGTGTAGGCCACATAGAGCTTGCGCAGGATCTCGACGGCCTGATCGGTGGCGGCGGGGTTGAGGTTGGCGCCCTCCACCCACGCTCGGGCGGCCTCTTCGGTGAGTCCCTCGGCGGGGTCCACGAGCACCTTGCTGATGGCGTCGGGATTCTCGGCCGCCACGGTCTCGATCTCCACTCCCCCTTCGGCCGACAGCATCCCGAGATGCTTCTTGGCCGAGCGGTCCAGCGTGAAGCTGGCGTAGTACTCCTCGGAGATGTCTGACGCCTTCTCGATCCACAGCCGTCGCACGATGTGGCCGTTGATGTCGAGTCCCAGGATGTTGGACGCGTGGTTCTGCACATCGTCGACGGAGGCGGCGAACTTCACGCCTCCCGCCTTGCCGCGCCCGCCGGTGTGCACCTGCGCCTTCACCATCACCGGCGTGCCCAAGCGCTCCGCGGCGGCCACTGCTTCGTCGACGCTGAAGGCGACTTCGCCGTCGGATACCGGCATGCCGTAGCCCTTGAAGAACTGCTTGCCCTGATACTCGAAGAGATCCACGGCGGGGAGCATAGGAGCCGAGCGCATCAGATACCGGATTGACCGCTGGTGTCGCAGCGCCAGGAAACTCAGGCCGGCCAACCGGCGCTCTCGTCTAGGTTCCGCAGCACTGCTGAGTGGCGGTTCGTTCCTGCAATCCGGCCCATTGGGCAAGCTCTATCGTGATGGAGAACCACATGTCGATCGACGAGATCGAGCGCACCGCCATGGTGCAGCAGCTCATCAACACCCTGGGCGAGCAGCCCGCAAACACGCTTATGAAGTGCATCCTCCCCGACGGGGCAGATCAAGTCGCCACCCAAAGAGACATCGACGGACTCCGCACAGCCACCAAGACCGACATCGACGCGCTGAAGACCGCCCTCATCACGCTCGAAGAGAGACTCAAGACCTATGTCGACGCCACAGTCGCCGCGGCGCTCGCCAAACAGACGCGAACGCTGATGCTGACAATGGCCGGCTTCATGCTGACGATCTGGGTGCCGCTGACCGTTGGCGCTTTCACCTGAGCTGAATCTGCCCTGCGGCCACGCGGCCGATCAAGAGCGGATGCGGCGGAGGTTGGCGAAGCTGGCGACGAGGGTCTTGTTGCCGAGGTCGGCAAAGTGGACGGTGACCTCCCAGTCGTCGCCGTCGGGCCGTATGTCTTGGACGACGCCGGCACCGAAACGGTCATGCAGCACGTCGTCGCCGACGCCGTACCCGAGGTCGGCCGAGGGGGCCGGCTTCGGCTCGCCCATCCGGGCGGCCACCCGGCGGCGGGCCTCCTCGCGCCGCGACTCTCGGCCCTTCGCCCCGCTGTCGTCGTGGCGGGCGGGATCGCTGCGCGGCTGGCTCCGGCCGGCCAGCTCCGCCTCGCTGAGCTGGCTGTACTCGCTGGCAGTTCCATGTGTGCTGCCGCTGCCCGAACCGCTGCCGCGGTTGGCACCCCAGTCGCTGGTGGCCGGTCGCCACGATGAGCCGTAACGGCCCACGTCGGGCGAGCGGTCGTCCAGCATCTGTTCGGGGATCTCTCCAATGAAGCGGCTGGGCGGGTTGTAGCTGGTCTGACCGTGCAGCATCCGGCTCCACGCGTGGGTCAGGTAGAGCTGCTCGCGGGCCCGGGTGATGCCCACATAGGCCAGTCGGCGCTCCTCCTCCAGCTCCAGCGGGTCGGCGAAGGTGCGATGGTGAGGGAAGACCCCCTCTTCAAGGCCTGTCACGAACACCACGTCGAACTCAAGACCCTTGGCTGCATGCAGGGTCATCAGCGATACCTGTGAGGCATCACCCATCTCATCGATATCGCTGACCAGTGACACTTGCTCCAGGAATTCGTCGCACGACTCGAACTCGGCGGCGCGGCCCAGCAGTTCCTCGAGATTCTCTATACGACCCGCGGCCTGTATGTCGTCTGACCCCCGAGGACCGGCCTCGATGCTGCGTCCTCCTTGAAGCTGCTGCGCATCGCGCTTTTCCCGCAGATCCGGCAGATAGCCGGATTCCTCCAACGCCGATTCGAGCACGGCGGCCGGCCCCTCGGCAATGCGCGCTGTGCATCGGGCGAGCATCTCGCGAAACTGCAACAACCCGGTACGGGCTTTCCCCCGTACGTCGGTTGCTTCAAGACCATCTATGACTTCGCTCAGCGACACACCGTCGCGGGCGGCTGCTTCGTCCAGCTTGGCAACGGAACGATCGCCGACACCTCGGGCGGGTTCGTTCACCACACGCTTGAGCGACACTTCGTCGGCGGGATTCACTACGGCCCGCAGGAATGCCAGCGCATCCTTGATCTCCTTGCGGTCGTAGTAGCGGATGCCGCCGATCACCTGGTACGGCACATTGTTAGCGACGAGCTCTTCCTCGATGACGCGTGACTGGGCGTTGGACCGGTAGAAGACCGCTGCGTCGCTCCAGTCGATCCGACCCTCGCCGTGAAGACGCCGAAGCTCAGCGCACACGTAGCGGGCCTCGTCGTCGGCGTCGGCACCCCGATAACTCACCGGTTTGGCGCCGCCGGACTGGTCGGTCCACAGGTTCTTGGGTGGCCGTCCGAGGTTGTTGCGGATCACCGAATTGGCTGCGTCGAGGATGGCCTGGCTGGAGCGGTAGTTCTGATCCAGCACGTAGGTGGAGGGATCTTCGAAGGTGGCGCCGAATTCCAGGATGTTGGTGATGTCCGCGCCCCGAAAGGCATAGATCGACTGGTCGGAATCGCCGACGACGAACACGTTCCGGGCAGGACCGGCAAGCAGCCCGATCAGCCTCACCTGTGCCAGATTCGTGTCCTGGTACTCGTCGACCAGGATGTGCTCGAAACGCTGCCGGTAGTGCTCGGCGACGACGTCGTGGTTCGCCAGCAGCTCCACGCCCAGCATCAGCAAATCGTCGAAGTCCATGGCACCGGCTCGCCGGAGCCGCTTCTGGTACTCGGAGTAGATGCGGGCCACCTCGCGGGCGAATGGGCTGCCGCTGTCGGGGGCCAAGGCGAGGTCGGCGGCCTGCGGCGGCGTGGTGAGCTGGTTCTTCAGCGTCGAGATCGCGGCGTGGACAGTCCGGTCTGGGAACTTCTTGGGATCGAGTTCGAGGTCTCGCACGACGTAGCGGGTGAGCCGCCGCGAGTCGGCCTGGTCGTAGATGCTGAACGCAGACGGGTAGCCGAGCACGTCGGCGTGACTGCGCAGAATGCGGGCGCAGGCGCTGTGGAAGGTGGAGATCCACATGCGGTGCGCCACCGAGCCGACGAGGCCGCCGATGCGCTCGCGCATTTCGCCCGCTGCCTTGTTGGTGAAGGTGATCGCCAGCAGGCCGAAAGGGCTGACGTGGCGGTGAGCCAGCAGGTAGGCGATGCGGTGGCTGAGCACACGGGTCTTGCCCGAACCTGCCCCGGCCACTACCAGCGCCGGGCCTTTGCCATGCAGCACAGCGGCTCGCTGACCCGCGTTGAGCGGCGCCAGAATCGGATCGTCGCCTGGGTTCGTCGGCTCGGCGCTCATTGACTCTGGACTCACGGGTTGCAGGTTGGTCGGCGCAGGCTGCGCCAACGACGTTGGATTGGCGCAAGTCGGCTCATGTCGTGTAGTCGGCGTTGATGCGGACGTACTGGTCGGTGAGGTCGCAGCCGTAGACGGTGAACGAGCCGGCTGCGCCATCGGAACGAATGCCCAAGTCCACCGAGATCAGCACCTCGTCCGACGCCAGGTAGGCCTCGAGTTCGGCAAGTGCCTCGGGTGTTGCCGGTGTGGGATACACCTCTTGATCGCCGAAGCGGATCCTGACGCGATCGGAGTCGATGTCGGTCTCGTCGCTGCACGTGCCGATCGCCAGCGCGACCCGGCCCCAGTTGGGGTCGCGGCCGTGCACGGCTGTCTTGACGAGCGGCGAGTTCACGATGGCCTTGGCGACCCGCTTGGCCTGGGCGTCGTCACGGGCGCCGTTCGCCGACACCACGATCAGGGTCTCGGCACCCTCGCCGTCGAACGCGAGTTGACGGGTGAGGTCCAGGCTGACGGCGCCGAGGGCGGCCTCCAGATCAGCCTCGTCGACCGGCCCGGCCGCGCCGTTCGCCAGCATCACCACCATGTCGCTGGTGGAAGTGTCGGTGTCGACGCTGAGCGCGTTGAACGTCACATCGCAGACCCGGCGCAGCATGGCATCGAGCCGGTCGGGAGCGATCCCGGCATCTGTGGTGATCACCGAGATCATTGTGGCCATATCGGGCTCGATCATTCCCGAGCCCTTCGCGATGCCCACCACCATGGCGGCGCCTGCTGAGGCGCTCGCCGTCTTGGGATGCGTGTCGGTGGTCATGATCGCCGTCGCAGCGGCAACGGCATCGTTGCTGTCGAGCGTTGGCTCGGCGCTGGCGATCAGCCGGTCGAAGTAGCTGTCGACCTTGCCTTCGGGGTAGGGCACACCAATCACGCCAGTGGAGCCCACCAGCACCTGATCGGGCTCGCAGCCCACCAGTTCCGCGACCCGTTCCGCGAGGTTCGCTGCGTCTCGTTCACCCTGCTCGCCAGTTGCCACGTTGGAGTTCTTCGACACGACCACCACGGCCTGCGCTCGCCCGTCGGCAACGTTGGCCTGGCTGCGGCGCACGCTGGCCCCCGAGAACAGGCTCTTGGTAAACACGCCGGCTGCGGCCGACACCCGATCAGCCGCCAGCACCATCACATCGTCGGTGTCGTCCTTCATGCCGATGTTGCCCACACGGCAAGCGAACCCCGTCGGCAAGCCCACCGATGCAGCCGAGTTCTCGGCCCCTGCTGAAGTCATGATCAGCCCTTGTCGCACGCTTCCCGCGGCCCGGCCGCGGCTGTGGGGCCAAGGTAGTTGCGGCAGTGCGCAAAGACCCTGCCAATTCTGCGAGGCGTTGGCTGGAACGAATGCGTTCAGCGTCGTCCGGCTCTGCCGATTCGCGGATTCAGCGGGCACCCGTACAGGAGAATCATCGAGATTTTTATATGGAGTTGAGTTATACTAATTTGACTTCCAACATATGGGTGTAAGGCCGACGTTGACAGAGGGAGGTGGCGATGGCGGTGAAGCCAGACAGCTTGTTCGATCGGGAGGCCGAATGGGCCGATCTGATGCGGTTCGCGTCGCTACCGCACGCGGCGCTGCGGTTGGGCATCGTGTACGGCCGCCGTCGATTCGGCAAGAGCTACCTGCTGCGGCGGCTGGTGGAGGCCACCGGAGGCGTATACCACTTGGCACTGCGGGAGGAACGACGCTCGGCGCTGGACCGCTTCGCTGCCAGCGTCGGCCGGCAGCAGCGATGGGTGCCTGCGGCACCGCTGCGAGATTGGAGCGACGCGCTCACCCAGGCGGTGACGCTGCTGGGCACGGCGGACACGGCGCCACAGATGCTGGTCATCGACGAGTACCCCTACCTCCAGCAGACTTCGCCCGAGATCGACACCGCCGTGCAGGCCCTGATGGACGAAGCAGCAGCCGGCACGCTGACCGACGGCTGGTCGGCACCGGTGAGCATCGTGCTGTGCGGCTCGGCGATGTCGGTGATGACGCGCATTCTCAGCGGCACATCTGCCCTCCGAGGCCGGGCCACCCTGGATATGCCGCTGGCGGCTTTCGACTACCGCAAGGCCCGCGGCTTCTGGGGCATCGACGACCCCGCTGTGGCCTTCGCCGTCGATTCGGTGGTGGGCGGCGCCGCCGGCTACAAGGACCTCACTGCAGACACGGGCGTGCCCACGCGGCTCGACGACGTGCCCGAGTGGCTGTGCTCGACGGTGCTCAATCCGTCCCATGCCCTGTTCCGCGAGGACGACTACCTGCTGCGTGAGGACCCCCGGGTCACCGACGAAGCTGTCTACTGCTCACTGCTCGGCGCGATCGCGGACGGCCGCACCGCGCCGAAGCGGATCGCAGAGGCGCTCGGGCGGACCTCGACCGAGATCGGCCACCACATGAACGTCATGACCACCGCCGGGTTCGTGACCCGCCAAGACGACCTGCTGCGGGCGCGCCGGCCGGCCTACCGAGTGGCCGACCCGATCGTCCGCTTTCACCATCTCATCAATCGCCGCCACCGCGCCCGGCTCGAAGACCGCATGGCCCCTCACGTGTGGTCTGAGGCCACGGCGACCTACCGCTCCGGCATCGTCGGACCCCACTTCGAAGCGATCTGCCGCCGATGGACCGACCGCTACGCGTCCGGGGAAACGCTCGGCGATGAGACCGACCGCTCGGCTTCGCTGCAGGTGGACGATCGTCGCCGCCGCCAATCGTTCCAACTCGACGTCGTCGCCCAACAAGCAGGCACCCGCAGCGACGGCACCACGCCGATCCAGCTGCTCGGAGAAGCCAAGGCCCGACGGCTCGGCACCGAGGATCTGGCTCGCCTGGACCACCTCGCCGATCTGCTCGCCCAGCGAAAAGACGCAACACTCGCCCCAGGCACGAAGCGCCTCCTCTTCTCACTCGAAGGCTTCAGCAACGACCTCGTGAGCACCGCCGCGACGCGCCCCGACGTCGAACTCGTCGACCTCCCCCGCCTCTACGAGGGCGACTGACCTAGCCGCGGTCACCGAGGGCCATGCGAGCCATGGCACCACTGCTCCAGTTCGTTGAGCGCCGATCTGTCAATTGGCGGGACGCTGTTTTGTGGATTACAAGGAAGCCAAACTGCTGAACGGCGGTGTCACGTAACTGAAATCATGACATTTCGTTGACTGAATCTATTACATTTTGTTAACTGAAAATGTTACACTTCATGTGCGACAAACACGCTCACGCCTTGGGGCTACATGAAGCGGATCGCCGATGGCGAGATCGCGGAGGCGCTGGACACTGCCCCGATCGTGATCATGGCCTTGCCGTCGGCGGCCATGTCGAACGCTTCGCCAGCGCGTGAACATGATCCGGCAGCGTGATAACTGTCCTCACAATGACATCATAGCATCACATTATTTTCCCAACCGGGGCGGTCGGTTTCGGGGTGAGCCATCGGAACCGACCGGATTCGCGCGCGATGTCGCGCTTGGCGGAAGCGTCTTGGCCGGGGGGAACGTGTTGCCAGTTTGCTGATTCGTAGAACGCCGTTCTGTTGATTAAAGAGATGCCATCTTGTAGATTGCAGGCAAGCCAAAGTGCTGATTGGAGCTGCCGTGCCGCTTCGACCGCGTTGGGCAAGGGTGGCATGAGTTCTGTTGCGCCGACGCCTGGGTATCAAGGCAGGCTTGCTGAGGCATCCATTGCGTCGGCGCTGAGTGCTGTCGGGGCGGTCGTGGTCGAAGGGCCGCGGGCCTGCGGCAAGACATGGACAGCGCGGCAGTTCGCGAACAGCGAGGTGCTCTTCGACGGCAGCGACGAACAGCGCTTGGCGTTCTCGGTGGACCCGGCGCGCATCCTCGACGGACCGACGCCACGGCTCCTCGACGAGTGGCACCTGGTGCCCGGCACATGGAACGCCATGCGGCGAGCGTGCGACGACCGGCCCGACAAGGGGATCTTCCTGCTCACCGGCTCCGCCGTTCCGCCTGACGACATCACCCGCCACTCGGGTGCCGGCCGGGTGCGCCGGGTCCGGATGCGAACGATGACGCTGGCCGAGTCAGGCCATTCGACCGGCGACGTATCGCTCGGCTCGGTCTTGAGGGGTGAGCCGGTCTCGGCTGCGAAGCCCGACGCCGACTTCGACGACGTCGTGGAATGCGCCGTGCGCGGCGGGTGGCCCGGTCTCGCCGATGTCCCCCCAGCGGCCGCACAGGAGAACCTGAGCGCATACCTCGACGAGATCGCACGCACCGACGTTTCCCGAGTGGATCATGTACGTCGCGACCCTGCGGGCGTGTCGGCGCTCATCCGATCCTTGGCGCGCAACGTCTCCAGCGAAGCCGGATATTCCACGCTGGCCGACGACGCCGACCTCAACCGAGCGAGCGTGAAGGCCTACCTCGAGGCGCTGGAGCGCTTGTTCGTCACCGAACGCGCCCCAGCATGGCAACCCCGCCTGATGTCGCGAGTGCCGCTGCGACAGGCACCCAAACGCTTCTTCGCCGACCCGTCGCTGGCTGTCGCGGCACTGGAGATCGGCGTCGACCGTCTGCACAGCGAGCTGAACTACTACGGACTGGTCTTCGAGAACTTGGTGATGCGCGACCTTCTCGTCTACGCGGACATCAACGGCTGCGGCATGCACCACTACCGAGACAAGAGCGGGCTCGAAGCTGACGCCATCGTCCAGCGCCGCTCCGACGGCACTTGGATCGGCATCGAGGTGAAACTCGGGGGCGCCGAAGCGGTCGACCGCGCTGCCGGCTCGCTGCTGCGCCTGCAGTCCACCGTCGACACCAGCCGCATCGGGCCTCCCGCAAAGCTGCTCGTGATCACCTCCACCGGCTACGGCTACGAACGACCCGACGGCGTCGCCGTCGCACCGCTGACCGCCCTCAGCCCTTGACAAACCGTCGGACATGCTGACACGGCCCTTGACGGTTTATGGTGAATTTCCCATGAGACGGCAGGGCGATTGGTCTCCAGTGTCACTCGCATACGACGAGGTGGTCGCCTCGCGCCGAGCACGGCTTGGCGCTGATGCGGTGGCGCAAGGTGAAGTCTTCGCGCGGGCATACAAGATTGCAATGCAGGTCATGGATCTGCGCAACAAGCACGGGCTGACCCAGGCGCAGCTGGCAGAACGTTGCGGGATGAGCCAAGCCGACATCAGCCGGATCGAGCGGGGTTCCACCAGTCCGACTGCACGCACCCTGCAGCGCATCGCGGATGCCCTCGAATCCGAGGTGTGCCTCGTCGCCCGCGCTCAGGCCTGACCCGCGGCCGGCCTCCTAGCATCAGATCACAGACATGGCATCAAGGAG
>JAJEIW010000224.1 GCA_022828045.1 Acidimicrobiia bacterium | reverse complement strand
GCAGGTGTTCGGCCCGATCGACCACGGCTTCATCCAGTCGATCTATTTCGCGGGTCCAGAGGGACTGGCGCTCGAGGTGGCCTGCGGGTCGGCCATCCCCGTCGAGCAGTGGGTGGACCCTGAAGTCCAGGACCTGTGCGGGATCTCTGCGGCCGAACTGGAGCAGTTGAAGTACCCGGCGGAATACAGCCGCCCGGTCGAGTCCGTGCCTCAGCCGTCGGGGGATACCGGCATGCCGCGGCTGATGCCCGAAGACCACTACGACATGGTGATGAGCCTGCCCGATCAGGTGGTGTGGGACCGGATGAGCGAGACCACGCCCCCAGTCGCCGCCGACTGAGCACTGCACAACGCGGAGCGAGTGTCGGCGGCATGACTGACACGCAGCCGAGCCGCAAGCGCCGGAGCCGTTGAATGCTCCAGTGCGGGCGCGCCTGACCGAGGGAAGGCTGCCGCATGCGCCTGTTCTCGCACCGCAAGCGAGCCGCGGCGGCCGGTCCGCTGCCCACCGAGTTGCTGCCCCGGCTCGCGCCCGGGGCGTTCGACGCGACTAAGGAGTTGCCCGGCCCGCCGCCCGCACCGGCCACACCTGGCGAGTGGAGCGTCTCGCACACGTTCGGTGACATCGTCGACGTGTTTGTGTCGTGCCGGACAGCGGATGTGCTGGCCGCGCCTGCGCCCATGCCCAGCACTCAGGCCGCAGTGGACAACGTGCGCGGGTATTGCTTCTTCCTCGATGCCGACCTTGCGGGCATCTGCGCGCCGTCGCAGCAGTGCTGGACCGCCGAGCCGGTCGAGGGGCACCGCAGTGCTATCGCCATCGTCGTGGGGCTGGGGCGGACCATCCGGCCCGGCGAACCGGGGTACGACTGGATCGCCGGCTCCGAACAGGACAACGCCGACCTGCGCGCCACCGAAATCGCCACTGTGCTCACCCGGTATCTGGGCACGCTCGGCTATGCGGCCACCGCACACACCGCAGCAGCTTCCGATGTCGACCGCTGCCGGGTCGGCGTTGAGGCCGGCGTGCTCGAGGCATGGCGTCGCGGGCTCGGACATCCCCTCCTGAAGCGGGGGTTCGCCATTGCAGTGGTGACGACGAATCTGGACCTCACCCCCGACGGCCCGCTCGCGCCGCGCAACGCCATGCAGAACTTGCGCATTGCCATCAAGCACTGGCTGGGCTGGGGCGGCACCAGGCCGGGGTGGAGCCGACTGGACGGGCGTCACCGGCCGTGGCACCTGGGCCGCTACCCGATGGAGAAGGTGAAGCGGGTCGACGAGCCGACCACGCTGGTCATCCCCGAAGAGGTCACGCGACCTGCGGCGCGGCACAACTTCTTCGTGCGGGCCGGTGCCGGCGACCTCGGCCCTCGCCCGCGCAAGGAGGTGACTCGCTTCATCCGCAAGGCGCCCCATGGCATCGCCTCGCAGGAGATGCTGCGGCGGTTGGTTCCGCTGCAGCGCGGCGAGGCCGCCCCGGAGATCGGCCCCGGCGTCGACGACCCGGGAGCGAATGCCGACGCGGTCAAGGCGCTGGGTCATTTCATCGGAGCGGACATGACCGGCGTGTGCGAGGCACCCGAATATGCCTGGTACTCCCACCGTCCCGACGGCTCGCCCATCGAGAAGCTGCACCGCAAAGCGATCGTGTTCGTGCTCGATCAGGGCTTCGAGACCATGGAGGGCGCCTCGGGCGACGACTGGATCAGCGGTGCACAGTCGATGCGGGCCTACCTGCGGGCGTCGATCATCGCCAACGCGATCGCCGCCCAGATCCGCCGGCTCGGCTACGACGCGCAGGCGCACACCGCCGCCGACGACGAGATCAACCACATCCCGCTGCTGCTGTCGGCCGGCATCGGGGAGATGTCGCGCATCGGCGAGCTGGTGCTGAACCCCTTCGTGGGACCGCGGTTCAAGTCGGGCGCCATCACCACCGATATGCCGCTCACACCGGATCGGCCGATCGACTTCGGGTTGCAGGATTTCTGCACCAAGTGCACCAAGTGCGCCCGCGAGTGCCCCGTCGGCGCCATCCGATTCGGCGACAAGGTGATGTTCAACGGCTACGAGATGTGGAAGCCCGACGTCGACCGCTGCGCCCGTTACCGAATCACCAACATGCGTGGCTCGGCCTGCGGGCGCTGCATGAAGACGTGCCCATACAACGTCGAAGGGGTGCTGGCCGAGCGCCCGTTCCAGTGGGCGGCGATGAAGCTGCCGTTCGCCCGCTCGTGGATCGCACGGCTCGACGACAGGCTCGGCCGCGGCGAGATCAACCCGGCCAAGAAGTGGTGGGTGGACATCGAGGTGCTCGAGGACACGCCGGTCGAGCCGCCGAAGGGTGCGAACACGCGGGGTCTCAACCTTGAGCGCAAGCCGCGAGACGAATCGGGCTTTGCCATGTTCCCGCCCGAGATGGCCCCGCCCGGCCCCGACGGGATGGCACCGTTCCCGCTGGACCGCGAGGCCGGCATCGCAGCGTCGCAAGAAGCCGAAACACCTGAGGCGGCACGGGAGCGCATCGGCCGATAGCCACCCGAAGCACGGAACTGCGACATCGAGCCTACGAGGCACATGAGATGCTGGGAGAGGAGATGCTGATGGCTGAAGTCTGGGGTGCTCACTTGGCGGGCAGCACGCCAGTATCGAAACCGGACGAGTTGTTCACGCTCGTCCGCGACCATCTTGCGAGCCACCTGCGGCGGGTACCTGACGGCGAAATCGGCGAACTCTGGGCGTCATAGTCGCACGGGTCGGTGAGCACGCAGGTCAGATGATGCGTTCCACTGCCGCTTGAAGCTGTCGTAGCGTTCTGACCTCGAAGGTCGCCGAGCACGCCTCGGAGTACTGCGCCATCAGTGAATCGGCCGTGTCCCATTCGTCGCGCGGTTCAGGGTTCAGCCAATAGACACGGCGGCATCGGCGAGCAATCTCGTGCAGTCGGGCGATGTTCGGGGAGCGGTAGTTGTTGCGGGCATCGCTGGTGACGAGCAGCGTCGTTGAGGTGGGTTGAAGATCCGAGGAGGTCAGCTCCCAGAACTCGTCGAGCACGTCGCCATAGTCGGAGTGTCCCGTAGCGCGAACGACGTCGGAGTTGCGCATGAGTTGCCACGGCTCGATTGCATGGCCAGTGGCTTCCAGCAGATCGGTGACTTCATCGACTCCGTCGACGAAGACAAAAGTGCGCGCTCTGGACAGCTCCGCTGACAGTGCGGTCATCAGGGTGAGGGTGAAGAGCGAGAATTCGGCGACTGAGCCGCTGATGTCACTGAGGACGATGAGGTCAGGACGGTGACGCCGCGGCCGATCAAAGCAAATGTCCAGCGGCACGCCGCCTGTGCTCAGCGAGCGGCGCATTGTTCGTCGGAAATTGACTCGACCTGAGGCCTGCGTCGCGCGGCGGCGTGCAATCCGGCTGGCGATCTTGGTCGCCAGCGGTGCAACGGCCTGGCGCATCTGCGTCAGCTGGGCGCGCGAAGCCTGCCGTCGGCAAGAACCTGGAATATGTCTTGGAGGTGATCCGCGCGGAGGGCACCAGCGAATGGCGTGCGGCACCGCATGACGAATTCGCCTTGGTCATGGACGGCGAGGTCCGCATCGAGCTGCTCGATCCCGCCGACGAACTGGTCGACTCGGACGCTCAGGGATCAGTCGGCCTCGACGGCGAGCCGGCAGGGAGTCGCATGGGCCGCGTGATTGCCGGTCAGGGTCACATGACGCTGTTGCCCGCCGGCAAGGCGTATCGCTTCATCTGCGACGGTGTGGGCGTGATCCTGCTTCAGACGATCGAAGGCCCCGACACGGTGTACCGCCTGCGACGAACGGCACCGTGCTGCCTTCGTGGGCGCTCGATGCCGTTTGTGTTGTGCCCGGCGGCGCTCACCCTTCCTACGCTGCCGGTTACAGCGAGCGGGACAATGCGTTCTATGCGGCGTGGGACTCGATCTCCCGGGATCGCGAGCTCTTCACCGAGTGGCTCCAATCAGTCGATACCGGGGTTCGCGCGTGACCACGGGCTACACCGCAGACGAGATGATGACCGTTGCGGCATCCCGAGAGCTATCCGACGGGTGTGTGTGCTTCGTCGGCATCGGCCTGCCCAGCACGGCGGCGAACCTTGCACGGCGCATGCATGCACCTTCGGCTGTGCTGATCTACGAGTCGGGCTGCATCGGCGCCAAGCCGACGGTGCTCCCGTCCTCCATCGGCGACGGGGTCCTGTCTGACAACGCCGATGCGGTGGTTGGCGTCTCGGAGATCTTCTCCTACTGGCTGCAGGCGGGTCGCATTGATGTCGGTTTCCTCGGCGCTGCACAGATCGATCGCTTCGCCAACATCAACACCACGGTGATCGGCGATTACGACGCGCCTGCGGTGCGGCTGCCGGGAGCGGGCGGCGCTCCTGAGATCGCCGCGAACTGCGGTGAGGTCATCATCACACTGCGTCAGACGCGGAGGGCATTCACCGAACGGGTCGACTTCGTCACCTCGGTCGGTCACGGCGACGGCAGCGGCCGCCGAGAGCGCTTGGGCTTGCGGGGAGCAGGACCGAGCGTGGTCATCACGGATCTGGGCATCATGCGTCCCGATGCCCAGACCCGAGAGCTTGTCCTCACCAGCGTGCATCGAGGCGTCGGCGTCGACGAGGTCATGGCAGCGACCGGGTGGGATCTGACAGTCGCGGCCGATCTGGTCGAGACTCCGGCGCCCAGCAACGACGAGCTCTCGACGCTGCGAGAACTGCAGTCAGCGTGAAGGTGGTTGCTGACATGGACCCACTCGACGCTGAAGCCTCTATCGAAAACACCAACCGACAACCCAATGGACAACACAGTGCTCTGGAAGGGGCGACATGACTGAACAAGAACAGCCTGCAGAAGGCCAAGGCATGGACCGGCGCCGGTTCCTGCGCAACCTCGGATTCGGTGCCGCAGCGCTCGGCGTCAGCGGCGTCGCGCTCAATGCGTGTGGCGACGACGAGGAAGCGGCACATGGAGCGATCCGGTGGTGGGCTTCCCGCCAGCGCTCGAAGCAGCGGGCTACGAACTGCATGATCCAGGCCGTTTCGACCTGTCCACCCAGGACTACAGCGCGTTCATCAACCAGTTCAAAGACGCAGGCGCGCAGATCGTTTCGGGCGTGCTGCCTCCGCCGGTGTTCGCGACGTATCAGGCAGCCGCGCTGCAGCAGGGTCTCAACCCGCCGGTGGTGACGACAGGCAAAGGGATGCTGTTCCCCTCGGCAGTGGAGTCGTTTCCGAAAGGAGAGGGCCTCAGCACCGAGATCTGGTGGACCAACCGCCACCCGTTCTCGTCAAGCCTGACCGGACAATCATGCGGCGACCTCGCAGGCGAGTTCGAGGAGGCCACCGGCACACAGTGGACTCAGCCGCTGGGCTTCTCTCACGCTGTGTTCGAAGTGGCGATGGACGCAGTGACTCGTGCGGGGTCGACCGATGCCGCAGCGATCCTGGCCGCGCTCGACTCGACGAACCTCGACACGATCGTGGGCAACGTGAACTTCGCGACCGGGCCGGTGCCTCACATCTCCAAGACGCCGCTCGTCGGCGGCCAGTGGGTGATGGGCGACCGGTACCCGCTCGAGCTGGTCATCAACACCAACTTCCAGCTGCCCGAGTTGGCGGTGGAGGCGGACATCTGGCTGATTACCTGAGATGGTGGCGCTGCTCGAGGTTGCGGGGCTGACCAAGTCGTTCGGCGTCAAGGTCGTCGACGATCTCTCGCTCACCGCTGAGGCTGGGGATGCCGTCGGCATTGTCGGCCCGAACGGCGCGGGCAAGACGACGATGCTCAACTTGATCGCCGGAGATCTGGTGCCGGATGCGGGGGAGGTGGTCTTCGAAGGCGTCAACGTGACGCGCATGGCAGCCGGCAAGCGGTGTCACGCCGGCATCGCAAGGACCTCGCAGATTCCGCGGCCATTCGAGCAGATGAGCGTCTTCGAGAATGTCCTGACCGGTGCAGTCTTCGGGGCGGGAACGCCGCTGGCGCCTGACGTGGCACTCGACATAGCGGTCGATTCGTTGCGACGGACGGGAATGCTCGGTGTGGCGAACACGCGAGCAGGTGCGCTGCCGTTGCTCGGCCGCAAGCGGCTCGAACTGGCGCGGGCGCTGGCGACCCAGCCCAGCGTGTTGCTGCTTGACGAGATCGCAGGGGGCTTGACCGAAGGCGAGGTGGTGGAGTTGGCCGAGACGATCCGCCGCATTCGAGCTGACGGCACCACGATCGTCTGGATCGAGCACATTGTGCATGCGCTGCTCGCCGTAGTGGACAGGATCATGGCGATGTCGTTTGGGCAGAAGATCGCCGAGGGCGACCCTGCGACAGTGATGAACAGTCCGCAGGTGCAAGAGGTGTACATGGGGATGGCGCCCGAATGAGCCTGCTCGAGGTGTCGGGACTTGTGGCCGGCTATGGCGACTTTCAAGCGTTGTTCGACATCGACCTTGATGTCGATGAGGGAGAGACGCTGGCCGTGATTGGCGCCAACGGTGCAGGCAAGACCACGCTGCTGAGAACAGTGGCAGGGTTGGTGCGAGCGTGGTCGGGTGAGATCCGTTTCGACGGGACGGACCTGCTGTCCGTCAGTGCACATCGCCGCGTGCGTGAGGGCATCGCGATGGTGCCCGAGGGCCGGCAGCTGTTTCCCAGCTTGAATGTTCGAGAGAATCTGCAAGTTGGCGCCTACTCCCGCAGGCCGGGAGCGTGGATAGTGCCGCGAGTGCTCGACGTGTTCCCGCTGCTGGAACCGTTGATGGATCGCCCGGCCGACGTGTTGTCGGGCGGAGAGCAGCAGGCGGCAGCAATCGGACGGGCGCTCATGACCAACCCGAGGCTGATCCTGCTGGACGAGGCGTCGCTGGGGTTAGCGCCGGTAGTGGTCAAGCAAGTCTACAACGCCCTGCCATCAATCACAGAAGCAGGCACCACGGTGCTGGTCGTGGAGCAGGACATCAGCCAAGCGCTCGCCGTTGCGGATCGTGTGCTGTGCCTTCTTGAGGGTCGCGTCTCACTGGAAGGCTCGCCCAGCGAACTCGAACGATCCCAGATAACTGCGGCCTACTTCGACCTGGAAGGCCGAAGCGACCAGCACGGCGGCCTGGAAGGCCGAAGCGACGGGCACGGCGGCCCGGACTGATGGAGTGGATCAACGCCGTTGTCCAAGGGTTGTTGCTCGGCGGGCTCTTCGCGCTCTTTGCGACGGGACTGTCGCTGGCCTTCGGCGTCATGCGCTTCGTAAACCTTGCCCACGGCGACTTGGCCATCTTGGGCGCGTTTCTGGCGGTGTCGACCACGGCATCGATGGACATCAATCCGTTCATCAGCCTGTTGGTGGTCGTGCCGATCATGACGGCGCTCGGATACGCACTGCAGCGATTCGTCTTCAACCGAACGATCGGCGAAGATCCTTTGCCGTCCATCCTGGTGACCTTCGGTCTAGGCGTGGTGCTGCAGAATCTCCTGCTGGAGCGGTACTCGGCCGACTCTCGCGGGCTCGACGCCGGGGCGCTCGAAACCAGCAGCCTGACCATCAACGACGACATCGCTGTCGGCTGGTTTCCGGTGGTGATCCTGGTCACGGCCTTGGTCGTCCTCATCGGTCTGCATCTGTTCCTTCGTCGTACCCGCCTCGGGCGGGCATTCCGAGCCACGTCCGACGCTCCGGCGACAGCCCGTCTGATGGGCATCGACGACCGCAACATCTACGCGGTCGTAATGGCGATCGCGTTCGCGACTGTGGCGGTCGCCGGTGTGTTTCTCGGCATCCGGCAGACCTTTGGCCCTACTGACGGCCCGGCCCAACTGGTCTTCGGCTTCGAGGCGGTTGTGATCGGCGGACTGGGCTCGCTGTGGGGAACGCTGCTCGGCGGCTTGATTCTCGGTGTGGCGCAGACGGTGGGGAATCAGATCGACGCGGACTTCGGCTTTCTGTCGGGCCCGCTCTACGGACATCTGATCTTTCTCGGGGTGCTGGCATTCAGGCCCACGGGATTGCTCGGATCGAGGTCTCGGTCATGAGCGAGTACCGGATCAGTCGCAGTACACCCGAATCGACAGTCGGATTGATCGGCGCAGCGGTGGCGGTGCTGGTGTTGGCGACGTTGCCGTGGTGGGATTCCGACGGCAGCCTGCAGACACCGCTGATCGTGGTGCTCTATTACTTGGCGCTCGCTCAGATGTGGAATCTGCTGGCGGGATTCGCCGGGCTGGTGTCTGTGGGCCAGCAGATGTTCGTCGGCATTGGCATCTACACGATGCTGCAGGTAGCCGAGGTCATCGGCTTGGATCCGTTTCTTGCGGTGCCGGTCGCAGGCATGGTCGCGGCAGTGCTCTCGCTGCCAGTGGCCGCGTTCGCCTTCCGGCTCAAGGGCGGCTACTTCGCCATCGGTACCTGGGTGGTGGCCGAGGTGCTGCGCCTCCTGGTGACCGAGAGCGGCACTCACCTGCGGGGTGGTGACGTGCGCAGCCTGACGCGTGACTCGCTGGGCGGTTACTCGCTGGAGATGCGCACCAATCTCACCTACTGGCTCGCATTGGCACTGGCTGCAGGCGCCACAGCGATCGTGGTGTTCGCGTTGCGAAGCCGACTCGGTCTGGCGTTGCGGGCCATTCGCGACAACGAGTCGGGCGCACGCGGTCTCGGTGTCGATGTCACCCGCACGAAGCTCATCGTGTGGGTGGTTGCGGCGTTCTGGACGGGTTGCACCGGTGCAGTCATCCTGCTCAACACCAACTCGGCCACCGCTGCCTCGGCGTTCAGCGTCCTGCGTTGGACCGCGCTGGTGATCTTCATCGCTGTCATCGGCGGCGTGGGCTCGACCACGGGAGCGATCATCGGCGTGCTCGTCTACTGGTTCCTCGATGAGCAACTCGAAGACGCTGAGAACTGGCGCTTCATCATCCTGGGTGCCATTGCCGCAGTGATGGCACTTGTCGCGCCACGCGGCTTCTATGGCTTGCTGCAACGCTGGCGACCGCTGCAGTTCTTTCCGGTTCGTCGAAGACTGGTCAAGCGCGACTCGGTCGGCGAGCCGACGTGACACAGGACGTTTTCATCGTCGACGCTGTGCGAACGCCGGTAGGCCGTCTCGGTGGCCAGCTCGCGGCGGTTCGTCCCGATGACTTGGCTGCAGGGATCATCGCTTCGCTCTTGGCACGATCGCCAAGCTTGGACCCAAGCAAAGTCGACGACATTCATTTCGGCAACGGGAACGGCGCAGGCGAGGAGAATCGCAACGTGGCTCGCATGGCCGGCCTGTTGGCTGGATTGCCCACCTCGGTGCCTGGCGTGACCCACAACCGGCTCTGCGGTTCGGGGTTGGAGGCGATCATGGCGGCGAGCCGCGAGATCGCCGTTGGCGACGCCGATGTGGGCATCGCAGGCGGTGTCGAGTCCATGTCGCGAGCACCGTGGGTGGTCGCCAAGCCTGAGCACGGCTACGAGCGGGGCCACCAGCAGATGCACTCAACCACGCTGAGCTGGCGGCTGGTGAATCCTGCGATGCCTGAGCAGTGGACCGTCGCACTGGGCGAGGGGGCCGAGATTCTCGCTGATCGTCACGGCGTTGCCAGAGCGGTGCAAGATGCGTACGCGCTGCGCAGCCACCAACGAGCGGCTGCAGCCTGGGCTGCGCGGAGATTCGACGACGAGGTCGTCGCAGTAGCGGGGAGTGGCATTGATATCGACGAGAGCGTGCGGGGTGACACGACGTCAGACGCTCTCGGACGCTTGCAGCCAGTGTTCCGCGCTGGTGGCAGCGTGACGGCGGGCAATTCCTCGCCGATGAACGACGGAGCCGCGGCAGTGCTTCTCGCGTCCGAATCAGGGCTCGACGAAATCGGCAGCGAGCCACTGGCGCGGATCGTGAGCAGAGCAGTCTCGGGGGTCGATCCTCATCTGTTCGGCATCGGGCCGGTCGAAGCCGCCGACAGGGCGCTCAGACGTGCCGGCATCGGCTGGACAGATCTCGCAGTGGTCGAGCTCAACGAAGCCTTCGCTGCCCAGTCGCTCGCCTGCCTGATGCAATGGCCCGAGCTCGACCGCAGCCGGGTGAATCCCAATGGCGGCGCCATAGCCCTCGGGCATCCCATCGGGGCATCCGGGGCTCGCATCACCACAACGTTGATCCACGAGCTTCGGCGACGCGGCGGCGGCTACGGCATGGCGACGTTGTGCATCGGAGTCGGTCAGGGCATAGCCATGGTCGTCGAAGCCTTCGCGTCTGGCACCGAACCCCGACAGCAAGCGCAACTCAGCAATCAGGAGACACCATGAAGGACAACAGCACCCGGACAATGACCCCCGAGGCACACCTCGCCGACGTTTTGGCTGCGTATGGCAACTCGCCCAATCCGCGGCTTGCCGAGATCACAAAATCGCTGATCCGGCATCTTCACGAATTCGTCGTTGAAGTCGGCCTGACCCGGGAGGAGTGGTTCGCAGGCATCGAAGCACTCACGCGGACGGGCCAGATGTGCGACGAGCAGCGCCAGGAGTTCATCCTGCTCTCGGACACGATTGGCGTGTCGATGCTCGTCGAGATGATCAACCACGACGGAGCCGAGGGTTCTACCGAGCCCACGGTGTTCGGCCCGTTCCATGTCGAGGGAGCGCCACATCGTGAGATGGGCGACTCGATCATTGTGGACTCGATGGCGGACGATCACGAGGTCACCTACGTCGGCCGCGTGCTCGGTCTCGACGGCGCTCCCATCGAAGGTGCAACGCTCGATGTTTGGGAAACCGCGTCGAACGGCTTCTATGACGTGCAAGACGGAGACCAGACGCCGATGAACATGCGCGGCATTTTCACCACGGGCAGCGACGGCCGGTACGAGATCGAGGGCGTCCGCCCGGTGCCGTACCAGATCCCCGGCGATGGGCCAGCAGGAGATCTCCTGTTCGAGAACGGTCGCCACAACTGGCGTCCCGGTCACATGCACTTCGTCGTATCTGCGCCGGGGCACAAGACGGTGATCACCTACCTCTTTGACGCAGCCAGCGACTACCTCGGCAGCGATGCCGTGTTCGGCGTGCGCGACTCGCTCGTCGTCGACATGAGTGGTGACCGCTGCGAGTATGACTTCGTCCTCGAAGCGACTCCGGCTGCCTGAAGAGCACGCCGAGCTGGCGTGACGCAGTGGAGCGGAACCGGACGCGGGGATCGCCAAGTTTGGACAATCCCCGCCTCAATATCGCACAGTACGTGCCCGGATGATGCCAGCGCCTATTGCTGGCATGTGATGCTAGCGTTAGGTAATGGCAACAACGCGGGCGACATTCACCATCGAGCGGGAACTCGCAGCGCAGGCACAGAAGCTGCAAGTCAACATTTCCGCGGCCGCTCGTGAAGGAGTATCAGCGGCCGTGCGACGTGCATTGGCTGATTCCGACCGGGCGGCGTACGAACGCTTGCCGGAAGAACCTGACGACTTCTGGGATGACGCCGAGGCCTGGGGCAGCGAGTGACCAGGGGTGAGGTGAGGTGGGCCCACGTCGGTACCAAGAGTCGGCCCGTGCTTGTGCTGACACGCCCAGAGGTCATCGATGTGCGTGAGCTGGTGACGGTGGCCGAGATCACCACGACCATTCGAGGACTCGCAGTCGAGGTTCCCTTCGACGCTGCGGAGATCGGACTTCCATCGGAGTCGGTCGTCAACTGCGACGGTTTGCACACGGTTCGACGGTCGGCGTTGGGCGAGTGCGTCGGCGAAGTGGACGAGACGACCCTAGGGTCGGTCTGCCGAGCAGTTGCCTACGCCTTGGGCTGCTGAAGGAAGTCGGCAGCGGTGCAGTTCTGCAGGGTTCGCAGCGTCGCCGAGGCGGTCGATGAGCTGAGTCGCTGGGGTACCGAGGGGCGGATCTTGGCCGGCGGAACCGATGTGATGCCGCAGTACCTGCGGGGCGAGCAGTCGCCGGCTGCGCTCATCGACATCAGCGGGATCGAGGGCTTGCAGGGCATCTCCGAGGTCGGCGGCGTCACGAGCATCGGCGCGCTGGTCACTCTGCGCCGGCTTGCCACGGCCTCGCTTGTTCAGCTGCGGCACCCGGCACTGGCGCAGGCGGCTGCGGCGGTCGGGGCGTGGCAGACCCAGACCGTGGCCACGCTGGGCGGCAACATCTGCTCAGCAGCGGCAACGGCCGACACGCTGCCCGCACTGCTCGTCGCCGATGCGCAGCTGATGCTGGTGTCGAAATCGGGCCGGCGACGCGTGAGCCTGGAGGAGTTCCTCGAGGGCCCCGGTGCAACGGCCCTGCGGCCGACCGAACTGCTGCGGGCCATCGAGGTGGAGCCGCTCGGAGAACGCACTTCCGAGGGGAACCTGAAGGTGGGCCGGCGCAGCGCCATGGATCTGGCGGTGGTGGGCTTGGCGCTCCGGCTGTCGGTGACGCCGAGCGGCGTCGTCAGCGACGCCCGCATCGCGGTGTGCGGCGGGACCCGGTCGCCGCACAGAGTGCCGAGCGCCGAAGCTGCGATCGCGGGCAGCCAGCTCATAGATGGTCGTCTCGACTGCGCGGAAGCGGGTGCAGAGCTCGCGAGTGCCGCAGTGCCGGAACGGGCTGACTCCGCGCAGTACCGACGTCGGGTGCTGCCCGGCTTGCTGAGCCGGTTGGCGGAGCGATGCGTCACCGCGATCCTCGGGGCAGGTGGCTGATGCCTGGCGCTGCGGGCGAGCAATCCGTCTCGATCCGGCTCATCGTCAATGACCGGCGCCATCAGCTCGAAACACCCGCGGGGGAGACTCTGCTCGGCACCCTGCGTGAGCGTCTTGCGCTCACCGGACCGAAGGAAGCCTGCGGTGAGGGCGAGTGCGGTGCCTGCACCGTCTTGGTAGACGGAGCCCCGGTGGCCTCGTGCATATTGGCCGCCGGTTCCGTTAACGGCCGCACCATTCTCACGGTCGAAGGGCTTGCCGGGACGGGGGAGCTCACTGCACTGCAGCAAGCCTTTGTCAGCCATGCCGCCGTCCAGTGCGGCTATTGCACGCCTGGCTTGCTGATGGTGCTCACGGCCCTGCTGGACGACACTCCGGACCCTTCCGAGGCCGATGTCCGCCGAGCACTCGCAGGCACCATCTGCCGCTGTACCGGGTACCAGCAGATCATCGAAGCAGCGCTCGACGCCGCCCAGTTGATGATCCGGTCGGCAACATCGTGAGCATGCTCGGGTCCAACCCCGCCCGGAGCGATGCCGACGCGAAGCTGCGCGGCGAGGCTGTCTTCGGCGCCGATCTCGCGAGCCCCGGGATGCTGTGGGCGGCCGTCTCGAGGTCGCCGGTTGCGGCAGGTCACATTCGCTCGATCGACGTCGCGTCGGCGCTCAAAGTCGAAGGCGTGCTGGACGTGCTCACGGCTGCGGACGTTCCCGATGGGCGCACCGGCGTGATCGTGAACGACATTCCCTTCTTGGCTGTCGAGCACGTGGCCTACGAAGGCGAACCGGTGGCGATGGTGGTGGCCGACAACCGTGCATCGGCCGAAGCGGGTGCTCAGGCGGTCGGCATCGACATCGAGCCGACTGAGCCCGTGTCGACGCCTGAACAGGCACTGGCGCCGGGTGCACGGCTGGTCCACCCCGATTGGAACCGCTTCGTGGTGGCTGGTGGGGTTGACATCGGGCGCGACGGCAACGTGGTCGCAGAGGTCGTGCACGATCCCGGCGACCTCGATGAGGCATTCGCAGCGGCGGACGTCGTGGTGGAGGGTACCTACCGCACGCCCCGGCAGTACCAAGCGCATCTGGAACCCAAGATGGCGCTCGCCACCTACGAATCGGGCCGCTACACCATCGAGGTGTCCCATCAGTACCCGTTCCGACTTCGTGACCGGGTGGCCCAGATCTTGGGTGTCGCACCGTCAGCGGTGCGAGTGGTGGGGCATCACATCGGCGGGGGATTCGGGGCAAAGCTCGACGTGAGCCTCGAAGCGTTCGCCGCGCTGCTGGCCCGGCGCTTTCGACGCCCCGTGCGCATGCAGCACACTGCGCTCGAAGAACGCCTGGTGGCGCCGTGCCGAGCCAATGCGATGGTGGCGGTGCGTTCGGCCGTGCGGCGCGACGGCACGATCCTGGCAACCGACGTCGAGATCGTGTCCGACAGCGGTGCCTACGCCAACAACGGCCCGGCGCTGTCGTCGATTCCCATGTTCGTCTTCGGTTCGATCTACCGGGTCGGCACGGCGCGTATCCGGACACGCAACGTGTACACGAACACGGCGCCGACGGGTGCCTACCGAGGCGTCAACGGACCGTGGCTGGTGTTCGCCAATGAGCGGCACATGGACGCGATAGCCGATGCGCTCGGCCGCGATCGCCGGGACTTCAGGCTGGCATCGTTGGCCCGAGATGGCGATCTGATGCGCAACGGCCAGCCCCTCGAAGAGGTGTCGATCCTGCGGGAGGCGTTCGACCGAGTCGATGAGCTGGTGCCCTGGCGCGACATCGTGTCGCGCAATCAAAGACAGCGCGATGCCGCCGCACCCAGTTCGCCGCCGGCTGAGGCCGGCGCAGATGTGCTGCGCGGCGCGGGACAGGCAGCAGCGATCTGGCTGACCAATCCGATGCCCGGCCACGCCACGGTGAAGCTCAACGAGGACGGGACCGCCACGGTCATCACTTCGGCAACCGAGAACGGCTCGGGCGCCGTGGCCACTGGCTTGCGGCAGATCGCCGCCGCGACGCTCGGCCTCGCCGCGGAGGCTGTGACCATCACCATGCCCGACACCGACGCCACCGGCTACGACGCCGGTTCGCAGGGCAGCCGCACGACCCACGTCGTCGGCCGGGCCATCGCCGACGCTTCAGCCGAAGTCCGCAGCCAGGTGCTGGACCGGGCGAGCCAGATGTTGGAAGCGGTCCCCGAGGACCTGGTGATCGACGCCGGTGTTGTGACGGTTGCAGGCGTGCCAGCTGCCGGCCTGACGCTCGGTGCTGTCGCGCAGGCGGCCACCTGGTCCGACGGGCCCATCACTGCGGGCGCTTCGTATGTCACGCCGACGCCTCCGCACGATCCGGCGTGCGCCACCGGCATGCTGATCAAGGGGTGGCCCACGCCCACCTACCACCTGCACCAGGCCGAGGTGAGCGTCGACGTGGTCACCGGCAGGGTCACCGTCGACCGGTACGTGGTGTGCCAGGAGGTAGGCCGGGCCATTCACCCCGATGCCATCACTGGGCAGATCCAGGGCGGAGTCGCCCAGGGCTTGGGCTTCGCGTTGAGCGAGCGTGTCGATCTCGATCACGGTCGCTATGTCCAGCGCACATTCAAGGCACACGGCTTGCCGCTGGCGGAAGATGTGCCGAAGGTGGAGATGATCGTGATGGAACACGCCGACCCTGCCGGGCCGTACGGTGCGAAGGGAGCTGCCGAGCCCCCGATCGTCCCGGTGGCCGCGGCGGTGGCCAATGCCGTCTCCGATGCCATCGGCGTGCCGTTCGACACGTTGCCGATCACACCCGAAGCGGTGCTGGAGGCCCTGGAGGCTGAGCCGAATGGCGAAGCCGTGGCCCGAGCGGCCCGTGAGCCCGTATTGAATCGGGACGGGGAACAAGAGCGGGACACAACAGGGCGGGCATCGTGAGCTCAACGCAGCCGGCGGCGCCCGGATCGTTGCGGATCGGTGTGGACGTGGGCGGCACCAACACCGACGCGGCCGCCATGTCCGGCAGCGAGGTCGTGGGGTGGTCCAAGGCGATCACGACGCCGGACGTGACCGACGGCATCGTGACCGCTGTCCGGGCCGTGCTCGACGACTGCGGCGCGTCGCCCGAAGCGATCGGTGCGGTCATGATCGGCACGACGCACTTCACCAACGCCCTGGTGGAGGGACGCCGCCTCGTGCCTACTGCCGTCGTGCGGCTCGGGCTCCCCGCCACGCGGGGACTGCCGCCGTTCATCGACTGGCCCGAGCGGCTGCGGGCCGTGCTCGGCGACCACGTCTATCTCTGCCACGGCGGCCACGAATTCGACGGGCGGCTGATCAGCCCCATCGAT
>JAJEIW010000255.1 GCA_022828045.1 Acidimicrobiia bacterium | reverse complement strand
CCTGTCCACCGCCCAGGACCGGCGCGAGTGGGTCGAGACCGTGCGTGTCACCCGTCACATCATGAACCAGCCGGCCTTCGCGGCCTACAACGACGGCGAGCTGTCGCCCGGCCCCGGCACCCAGTCAGACGACGAGATCATGGACTGGGTGGCACGCGACGCCGAGACGGCGCTGCATCCGGCAGGCACGGCGCGGCTCGGCATCGACGAGCTTGCGGTGACCGACCCGTCGACCATGAACGTGCTGGGCACGTCGGGTCTCAGCGTGGTGGATGCCTCGGTGATGCCCACCGTCACCAACGGCAACATCTACGCGCCGGTCATGATGATCGCCGAGAAGGCCGCCGACCTGCTGCTCGGGAACGAGCCGCTCGCGCCGCTGGATGTGCCGGTTTACGGCCGGGCGTGCGGGGGTTCCGCGCCGGGCCCCGTGCCGCCGTGACCGCGGTCGTCATCGGAGATCATCGCCGACACGAGGTCGAGCACCTCGTGGCGCTCAGCCTTGGTCGGGGGTGCGAGGCCGAACAGGTCGATCAGCCAGAGCCCGTCGCCCACGATGCGTGCAAGCAGGCCGGCGGTCTCGGCCAGCTTGTCGTCATGCATGAGGCGCTCCTGCCAGCGCTCGAACGTTGCCCGCGTGTTCGCCAGCAGCTCGTCGTCGAGCGCCGCGGCCGCCAGGATCGACGCCGAGGTGTCATCGGCGGCCTTGTACGGCTCGCGCACGTAGTCGAGGTAGGCGAGCGCGAACGTGCCGCGGGCAGCGGGGTCGGAGGCCCGGAACCGGGCTTCGCGTATGTCCAGCTCGTCGTCGAGGACGGCGAGCGTCTCGTCGAGCAGCCCGGCCATCAGGGCGTCCTTGGAGCCGAAGTGGTAGAGGAAGCCGCCCTTGCTGACGCCGGCCGCGATCGCGACCCGGTCGAGCGTGAGATTGGCCGCGCCGTCGGTGCGGATGACCTCGATGGCCGCCTGCAGGATGCGTTCGCGGGTCTGCACGGCGCGCTCCTGCACCGGGCCCGATCTCGAAACCGCGCTGTCCGCCGCAGTCGGCGTTGCGTCGCTGCCACCGGATGTCGCGGCGGGGGGGCGAGATCGTGCCACAGTCAGCACAGCGTATCGACACGCCAAACCCGTCCAAGCAGACGGTAACGCGGCACGCGGGGCAATGGGGGCAGCCATGGAGCCGATCGTCACGGTCAGCGGCCTGTGGAAGATCTTCGGCAAGAAGGTCGACGCTGCCCGCGAGCTGGCTGCCGAAGGCGCCGACCGGGAGCAGATCCAAGCCGAGACCGACTGCCTGGTGGCGGTCCGCGATGTCACCTTCGACGTGCATGCCGGCGAGACGTTCGTGGTGATGGGCCTGTCGGGCTCGGGCAAGTCCACGCTGGTGCGCTGCGTGTCGCGCCTGATCGAGCCCACGTTCGGCCACATGGAAGTGTGCGGAACCATCCTGGCCGACGCCAGCGACACGGCACTGCGGGAGCTGCGCCGAAGCAAGATGGCGATGGTCTTCCAGCACTTCGGCCTGTTCCCCCACCGGCGCGTGGTCGACAACGTGGCGTACGGGCTGGAGGTGCAGGGCGTTGCGCGTGACGAGCGCCATGAGCGGGCGCGCGAGGTGCTCACCACCGTGGGGCTCGACGGTTGGGGCGACCACTACCCCCAGCAGCTCAGCGGCGGCATGCAGCAGCGAGTCGGGCTGGCACGTGCCCTGGCCGTGGAGCCCGAGGTGCTGTTCTTCGACGAGCCGTTCTCGGCGCTCGATCCGCTCATCCGGCGCGATATGCAGGACGAGCTGGTGACGCTGCAGATCGAGCTGCAGCGCACCATCGTGTTCATCACCCACGACTTCGCCGAGGCACTGCGGCTGGCCGACCGGATCGCCATCATGCGCGACGGGGCCTTCACCCAGGTCGGGACGCCGCTCGAAATCCTGACCCAGCCCGCCGACGACTACGTGCGTGCCTTCACCCAGGATGCGCCGATCGCCAAGGTGCTCCCCGCGTGCTCCCTGATGCGGCCGGTCGGTGACGTCGCTCTTGAGGAAAGCTGGCCACGCACCACTGAGACCGCCACGCTCGAATCGGCCCTGCCGTTCCTGCTGTCGGAGCATCGCCCGGTCGTGGTCTGCAACGCCGATGGCGACCCCCTGGGCCTGCTCCACCAGGACGATGTGGCAGCGGTGCTGGAGCAGAACCTGCGATGAGCCAAACGGTCCCCAACGCTGCTCCAGCACCGCCATCAGACACAGTGCTGGAGCAGAACCTGCGATGAGCCAGAGCCTGCGATGAGCCAGACCGTCGCCGCCGAGCCTGGCGCCAGCGCCGGCGCACCCGCAGTGCGGCGGCGGTCGCCGTTCGCCGTAGGGCTGGCAGCCGCCGCGGTCGCGCTCGTGATCGTCGGCTTCGTCGCATCGGTCGACGCCTTTCCGGAATCGTGGAACCTCGGCCTGGCCGATCCCATCGATCGCACGCGGCGCTGGCTCATCAACAACCAGACCTCCCACTGGCTGTACACGGTGCTGCTGAACCCGCTGACCGATCTCGCCGACGCCGGCATCCGCCAGCTCGAGGCGATCCTGCGGTGGTTCCCGTGGTACGTGTACCCGGTGTTCTGCGGCCTTGGCCTGTGGCGTGTGCGCGGCCGGGTGGCGGGCGCGCTCGGCCTCTGCGGCGTCGTGCTCATCGGCATGACCGACCTGTGGCAGCAGGGCTTCGCCACGCTCGCGCTGATGGGCGTGGCGGTGTTCCTGTCACTGCTGGCGGGCATCCCGCTGGGCATCGCCGCGTGGCGCAACGACCGGTTCGCCGGCGTGCTGCGCCCGACGCTCGACGCCATGCAGACCATGCCCGGGTTCGTCTATCTCATCCCGTTCGTGCTGCTGTTCGGCATCGGGCGCGTGCCGGCGCTGATCGCGACGGTCATCTTCGCCCTGCCACCGGTGGTGCGGCTCACCGATGTCGGCCTGCGCAACGTGCCCGGGCCGATGGTGGAAGCCTCGGAGATGTTCGGCGCCACCGATCGCCAGACGCTGCGGCTGGTGAGGATTCCCGCCGCTCGCCCGGCGATCCTGGCGGGCACCAACCAGACCACGATGCTGGCCATGAGCATGGTGGTTATTGCCGCATTCATCGGCTCGGGCGGTCTCGGCCAGGACGTGCTGCGAGCGATGCGCGACATCGACGTCGGCGAGGCCTCAGAGGCCGGCATCGCCATCGTCATCATGGCGATCATCCTGGATCGCTTCACCCGGGGCATTGCCACGCTGGGCGAGCGTGGCCGCGGCCCCCGCACGAATGCGCATGCAGACGGTTCGCTGCGGGCCGCAGACACCGTGGCGATCCGCTGGATCGCGGCCGCAACGGCTCTGGTGGCGCTGGTGGGCGGCATCGTAGGTCACAACAGGTTTCCCGAATGGCTGCAATGGCACTACGCGCCGTACATCAACGACATCACGGCGTGGGCTCGCGACAACCTCTACGACATCGGCAACTCGGGCATCGGCACCGGGCCGCTCAGCGACTTCATCACCGTCTACATGGTGACGCCGTTGCGGGAGCTGCTCTCGTCGGGCATTCCTTGGCCGGCCATGATCGGGCTCGGCGTGCTGGGCGGCCTGCTGGCTCGTGGCGTCACGCTGGGGCTCGGCATCGGCGTCGCACTGTTCCTGATCGGGTGGCTCGGCATGTGGGAGCTGTCGATGGACACGCTGGCCCAGACGCTGGTGGCCGTGGCCGTCACGCTCGCGATCGCAGTGCCGTTGGGGATCCAGGCCTCCCACAGCGACCGCTTCCAGAAGCTGATCGACCCGGTGCTCGACTTCCTGCAGACCATTCCCAGCTTCGTGCTGCTGGTGCCGGTGATCACGCTGTTCCACGTGGGGCGGATCCCGGGCATCATCGCCTCAGTGGTGTACGCGCTGCCGGGCGCGGTGCACTACACCGATCTGGGGCTGCGCCGGGTTCCCGCCGAAGTGCACGAGGCCGCCACGAGCTTCGGCGCCACCCGCTGGCAGCGCCTGCGGCGCGTGGAGCTGCCGCTGGCGGCACCCGAGCTGATGGTGGCGGTTAACCAGATGATCATGCTGGTGCTGGCCATGGTGGTGATCGCCGGGCTGGTCGGCGGCGGCGGGCTCGGCCTCGAGACGGTGAACGCGCTGCGCCGCAGCGACGCCGTGGGCCGGGGCTTCGAGGCCGGCATAGCGATCGTGCTGCTGGCAGGGATTCTCGACCGCCTCACCAGAGGCGTAGCAGACCGCCTCCGCCCTCCCGCCGCGGCCTGAGCAGCGAATGACCGACGACTGCGGCACCACCGCCACTGATCGCCGACGACCTGCGGTGCACGGTCCTTCGTGACTACAAATTGAGTTGATGTAGTTACAATCGTCCAATAGTGTGGTCACATGAGCAGTGAGGAAGCGAGCACTGACATCGGCATCCGGGAGCTGAAGGCGAAGCTGTCGGAGTGCGTGCGGCGGGCTGCCAGCGGCGAGCGCCTCGTCGTCACCGACCGGGGCCGGCCGGTGGCACAGCTCACACCGCTGGACCCCTCGACGCTCGACGACTTGGCACGCATCGAACAGGGCGTCGCCGAGGGTTGGATCACACCCGCCAAACGGCGCGGCGGCCTCAAGCACTTCGATCCGCCGCAGCCAGTCCCGTCCAGTTCAGGACTCACCATCATGGAGGTCTTCGACGAGGACCGCGGTGACTGATGCTCTACGTGGAGTCGAGCGCTCTCGTCAAGCGCTACGTGGCCGAACCGGACTCTGACATCGCTCTGCGGTTCATGGACGCTGAACCGACGCTCGTGACCTCACGTCTTGCCGAAGTCGAAGTGCGCCGCAATCTCGTGCGCCTTCTGGCCGGGTCAGAGCTGGCAGACAAGCGCCGCGACTTTCGACTTCATCTCTCCGCGTTCGACATCGTGGCTCTCGACGAACACGTACTCGAGGACGCGGCCCGGATTGCTGAGGAGACGCTGTGCCGCTCGCTCGACGCGATCCACCTGGCGGCTGCCCGACGGGCGAGCCCGAATGCGACCGTGCTGACGTTCGACCGGCGTCAGGCAGAAGCGGCCCGCGCCATCGGCTTGGCCGTCCTCGGCGCCTGACGGCTTCGCCGCCTAGAGGAAAGCGGGGACGAAGACCAGGCTGACGATGGTCATCACCTTGATGAGGATGTTCATCGCCGGGCCGGAGGTGTCCTTGAACGGGTCGCCGATCGTGTCGCCGACCACGGCCGCCGCATGGGCATCGGTGCCCTTGCCGCCGTGGGCGCCCGCCTCGATGTACTTCTTGGCGTTGTCCCAAGCGCCGCCCGAGTTGGCCATGTAGATCGCGATCAAAAAACCGGTCACCACCGCACCGGCGAGGAAGCCGCCGAGCGCGTTCACGTCGATGAAGCCGATCACCAGCGGCAGCACCACCGCCAAGCCGCCGGGCAGCAGCATCTCTCGCAGGGCCGCCTGGGTGGAGATGTCGACGCAGCGGCGGCTGTCGGGCTTCACGCCCGGCTCACCTTCGCGCAGCCCGGGGATCTCGGCGAACTGGCGCCGGACCTCCACGATCATCGCCTGTGCCGCCCGGCCCACTGACGACATCGTGAGCGCGGCAAAAATGAACGGCGTCATCGCGCCCAGGAACAGACCGATCGTGACCGCCGTGTCGTTGATGTCGAGGAGCACCTGCTCGCCGGCGGTCAGGCTGAACGACTTGAACAGCGCCAGCGCCGTGACCGCAGCCGAGCCCACGGCGAAGCCCTTGGCCACCGCCGCGGTGGTGTTGCCCAGTGAGTCGAGGCTGTCGGTGACGCCGCGCACCTCGGGCGGCAGCTCGGCCATCTCGGCGATGCCTCCGGCGTTGTCGGCGATGGGCCCGTAGGCGTCCACGGCCACGATGACACCGGTCACCGCCAGCATGCCGATGGCTGCCAGCGCCACTCCATAGAGCCCGATCTCGTCGCCGGCCTCACCGAACGCCAGCCCGCCGAACAGGTATGACAGGCCGATCATCGCCACCACGAGCACGACCGCTGGCAGCGTCGAGAGCTTGCCCTGCGCGATGCCCTCGATGGTGACGGTGGCGGGTCCTGTCTCGGACTGCTGGGCGATGCCCTTCACCGGCCGGAAGTGCTCAGAGGTGAAGTATTCCGAGGTGAATCCGATGGCCCAGCCGCCGAGCAGCCCGACGATGATCGTGAACGCCAGAAAGATCGGGGCGCTGAGCTCGTAGGTCTGGTCCTCAGTAACGAACGTCGGATTGCCGCTGAACAGCACCAGCGTGCCGACGATGGCAAACACCACCGTGAGCGCCATGGCCACGTACTGACCGGTGTGCAGCTGCCCCGACAGGCTGCGGCCCTCACGACCGCGCACGAACAGCGCGCCGATGATCGAGGCGATCATCCCTAACGCGCCAATCAGAATCGGATACATGAGCAGCCCCTCGGCGTCGCCGAAGCTGCCGGCCAAGCTGTCGCCCTCGAGGAACACCGGCACCAGCAGCGAGGCCAGCACCACCGGCGCCACGATCGACCCGGCGTACGACTCGAACAGGTCGGCGCCCATGCCGGCCACGTCGCCCACGTTGTCGCCGACCGCATCGGCAATGGTGGCCGGGTTGCGGGGATCGTCCTTGGGAATGCCGGCCTCCACCTTGCCCACCAGGTCGCCGCCCACGTCGGCCGCCTTGGTGTAGATGCCGCCGCCGATACGGGCGAACAGCGCGATCGAGCTGGCACCCAGCCCGAACGCGGCCACCACCTGGAAGGCCTGGTCGACGCCCAGCCACTTCACCCACAGCAGGTAGTTGATCGAGATGCCCAGCAGCGCCAGGCCGGCCACGCTGAAGCCCATCACGGCGCCGCCCTTGAACGCCAGCGGCAACGCCTTGGCAGCGCCCTCGCGGGCGGCATTGGCTGTGCGGGTGTTGGCCGCCGTGGCGATGCGCATGCCGATGAAACCCGCCACCGACGAGAGCACCGCGCCCATCAGGTAGGCGAAGCTGGCCGCCAGCCGAGGTGCAAAATCATCGGCGATGGGCACGATCAGCAGCAGCACGAACATGGCTGCCACGAACACCGACACCCACCGGTACTCCCGGCGCAGGAACGCCATGGCACCCTCGCGAATGGCTGCGCCGATCTCGCGCATCAACTCGGTGCCCTGGTCCGCCCGCAGCACCACCTTGGCGAAGTAGTACGCCAGCAGCAGCGCCAGCACGGAAGCAATCAGGGCCAGATACGGAACAACAGTCACATGGGCCTCCAAGGGCACATCGAAATCAGGTCAAGTCAGGACCAGGTCACGCCGGGATGGCTCGGGGGAGTATGCCGGACCGCGGCTCAGGATGCTTGGAGGCTGAGGCGCTGAGCGGCGAAGCCGTGGCCCGCGCGGCTCCTCAGGACTCGCGGTGGGCGTGGTGCTCCTCGGGCGGGACCTCAGTGTGAGCGCCGCGCCGGTTGGCCGCGAGCATTGGACTGCTTCACCACCGTCTACAACAGAGATGCGTGGCGCTGGACCTGCTGACAGCAATCCTCAATGGTCGGCTCAGGGCTTCCCGGCCACAGCAACTGCCGCCGCACGATCGTTTCGTACGCATCTGCTACGCCCGCTCCCGACGGCAAGTTGAATGCGGGCGATGAAGCGAAGCCGCCTTTGGGGCGGGATGTTGCGGGTCTGCTAGCCACCTCTGAATGGACAAGCGTGTCGCGGGCCAGTACATCAGCAGGAGACTCCTTAAGGGCTGCACGGACATCATCACTTCTGAGGAGACACCAGATGTCGTAGTAGTGGCGCACGAGCCGTCGTCTTTCCACCACATCGTCCTCGACCGCAGCGTGATGGAGGATCATCAGCTTCTCAATGAGCGTGCGCACCGGCGCCTGTACATGCATCTCGATGGGCGGGCCGATGAGCGATTCGATGCCGGATGCGCGGGAACTCAGGAATTGGCCGAGCAAACTGGTTATCGCGCGTCGCTCCGTTGGCATCGCACCCCCGCGGGTCCCCAGTTCGAGGCGGACACCAGTTGACAGGACGTCGCTTTGCGTATCCGTCGGGTAGCGGAACACTGCAGTGCGCCGAACGCCTCTCGAAGTAGCTGCCTCATCGATCTCCGCAGACAGCCCAGTCGCGTTCTCAGCGGCTTCCACAAAGGACCTGAGAACCCGGTGCGCCGCACTGCTGCCTGAGCCTGCAAGCACAACGACGATGTCGACGTCTTCCGAGAAGCGATGAATCAGTCCGTACGCCTTGGACAGGCTGGTGCCTCCCTTGAACACGGCGGTCACTTCAGCCTCGGAGCCGTGCGCTGCTACCCCACGCAAGACTTCTGTGATCCAGAAGTCCTTTTCCACCTGTGCGACCGGAATGCCAGTCACGTCCGCGATTGAGCCGGCAGCCTCTGCGAGGCGTGCGAGGCCAGCGTTGATCGATCGGCTCACGACTCGGCCACTGACATCAGCGGTTCTCGAAGCAGCTTCTGCCACCGGGCTCGCGCTTCTCGATGCGGTTCGTCGGTCAACGCGCGGTCCAAGCTGTCAAGGCGGATGATGTCGCGATCACTCAGGTCGCCTATCGCATCCTCGAACCGAGACCAATCGAATTCCAGGCCAGTTGGGCCATCCCGCAGGATCTCTAGGACTGCGACTTCCGTGGGCCTGAGACCCATGACCAGCCGTCCCACAGGTCGTTGCACAAAGCGAATGCCTTGGCACGGAGCCGGAGCGCGCCCCGGCACAGCGCACAGGTACGTGGACGGGACCTGTGTTGTCAGTCCGAGGGAATGAGCAGCGGCCACGCCTGCCGGACCCGAACCGAGACCGCCAATCGCTAGCGCGATCTCCTCGGTTCGGGGAGGGGACATGCCTGCGCCGGTATCGGTGCCCTTCCAATAGAGGCCCTTTCGGACTCGCAGGATCGTCCCACCAGATGCCAGCCGAGAAAAGGCAGATTCAATGGCGCTGCGCGGCCCCTCAAGATCTCGCACAGCGACAAAGCTCCGAGTAGGGAGCAAGTCCACCTGACGGGCTACGTAATCTGCGATCGATTCTCTCACGACAGCAAATCGTAGCGATTTCCTGTCATTTCTGCAACATTATCCACAATTGCAATATTTTGCCCACATCTTAATTTGTAATTATTGCAGGGAACGGTTAGCGTGTAGCCCTGAGCCCGAGGAGGGGTGATGGCGAAACGTACTCTTCGCGTTGATCATGAGGTTTTTCGGGAGCTCCAACGTCACGCAGAGCCACTCGTCGACGATGCAAACAGTGTGCTCAGACGCATCCTGGGGCTCGACTCCTCTACGGGCGATGCAGCTGCCAGCGTCCATGCCGATGAAGACCTACGTGAGCTGCCGTCGCAGTCAACGCTTCGACGCATCGCCGATCTCGCGGAGCAAGAGCCGGCTGCGGCAAGTGCAACGGCATCGCACCAAGCGGCTCGCAGACGAAGTTCCCCAGCCAGAGGCACTCGAAGCCGCTCGGGCAGAGGAGAAGCGCGCTCGAGAGCGCCCCATGGAGTTCTCCTGCCGGAGTCCCAATACGAGCTACCGCTATTGCGGGCGCTGGTGGACGCGGGCGGTAGAGCGCCCACCTCTGAAATCGTCGAGCGAGTTGGGCATCGGTTGCAGGATCAATTCACCGAGCTTGATCACGACATGCTTCAGTCGGGAATACCCCGCTGGAAAAACCGAGCTCAGTTCGCACGACTGAGCCTCATCAAGCAAGGGTTCTTGCGGGATGATTCGAGCCGCGGAGTATGGGAAATAACCGAGTCCGGGCGCAAACGCGCACTTGAGGCCGAGGGAGGCAGCCGTGACCAATGAAGAGCTGTGCATGAGTCTCATGCACGCCGACACTGAAGATGAGGTTGTGACCCTGTTACGCATGGCTGGCCATTGGGACGATGAAGCAAGTTGGCGTTACCTCGGGGATACCGACAACAATTTCGGATCTATTGGCAACCAACAGCGTGAACCAGTCGCTGCTCTCATCGAGAAGATCATTAACGGAGTTGATGCGCGCTTAGTGAATGAATGCTTGCTACGGGACATCGACCCTGCTTCCGACGCGGCACCAAAGGACATGCGCATCGCCGTAGCTCAGTTCTTCGAAGGGCACGACGAGCACCCTCCTCCAGATGCTGGGAACATTTCCGAGTGGCGAGACACTCGCGCAACCGAGGAGGGTGAGCTCCTCACCGTCGTCGCAACCGGCAACTCGCCGCGTACCGGGTCAGGCTTTCCGTCACTCAGCATCTCGGACTGTGGCGAGGATCAGAGTCCTGGAGACTTTCCTGACACTTTCATGTCATTAGGCAAGAGCAACAAGCTGCGCATCCCATTCGTCCAGGGCAAATTCAACATGGGCGGAACCGGCGCACTGAGCTTCTGCAGTCCGAAGCACCACCTGCAACTCATCGTGTCACGTCATAACCCGGCCATTGTCATGAATGGCGATCTACGAGCACAAGAATGGGGATTTACAATCGTGCGAAGGGAGCCGCCTCAGCACGGCACTCGAAGCTCAGTTTATTCGTACCTGGCGCCTCGTGGCCGCGAAGAGCTTCGAGGCGGGCAAGTGCTCTCATTCCACAGAGATTCTCTGCCGATCTTCCCATTGATCGAAGGAAACCAGCGCGCCCCGTGACGCTATCGTCTTTACAGTCAACGGCCAAACGCACGCAACAAAATCCGCAACGTTCTTCCGCAGAAAGAGCGTCCGGTTGGATCAACTTGCCGATAGTTTGCTTGTTGTGGTCGATTGTAGCGGAATAATGGGTACGCCACGTGAAGACCTGTTTATGAACAGTCGGGATCGATTGCGTAACAAGGATATCGGCCGCGCGCTCGAGACGGAGCTGGAACGTCTGCTGTGTAGCGACGAGAACCTGAGAAAACTGCGTACAAGAAGGCGTCAGAAACTGATCGAGCAACAGTTGGACGATGCCCGCCCTCTGGCCGATGCGCTCCGGGACTTGGTGCAGAATACTCCTGAGCTTGAGAAGATTCTGCAAAACGGAGCGGCTATCTCGTCGCCCTTCCCTAGGATCGGCGATGAAGGAGCTGAAGTACACCAGAGCTTTCAGAGTAGGCGCTTCCCGACATACTTTAGATTTCGCGGAAAGGATGATGGTGCCGATCTTGAGCGCGACGTGAACTTGGACAATCAGGCTCGCATCCAACGCTATCGCGATGCGACCTGTGAGCTGAGCCTCAACGGCGGTGGTGCCACCACCGCAAAATGGATCAATAACAAGATCTCCGGGACGCGTAAAGGTCTCTATTGCAGCTCGAGCAAACCATGGCGTGAATCGAGCCGGGTATCGATAGAACTCATGTACAGAGTTGGTTCGTCGCCCCCCAAGAGACACGTAGGTTTGCTCTAGCGCAGCGTTTCGGAGGTGTTCCAACTTCGAAACGCAGACGTTCCCACCGCGTTCGTCGATCAGTTCAGCCGTGCGACTACGCGCCATCAGAACGTACTGTGAAGGTTGCTCTCGCAACGGACAGTACCCCGCAACCCCCGTGCGAAGGCTATGTACGGAATCGGGGACTGCTCGGCCAATAGGCGCACGCTCGCTGCCTAGGGGTTCGTCAATTTATATCGGCCTAATGATGCGCGCGAACGTTCGGTAGTCACACAGGCGAGGATAGCGATTCGGGATTGCAGAACGAGCGACCTGAATTGTGACCGTCTATGCGACTGGAACGTTCGAGAGTCAAACGCTGATCTTGTTCAACGTCGACCACCACTTTGCGCGCTGCGTCTCGCAGGGTGGTCCTGCGCCCCAGTTCAACCCCGCTGGATCGACGGCGCCCGGCGCGGTCTTGAACTGGGATTCAAGGCTGGACACATCAGATTGCGCCATCTTGCTCGGACGAGGCTAGTGAGAACTCAGCGGTTCAGGACTCGGAGGGGACCTCGTCCATATTGGGCGGGATCTCAGTGTGGTCGCCGTGCTCGCCGGACATTCTCAGGAGTATCAGCGCGGCCACCGCAGCGCACGCCGATGCCACCAGGATGCCGATCTTGGCGAGATCGATGATGCCCCCGTCGTCGAAGGCGAGCCCGGTGATGAAGATCGACACGGTGAAGCCGATGCCCGCGGCGAAGCCCATCCCGACGAACTGCGGCCAATTCATCCCTTGGGGCAGTCGGAAGCCGAACAGGGTGGCCACCCAGGTGAACAGCGTGATGCCCAGCGGCTTGGCGACGACCAGGCCCAGAATCACGCCCCACGTCACCGGCGAGCCGGCGGCATCGGAGATCGCGTCGCCCGACAGCGGCACGCCGGCGTTGGCCAGGGCGAAGATCGGCACGATCAGGAACGCGGTGAACGGGTGCAGCATCACCTCGAGCCGCTCGGTCATCGGCACCGATTCCTGCACCACGAACGCTGCCTGGTGCACTTGCTCGATATTGGGATCGTCCGGCAGGTCGTCGACCGCCTTTTGGGCCGATTCCCGTTTGACCAGCGGCCGGGCCGGCGTCAGCAGGCCGAGCGCCACGCCGGCGATGGTGGCATGCACGCCTGATTCCAGCGCGCAGTACCAGATCACGATGCCGATCACCCAGTAGACCCCGATGGCCCACACCTTCATCAACGTGAGCGTTCGCACAACGAAGAGCAGCGCCACGGCGGCGACCAGCCAACGCAGATCGAGGTTGCCGGTGTAGAAGATCGCGATGACGGCGATGGCCCCGATGTCGTCCACGATCGCCAGCGTCAGCAGGAACAGCTTCAGCATCGGCGGCACGCGTGAGCCCAGCAGCGCCACGACGCCCACCGCAAACGCGATGTCGGTGGCCATCGGGATGCCCCAGCCCGCCGCGGCCTCGCCGGACGTGTTCAGCATGAAATAGAACAGCGCGGGCACGACCATCCCGCCGACGGCGGCTATCGCCGGCAGTGCGGCGGCGCGGGCACTGGCGAGGTAGCCCGTCACCAATTCACGCTTGATCTCGAGGCCCACCACAAAGAAGAACAGCACCATGAGGGCGTCGTTCACCAGCTCCCTGAAGTCGAGCGGGTGGATGTGGTAGCTGGCGATCGTGATGTCGATGTGGGTGTGCCAGAAGTCAAAATAGGTGTCGCTCCACGGCGAGTTCGCCCAGATGAGTGCGATGGCCGTGGCGAGCAGCAGCAACACGCTGCCGGCCACCTCGCGGTGAACGAAGCTGAGGATCGGCCGGGCCACGAACCGGGCCAGCCACCTGTCGCCGCCCGCGAATGTCTCGCGCTGGAACAGGTACTCCGGACCCGCCATATGGCCGCACAGGATAGGTGCAGCCATTCGAGGTGCCATGCCGCAGGGCGCCGTCGTGCGGCTCGTCGCGGCGATGCTCAGCGACTAGTCAGCCTCTCGATGGCTGAGTGCAGCTCGGTGGCGGTGTCGAAGAGCGATGCCACCTCGGTCTCGACCAGAGTCGCGGTGATCTCAGATGCGCTCACCACCAGCACCAAGCCGCCGTCGGCGGCCCGGCAACGGCGCCGCGCATCGAGCAGCACACCGAGCACGACAGGGTGCAGCACACTCACATCAGACAGGTCGATCACGAACTGCGGCCCCGGTCCCGCCGTCGCCAGCGCTGAGCGCAACGCACTGTCGAGCGACGCGATGGATGCCAGATCGAGCTCACCGCGCGGCGTCACCACCACAACGGCGGTGCCGTCGGCGGCCGTCACCGTACGCTCGTCGATGCCCGAGATCACGGTCAGCACCGGGCTGCTTCAGAACGGGCTGGTTCAGAAGCTGAGCCGGCAGGCGAAGCCGGGAACTCAGGCAAAGCGGGGCATCACCTTGTCGCTGATGAGCTCGAGCGATGTGTTGATC
Organism: Acidimicrobiia bacterium; assembly: GCA_022828045.1. Lineage (GTDB taxonomy): Bacteria > Actinomycetota > Acidimicrobiia > Acidimicrobiales > Poriferisodalaceae > Poriferisodalis. The sequence goes on along the minus strand of JAJEIW010000255.1, from coordinate 2,824 downwards.
TGATCGGCGGAGTGGATGCCCTGGGGCACCAGGAAGAACGCTTCCTCGACGCCGAGCACCGTCTGCGCCTCCTCGATCTGGCGGCTGATCGTGTCGGGGCTGCCCACGAGCTGCAGTGGCATGCCCTGGCCGAACTGGATGGCCCACTGGTTCCAGAACCACTCCATGTCGGCGAACAGCTCCCAGGCCTCGGCGTCGGTGGGCGCGCACACCGCCACGCCGCCCCAGCCGCACTCGTGGCCGCGGGGCTTCTCCACGCCGTGCTGCGCAGCCTCGGTGCGGTACGCCTTCCACAGCGCCTCGCAGAAATCCATCTTGTCGCTCAGCACGATCGGCGTGCCGCCGTAGCGGGCCCAGAAGACCGCCGAGTCCATCGACATGGTGAACCCGCCGTACAGGGGCGGGTGCGGCGACTGCAGCGGGCGCGGGGCGATGCCGACCTCGTGGATCGTCATGTCGGGGTCGACCCCGGCGCCGTAGTCGGAATAGACGGTGTGGGTGTGGGGATTGAGGTTGTCGTTGGGGAAGCGCCAGAACTCGCCCTCGTAGGAGAACGTGTTGTTGCGCAAGGCGGTGAGCACCACATCCACGAACTCCTCGAAGAAGCGGCGGTTGTAGGCGTCTTCGTCGGTGCCGCGGTTCCACTTGCCCACAGCAGCCAGGTCGGGGCGGATCTTGAACTGGTCCACCCAGCGGTGCTGGTAGCCGCGCACCACGCCGAAGCACAGCCGCCCGCCGGTCATGTGGTCGAGCGTCGCCACCTGCTCGGCGACACGCATCGGGTTGTGCGTGGTCGACACGTAGCCGCAGGCGATCGGTCGCAGCCGGCTGGTGTGCTGCGCGATCCAGCTCGCCATCAGGTTCAGGTCGTTGGAGATCTCGAAGCCCTCGATCTGCAGGTGATGCTCGGGGTGGCCGAAGCCGTACCAGCCGTTGTCGTCGGCGAAGCGTGCGATCTCGGCAATCTCGCCGAGCATGCGCTGGTAGTAGTCGTTGTTGAGCCCTGCGAGACCGGCTTCCAGCTCGTGGCGCCGGCCGATCGTGCAGTACATGAACAAGCTGAACTTCACCCTGGCTCCCGCTGCCTCGTTCCCCGGCACGATCCGGGCTTCTCCGCGGAGTGTAGGTGAGTGTTCTCCGGAGAGGCCCGGGAGCCGGCGCACGCCCCCTCAGGCAGTCGACCACTGCATGAACGCCCGTTCAGGACTAGGTTTCTCCGAGGCATGGAAAGCACCGAGGCAGCCACTGGCAGCTCGGCCGAGCCGGATACCGAAGACAGCACCGTTGCCGCTGGCGCCGACCCCAACGGCGGCAACGGGAACGGCAATGGCCGGCGGATCCGCAAGGGCGAGCGCAGCCGTATGCGCATTCTGGACGCCGCCGCGCGCTTGCTCTCGTGCCGCGGCTACGCCGCCACCACGCTGACCGACATCGCCGCTGCGGCGGAGATGCAGGCCGGCAGCCTCTACTACCACTTCGACTCCAAGGACGCGATCGTCGAGGAGGTGCTGCGGGTCGGCATCGATCACGCCCAGAGTGCGATCGATGCAGCGCTGGAGGCGCTGGGCCCCGAGGCCCGAGGTTCCGACCGCCTAGCCGAGGCCATCGTGGCCTACGTCAACTGCATCGTTGCCGAGAGCAGCTTCACGGTCGCCAACATCCGCTGTTTCAACGAATCGCCCCCGCAGACCCGCGAGAGCCTGGCGGTGCCGTTGCGCGAGTTCACCAACCTCTGGGTCGGCCTGCTCACCGAGGGTCAGGCCGACGGTTCGCTGCGGGCCGGCACCAACGCCAAGGTCCTCGCCCGCATCATGATCTCGGGCCTCAATTCACTTGCCAGCTGGTACCGCCCCGGCGGCGAACTGAGTCTCGAAGACCTCGCCCGCCAGTTCGCCGACATGGTCCTCGACGGCCTGCACCCCCCGGAGGCTGAGCCCACAGGGCGAAGCCGTGGCCCGAACGGCCCGTGAGCGCAGCAAACAAGAGCGGGAAGCAATGGCTGACAGCGCTGACAGCTACAGGCGGCCGCTGGTGATGAGCTTGCGGCGGTGCTCGAGGAAGTCGACCAGCACGTAGTCGCCCAGGTTGTGGGGGCTGGTGAAGAAGGCCCGGCCGCCGTTCATCTCGGTCATCTTCTCCACGAACGCCCGCAGGTAGCTGTTGGGGTCGAGCATGAACACGTTGATGCGGATGTCCTCGCGGGTGGCCCTGGCCACCTCGAGCAGCGTGGCCTCGATGGTCTCGCGCACCGGCGGGTAGGCGAAGTACGGTCGCCCGTCGCGTGCCAGGTGAGCGGTGGGCTCGCCGTCGGTGATCATGATGATCTGCTTCGAGCCGGTCTGGCGGGCCAGCAGGCGCCGGGCGATCATGAAGCCGTGCTGCATGTTGGTGCCGTAGGCGAAGTCCCACGAGACCTCGGGGAGCTGGGCAGCGGTCAGCTCATGGGCTGACTCGGCGAAGCCCACGATGCCCAGGTAGTCACGCGGGAACTGCGTGGAGATCAGCGAGTGCAGCGCCATCGTGACCTTCTTGGCGGGCAGGAAGTTGTCGCGCATCGGCATCGACAGCGACAGGTCCAGCATCAGCACCGTCGAAGCCCGCGACAGCAGCTCAGAGCGCTCGATCTCGAAGTCGTCCGGCGTCAGGCTCACCGGCGTGCCGGTGCCCTGGCGGGCCACCGCGTTGCGCACGGTGCGCTCGATGTTCAGATTGAACGTGTCGCCGAACTCGTACGGCTTGGTCTCGTACGCGAACTCGTGGCCGACGCCCGACTTGCGCACCTGGTGGCTGCCGACCTTGTCGTCCATCAGGCGGTTGAACAGGT
>JAJEIW010000165.1 GCA_022828045.1 Acidimicrobiia bacterium | reverse complement strand
CAGGGCGGCTGCGATCTCGGGTTTGGGAGCCACGCCGTACAGCACGATGCCCGGGCGCACACGGTCGAGGTGGGCCTCGGGCAGGCGGGCAATTGCCGCGGACGCCGCCATGTGCCGGACGGGCGTGGGCAGCGAATGGCGTTCGTAGAAGCCCAGTGCCTCGCTGAACCGATCGAGCTGCCTGCGCGCATCGGACAGATCACCGCTGTCAGCGCTGGCGAAGTGGCTGAACACGCCCTCGACGCGAACCGAGCGGCAGCGGAGCGATTCGGCGAACAGCCCCTCGGCGTTGTAGTGGTGAACGCCGATGCGCTCCATGCCGGTGTCGATCTTGAGATGCGCCCGTGCGGTGGTGCCTGCAGCGGCAGCTGCTGCGTCGATCTGGCGGAGCTTGTCGATCGACGGCGCCGTGAGGATCAGGTCGTGGGCAAGGAAGAGGGGAATCTGGCGCTCGACCGCGCCGCCGAGGACATGGATGTCGATGGTCAATCCGGCGTTGCGCAGTGCCAGCGCTTCCTCGACATAGGCGACGCTCACGCACGACACCCCGGCAGCCTGCAGCGCCAGCCCGATCTGCGCGATGCCGTGGCCGTAGGCGTTGGCCTTGACCACCGGCACCACTTCGGCCCCGCCGACATGTCGGCGGATCGCTGCCAAGTTGCGGTCGAGCGCGTCGAGATCAATGTCGCACCAAGTCGGACGCATCTGCGATGCGTCGGGTTCGGACAGCCGCATCTGCGATGCGTCGGTCATGTGCCGTTCGTTTCGGCAGCCGAGGCAGCGAGGCCAGCTCGCACCGCCCCCAGCAGTTCGACTTGGTGCATCGCAGTCAGCGGCGTCAAGGCCGATGCGGGGTCGTGACCGCCGAAGGTGGCGGTGCGACCATGCCAGTGCGCAGCGGCGGCGGTCTGCGACAGCACGGCGTTCGGCTCGGTTGCACCGGCGGACAGAACTGCGGCGATCACACCCGAGAGCACGTCGCCCGATCCAGCGGTCGCCAAGCGAGCCGTCCCCGAAGCAGCTGCGAGCACGGCGGCTGGGGCAGCTGGGGCAGCCACGAGCGTCGTCGGTCCTTTCAGCAGGACGACAGCATTGAACTCATCCGCTGCACGTCGCACGGCCTCGAACCGATCGGCCGCCGGCGGGCTGCCCGTGAGCTTGGCGAACTCCCCGTCGTGAGGCGTGAGGACGGTCGGCGCTGTCCGCTCATGCAGGCACTCGGGATGGTCCGCGAGTGCCGTGAGGCCGTCGGCGTCGACAACCAGCGGTACCGGACAGTCGGCAATGAAGCGGGCTGTCTGGGCCAAGGCGGTGGGGTCGGTGCCGATCCCCGGTCCGATGACGGCAGCGTCGAAGCGTTTGATGTCCGCGAGCGCGGGTCCGGCCCATTCGGTGGGCCGGAGGTCGCGCGCCACCGCCTCGGCCGGTCGAGCGACATCGGCCGCTCGCACGCCTGGCGAGCTCACCACCACCATGCCGACGCCCGATTGCTGGGCGGCCGCGCACACGAGATGTCCGGCGCCGCGCATCTGGGGCGAGCCTGCAATGACCCGCACAGCCCGGCGCCACTTGTGAGCCGCCGGCTCAGCGGTCGGCAACGAGGCGTCGGCATCGGCATCGGTCACGAGCCACGACATCGTCCCGCTGGCGTCGAGCCCGATCGGGGCGAGCTCCACCTCGCCAGCGGCAGCCGCCCCGGGGTGCAGCAGCAGGCCCGGCTTCAGCGCCCCGAAGGTCACAGTCAATGCCGCAGGCCAGCAACCGTGGTCCTCACCGGTCAGCGCGTCGATGCCGGAGGGGATGTCGACCGCCAGCACGGGTGCTGCCGGTGCTCGATCCGCACCCCACGATCCGCGCAGCCCGGTTCCGTACGCCGCGTCGATGACGAGGTCCCATGCCGCCGACGTGGGCATCTTCGAGCCTGCGCGGATTGGTGAACCTTCCGGTTTCGTTGCCTCTCGTTTCCCGCTCTTGTTCCCAGTTCCGATTCGAAACGGGCTCACGGGCCGCTCAGGCCACGGCTTCGCCTGCCGGCTCAGCCTCTCGGAATTGGCCGTGCGGACGAGCTCCAGTGCCTCGGGTGGAGTCACGACTCGGCAACGCACGCCCCATCGCTCCAGCGCCGCCGCTGCGACCCGGCCGTCCGCGCCGTTGTTGCCCTTGCCTGCGGCCACAAGCACCCGCCGCCCGTAGGTGCCACCCATCATCCGTCGGGCTGCGATTGCGACAGCCGCGCCGGCACGGGCCACCAGCACGTCGGTGCCTTCGGGCGCTGCCGCGTCGATTGCCGCCATCTCAGCCGGCGTCACGATCGGGATCACCGCTTCGCCCCAGGCCTATTGCGCCAGCACCATGGCGGCTGCCACCGAGTCGGTGTGGGTGAGCGTCACCTGCCATTCAGACAGACCGGCGGCCGCCGCCCTTTCGGCCGCGAGGCCCCGGAGCACCAGTTCGGGTCGGCCGCCGGGATGGCGTGCCACTTCGATATCGCGGAACTTGCACGCCCCCAAGCCGATGCCCAGCACCTTCATCACGGCCTCCTTCGCAGCAAATCTGGCGGCGAGGCGGGTGTCGGGATCGACCGTCCCCATGGCGTAGGCGAGCTCGGCGGGGGTGAACAGGCGGGTGCGCATGCCGCTGCGTCGCTCGAGCACTGCGGCGAATCGCTGGACGTCCACCATGTCGAGCCCGATCGAGGTGCTCACGCGCCGACAGTCCTACTCACGCGGCTCGTCGCCCGGCGGGGCCGCGGCGCCCAGCCAATGCTCGGCCAGCACGTACACCGGTCGGGTCAGCAGATCGAAGACGTCGAGCGTGCCGAGCAGATCGTCGCGGAACCATGGCAGCGTTTCCGTGACCGCGTCGGCCAGCGCCCCGTATCGACCGCGATAGCCCATCAGCACCGCCCGCATCGCAGGCGCACGCAATCGCTCGACGAAGCGGCAGTGCAGCAGCGTGATCCCGGTGGTCGTTCCGTCCTTGGTCTCGGGGATGTGGAGCACCGTGCGGCCGTCGCTGCCGCGGGCGACGGTGACTTCCCGCTCGTAGGCGGCACGGTGCTTGCTGCCGCGCAGCTGCGGGTTGGTCACCGTGCGCGATTCGATGCCGAGCGCCGTGCCGCCGCGATCGGTCAGCCAGATCGTGATCTCCGGGCTGCTGGCCGATGCCACCTGGCCCTCGATGCGGTAGCGCGACCAGCCGGTGACCTCGGCCACTGCCGGGTCGAGCGCAGCCAGGGTGCGCAGGGCCGCATACGACAGCCGATCCCTCGGCGCGCCGGCTTCGAGCGCTGCCGCCACCAGCATCGAGTCGAGCAGCGTCTCGTCGGCGCGCGAGATGCCGACGGTGACGGTCTTGGCCTGGTGCTTGATGGTGTCGACCGGCCGGGTGAGCTCGTCGATGGCGATATTCAGGGCATCGGTGAAGTCGTCGATGACGACCGAGGGCAGCCCCACCTTGCCGATGTCCGCCTGGTACATCTCCAGCGGCGTCATGCCCACCGCGTACCGCAGCACCGCTCCGAGGCGAGCCGCAGTGCCTGCCCGCAGGTGCCCGTCGTAGCTGCCTGCGCGCACGCCGTCGCGGAAGCGATTGGCCGGGGCGCGCAGGCGCTCGGCCAGCACGGCCAGCAGGTCCCCCTCGCGGCCGGGGGCCGCGAGCGAAGCGCCAGCTTGATCGCGAGCCGCTGGCAGCGACCCGTCGCTGCCGGCAACCGCGAGCAGCGATTCGGTACTGGCACGCATCTCGCGCAGCGGATCGGCCAGTGCGTCGATCGTCAGCGCCGCCTCGTAGCCGTACAAGTGACCAGCGGCCGTGGCCAGCATGAAGTCCACTGCCGGATGCACGGCGGGAACCTCTAGCAGCTCCGCGGCAGCGTCGAAGCGGCCGGCGCCGGCGGAGGCCACCACGATGGGAGTTGCCCGGTGCGCCCGGTAGATCGCCACCTCCTTCGCGGCGTCGTCGGCGACGGAGCCGGTGAGGCCTGTCGCGCACACCCAGATGAGCGGCTCGCACGAGAGGTCGATGTGCTTCTTGTCCTCCGTCCCGTCCTCGGCGACGGCGTGGTAGCAGACCTCGGACAGCTTGATGCGAATCTCACGGGACGCGATCCGGTTGGCGCCATTGCCCACCACGGCCCAGTGGCGGTGGGCGCCCACGTGGCGCCGGGCTATCCGGGCGATCTCGTCGTGCGATGCGAGCACGGCTTCGAGTGCGGCGGGCAGCTTGATCAGTGCGCCGAGCAGATCGCTGACGGCAGCGGTCGTCGCGGCGTCGTCCGGGCGGATGTCGGCAGCGATGGCGGAAGCAAGCAGCGCGCACGCCGCAACCTGTGCGTAGAAGGCCTTGGTGGAGGCCACCGACATCTCCACATCGCGGCCGTCGGAGGTGTAGAGCACGCCGTCGGCCCGGTCGGTCAGGTCGCTGCCGCGCCGGTTGACGATGGCGACCACGGCCGCCCCCCGGGCGCGAGCGAGGTCGACCGTGCGATTGGTATCGGTGGTGGTGCCGGATTGGCTGACAGCCACGACCAGCGTGTCGGACAGGTCGGCATGCAGGCCGAAGCCGCTGAACTCAGTCGCCAGGGGCGCCGTCGCCTCAACGCTGCGCAGCGTGCGCGACGGCTCTAGGAGGGTTTCGAAGAAATGAGGGAGCGACGATGCCGCGGCCGCTGCTGTGCCTTGGCCGATGGCGACGATGCGACGGATCGAGCCGTCGCGCAGCCGGGAGCGGACGTCGGCGGGCAGGGCGTCGGGCCCAAGCCGGGCGTGCCGCCACGGGCCGGCCGGGGTTGTGTCTGTGTCTGTCTCTATGCGGCCACGCAATGTGGCCCGGAGCGACCGGGGGGACTCGCCGATCTCCTTCAGCAGGAAGTGCGGGTAGTCGCCCCGGTCGATGTCACGGGTGGTGACCTCGGCGGTGACGATGTCACTGGCTTCGACGGGCAACTCCGTACCGTCGTAGGAGCAGCGCCGCAGCGCGGTGAGCTCGGCTACCGCGCCAGTGGGTGCACCGACCAGCATGATCTGACCGCGGCTGCCCACAGGGTTCGCCGGATCGGACGGGGTCTCCCCATCGAGACGGACGTACTGGCGGCATTCCTCCACCAAGCCGTACGGCTCGCTGGCGACGACATACGACGCGCCTGCTGCACCCACGTACAGCGCTTGCCCGCTCCCCCGCAACGCCAGCGCCACCACGTCGGGCATCGCAGAGACATGCGCTGCAATCGCCACCGAGCCCTCGAAGCTGCTGACGGCATCAGCGAAGGCTTGCCGAAGCTGTTCTGACCCAGCGAAGGCTTGCCGAAGCTGTTCTGACCCAGCGGTCGGATGCCCGCCGTTCGAGCTTGCCGCGAGCGTCTGGCGCAGGATCGTCGGGATGACCTTGGCGTCAGTGGTGATCTCCGGTGCAATCTGCAGCCGTCGCTGCGCGATCAGGTCGGCGTAGTTGTCCACGTCACCGTTGAGCACAGCGGCGATGTGCGGGACATCGCCGCCAGTCGAGTCAGCGATGTGCGGGACATCGCCGCCGGTCGAATCAGCGATGTGTGCGACATCCGTGCCTGGTGCGGAGGGATCCCACGCATCGAGGGGATGGGTGTTGGGCTCCGAGACAATGCCGATGCTGGCCCACCGCGTGTGGCCCAGCACGACCGTCTCGGCACCGTCGGCACACAGCGCCCAGCGCAGCAAGCTGTCCTGGCGGATCTGCGATCGCAGGGCCGCCGTGTTGTCGCCGAGCTCTCCGATTTCCGATGCGGTCTTGTACACGAACGCCAGCCCATTGCCGGTGTCCCGCGCCGCACCGGCGCCGAAGAGCGGGTCAGTGAGCCGTCCGCCGTGCGCGCCTCCGGCGCTGCCGGTATCGGCGTCGAGGCGCGCCCCGTGAACGAATACCTGCAACCCGGCCGAGTCCCGCCCTCGAACCTCGAGACGATCGAGTGCGGACAGCGCCACTTGGATCGACCAGAGTCCTCCAACGGCCGCCGGCGGGGGCGTGGCGCCCCAGAGTCCGACGACTTCTCGCGCCATCCGCAGACGGTCTCGGCGCAATGCGAATGCGTGGTCGGCTAGCTCGCTCAGGCAGGCATTGATCTGCTCGATTCGGGCGCTCTCGTCACCGGGCAGCACGTCGCCCGCATCAACGGCCCCGTTGATGCGATCGACGATTGCATCCATCGTCGCCAAGGCGGTCTCGATGTCGAGCACGCACTTCGGGTCGGATACCAGCAGGCGGATTCCGGGCAACGATCGCAGCGCCTCATCGGCGCCACGCAGCACCGTGGCTGCCGCTTCCAGCCGTTCGAGGAGGTCACGAGCGTCAAAGGGAGTGTCGGAGCTGCCCACGGACGCCGCGGCGGCAAGCAGGTCGGCGGCTTCATGCAGCCGCGGGACGACGGCGGACGCCTCCAGCGCAACCCGGTCGTCGCGGCGGCCGAGGACGGCCACAATCCCGCACACAACAGCGAGGGTACCGAGCACCCGACGGCCCCCCGAGGCGAAGCCGTGGCCCGAGCGGCCCGTGAGCGCAGCGAACAAGAGCGGAAAGCAACAGGTCCGCCATGAGACAGTCCGCCACTCCGTGCAGCCCGTTGACTCGGGCGCATCACCACTGGGCGGCACCAGCCAGGCGCATGGCTCGATGGTGCATTCGGGCGCGTGACTAGGCGGTGCCGGCCGCGCCCGCTCCCTCGACGATCACGTCGGCGAGGCGGTCTGTCAGATCCCTCGCCTCGCGCTCGGTCGGGGCCTCGACCATGATGCGGATGACCGGTTCGGTGCCGCTGGCACGCACCAGCACCCGCACATCCCGACCTGCCCCAGCGGCGATGTCGTCGACCGCACGCTGAATCTCGTCGGTGAGCGTTCCTGAGCCCAAGGGCACACTGCGGAGCACCTGCGGGGAGACCTGCATCGCCTGCAAGGAAAGCTCAGCGCTTGTGAGCGCCGAATCGCCCGCTGCCCGCCGGGCAACAAGGTCGGCAAGGTGCACGGCACTGCGCAACCCGTCGCCGGTTGTGGCCTCGTGCCGGAAGACGACGTGGCCTGACTGCTCACCGCCGAGACAGTGACCGCCCGCCTCCAGTGCCTCGAGCACGGCACGGTCGCCCACTGCGGCGGTGACCACTTCGATGCCGGCCTCGGACATGGCCCGGCGCAACCCCGCGTTGGACATGACCGTCACGACCAGCGTGTCGCCGGTGAGCAGGCCCCGCGCAGCCAGGTCGACGGCGAACAGTGCCATCTGGCGATCACCGTCGATGACCTGCCCCTCGCAGTCCACCGCAATCATCCGGTCGCCGTCACCGTCGAACGCGACGCCCAGATCTGCGCCGACGTCGAGCACCGCCGCCCCGACCGCGCCAGGGTTCACCGATCCGCAGCCGTCGTTGATGTTGCGTCCGTCGGGTTCGCAGAACAGTGCGGTGACCTGCGCCCCCAGCCGCTGCAGCGCCGCAGGTGCGAGCGATGCGCTGGCGCCGTTCGCGCCGTCCACCACCAGGTGCAGACCGTCGAGTGTGCGGCCGTCGATGGCGGCGCGCAGCGAGCGCTCATAGGCATCCAGCACTCGGTGCATCTCGTTCGGCGCAGCCGCCTGAGCTTCGACCGCGCCAGCAGTGGGTACAGCATCCAGCCGGCGTGCGATCTCAGCCGCGGACGGTCGGTCGCCGTGCGTCAGCCGCAGTTCGTCGAGACAGTGGGCGACGGCAGCCTGCTCGGCATCGCTGAGCTTGGTACCGCCCGCTGCGAACAGCTTGACGCCGTTGTCGTGCCACGGATTGTGAGATGCCGAAACCACGGCACCGGCCGTGTGAAGGTGCTGGGCCGCAAATGCCACGACGGGTGTGGGCACGATGCCGAGGTCGATGACCTCAGCCCCGGTCGCTCGCAGGCCGGCAGCGAGCGCTCGCGCCAGCGTGGGACCCGATTCGCGTGTGTCGCGGCCAACCGCCCAGCGCGCAGCCTCATTGCCTGCGAACAGCGCCCGGTTCGCCGCGCGCCCGAGCGCGTGCGCGACAACCTCGTCAATCTCGTCGAAGGCCCGCCCTCGAACGCCGTCGGTTCCGAAGGTGGGTTCCACGCCGGGTTAGCGCTTGGAGTACTGGGGCGCCTTGCGGGCCTTCTTGAGGCCGTACTTCTTGGATTCCTTCTTGCGGTCGTCGCGATGCAGCAGGCCGGCGGACTTCAGCGTCGGCCGCACCTCAGGGTCGAGCACCAGCAGCGAGCGGGCAATGCCCAAGCGCAACGCGCCAGCCTGACCTGCCACCCCGCCACCGTCCACGGTGGCACTGACGTCGTAACTCTCGGCGGCTTCGGTGAGTCGCAGCGGCTCGGTGATCTCCATGCGGTGCACCGACGACGTGAAGTACTCGTCGAACGGGCGACCATTCACCGAGATGTTGCCGCTGCCGGGCAGGAACCTCACCCGGGCAACGGCACGCTTGCGGCGGCCAGTGGTCTGCGTCAGCGGAACGGGCACGAAATCGGGATCTTTCTCGTCGGGTATGGCGTATCGGCTACGGCGTGCGGAACCGTGGCTCAGCGCGCCAAGGCGTGAGGCAGCGGCAGCGGCTGGGGCTGCTGAGCGGCATGGGGATGGTCGGGCCCGGCGTACACCTTCAGCTTGCGCAACTGGGCCCGTCCCAAGCGGTTGTGCGGCAGCATGCCGCGGATGGTGC
>JAJEIW010000046.1 GCA_022828045.1 Acidimicrobiia bacterium | reverse complement strand
CCTTGCCCTTGAAATTGTCAGTGTGCCATGACAAGCTTCTATGTCTGCGTACCAATGTGTCATCGGGCACGGTCTTGATTGGCGTCGAGGAATGGCCGCCCAGGAACGAACCGGGGAACACCGCAAATCGAATCCCGTCGTCGGTGAACGACACGAATGGCACCGCATATGGGCTGCTTGAGTTCGTCGGCGGACCCGACCGGCGCTGCAGGTCACCGTCTAGCGGAGCGTAGTTGTGCAACGACCCTTCTGCGTAGTCCGTATCATAGAAGTAACACATCTTTCTTTGTTTTGGGTGCCCGCCGTCGATCATCTCAGTGCCTCCGGCAGCTATTGACCAACGGCATTCGAATAGCCCTACTCCTCCCGTACGACTGGTATCGCGCGTATGATCGCGAACGGTGACAAACAAATCGTCACGGGTACCGTTGTTCATCCAGATGTTGTCACGGGTGCGCAAACACTGACTCTTGGTAGTAAGCGGGGCATCACTGGGCTCGCATGCCTTCCACGTCCCTTCGAGCCAACGCTCAAAGCTCCCATCGCGCTGGTGACTGTGGGTGCGATCACAAGACTCTGCAAGGAGTCTCTCGGCAACCCTCACTCCGCCAAATCCAGTGTCCGCACGCTGACCGTGATTCAGATCCGGCGATGCGAACTTATCGATCTGCCACATACCAACACCGGGATGCCAGAATGCGCGTCGCGGCTGCCTCGCAAGCGAGTTATAGGAGTACAGCAAGCTGTTGTCGTCGCCTTCTTCGACAGGGGTCCATAGATGGTCTTTACGAGACAGCGTCATCAGCGACCGCGCCGGGAACCGCATGTTCACGTCCTTCTCGGGCTTGCCGCCAATAAGAGGATGCGCCAATAGGTGCTGACCTGCGAAAACGCTGTGTCCATCTGCATGCTCTCTGGTCCTCTGACCTGCGGGTTTGAAGCCGGGGCCAGCCTCAAGCACGAAATACGCTGAAATCTGCGCCACCTATTGGCGCGGCCTCTTACACAGAACATGTGACACTCCCCTGGCCTCCGCGCACGACGACGGCTCCAGCCAGACCAGCGCGGCCCGCATCCAAGAACGCATTCCTCGCCGGCCGCCTCGGCATCATCGGGTGACACACCCGCGCCCCCACCCCAACCGACCGCCGCCGACCGCGCCCACCCCAAAAGCAGCCGCCACCCACACCCCAATAACCGGCCAGCCTCCTGGACAAATCTCCTCTCATGCCCGCTGCATGGCAGCGGCGCAGTGCCGATGTGCCGTCAGGCGTTCGTCGAGGGCGGGATGGACGATCTGGCCGTCGGCCACGACTGCACGGCCGGCAACAATTGTGTCACGGGCAGACAGCGGGCCGCAGCGCAGCCACCCCTCGATCGGATCGGTCAGCACGCCGGCGAACGCCGGACCGTCGAGCTGCCACACCACCAGATCGCCGCATGCGCCGGGCGTCAGCTCGCCGATCTCGCCCTCCCGGCCCAAGCAGCCTGCACTGCCACGGGTCGCCACATCCAGGACATCGCGAGCTGAGAAGTAGATCGAGCCCTCCCCGGCGGCGTCATCGGCGCTGCCGTCACGGTCATTGGCGGGTCTGCCGCTGTCCAGTCCCTTGTCGGCGCTCAAGTGCCGCTGGCCGTCGCGCAGCCGTCCTACGAGCAGCGCATTGCGTGCCTCGGTCCACATCGACGCCGAGTCGGTGCTCGACGAGCCGTCCACGCCGAGCCCCACCGGCACCCCCGCAGCCCGCAATTCCCGCACCGGCGCCACTCCCACGCCGAGCAGCAGGTTCGAGCTCGGACAGTGCGCCACACCGGTGCCCCATGCGCCCAAGCGGGCGATCTCGGCAGGGTTGGGCTGCACGCCGTGCGCGATCCACGAGCGATCCGAGCCCCAGCCGCAATGCTCGAAGTAGTCCACCGGGCGCATGCCGAACATCTCGAGGCAGAAACCGTCCTCGCCGGGGTCCTCGCACAGGTGGGTGTGCAGCCGCACATCGAGCCGCTCGGCCAGATCCGCCGTCGCAGTCATCAGGTCGGTGGAAACCGAGAACGGCGAGCACGGCGCGAGCGCGATCCGGACCATCGCGTCCCGTGCGGTGTCGTGGTGCACGCCCACCAGCCGCTCGGAGTCCTCGAGGATCTCCTCGGGCGTCTGGCAGACCTCGTCGGGCGGCAGCCCGCCGTCAGACTGGCCCAGCGACATGGACCCGCGAGTCGGGTGAAAGCGCATTCCCAGCTCGGTTGCCGCAGCGATCTCGGCTGCGATCAGGTCGCCCCCGCCGCGGGGGTGCACGTAGAGGTGATCGGTGCTGGTGGTGCAGCCTCCCAGCGCCAACTCGGCGAGGCCCACCCAGGCCGACAGGTAAGCGCCTTGCGCGTCGAGTCGAGCCCACAGCGGGTAGAGCGTGGTGAGCCAGTCGAACAGGCCGCGCCGCAGCGCCGGGGCGTATGACCGGGTGAGGTTCTGGTACATGTGGTGGTGGGTGTTGATGAGCCCGGGCGTGACGAGGCACCCGCTTGCGTTGATGCGCTGACTGGCCGCGGGCGGCGTCTCGGAGGCTGTGCCGACCGCGCTGATCATGCCGCCGGTGATAGCGACCCAGCCGCCTGCGATCTCGCGGCGCTGCTCATCGCACGTCGCCACCAGATCGGCACTGTGCACGACCAGGTCGGCAGGCGCGCGTTCGCCGCCGTTGTGCTGGGTGTCCTCACCGGTATCGCTCACGGCTTCCCTCCGGCATCAGCCAACCCTGTATCAGCCGACGCGGTCCGAAGCGACGGTAGCTTGATGACACATGCCCCAGAGCCCATCGAAAACGCCGCGTGGCTAAGCACATCTTCGTCACCGGCGGTGTAGCCAGCTCCCTCGGCAAGGGGCTCACCGCAGCGTCCCTCGGGCGCCTGCTCGTGGCGCGGGGCCTGCGGGTCACCATGCAGAAGCTGGACCCGTACATCAACGTCGACCCGGGCACGCTCAATCCCTACGAGCACGGCGAAGTGTTCGTCACGGACGACGGCGGCGAGACCGATCTCGATCTCGGCCATTACGAGCGGTTCATCGACGTGTCGCTGACCCGCGACTCCAACGCCACGACCGGCTCGATCTACCAGAAGGTGCTGGCGGACGAGCGGCGCGGCGAGTATCTCGGCCGGACCGTGCAGGTCATCCCGCACATCACCGACGAGATCAAGGAACGCATCCGCAAGCTGGCGACCAGCGACGTCGACGTGGTGATCACCGAGGTCGGCGGCACCGTCGGCGACATCGAGATCCTGCCGTTCCTCGAGGCGATCCGCCAGATGCGTCTCGAGGTCGGCCGGCAGAACATCTGCTACGTGCACGTGACGCTGGTGCCGTTCATCGGTCCCTCGGGCGAGCAGAAGACCAAGCCCACCCAGCACTCGGTGACCGAGCTGCGCAGCCGCGGCGTGCAGCCCGATGCCATCGTGCTGCGCAGCGAGGGTCCCATCGAGGACGGCCTGCGCAACAAGATCTCCAACCTCAGCGACGTCGAGCTCGCCGGGGTGGTGAACGCCCCCGACTCGTCGGTCCTGTACGAGATCCCGATGGTGCTGCGTTCTGAGGGTCTCGACAGCTTCCTCTTGGGCATCTTGGGATTGGAAGACGTCGAGCCCGACCTTGCCGACTGGGAGGGTATGCTCGCGCGCATCAAGGCGCCCGAGGCGACGGTGCGCATCGGCATCATCGGCAAGTACGTGACGCTGCCCGACGCCTACCTGTCGGTGGTCGAGGCGCTGCGCCACGCCGCCTCGTACCACGGTGTCGAGGTCGACATCGAGTGGATCCACGCCGAGGAGATCGAGGGCCTGCTCGCCGCCGGAAGGCTGCGACACCTCGACGGCATGGTGATCCCCGGCGGGTTCGGCTCGCGCGGCATCGAGGGCAAGATCGCCGCGGCGGCCTACTCCCGCCAGAATGACATTCCGTGCCTGGGCCTGTGCTTGGGCCTGCAGGTGATGGTGGTGGAGTTCTGCCGCAACGAGCTGGGTCTGCTGGGCGCCAACTCCACCGAGTTCGACGCCAACACGCTGCACCCGGTCATCGATCTCATGCACGCCCAACGCGGCATCCAGGACAAGGGCGGCACCATGCGGCTAGGCGCTTATGTCGCACGGCTCGCTCCGCGCAGCCGGGTCGCCGCGATGTACGGCGACACCCTGGTCAATGAGCGGCACCGCCATCGCTACGAGGTCAACAGCGCCTACCGCGAGCGGATGGAAGCGACGGGCTTGCAGTGCAGCGGACTCTCGCCCGACGGCCGGCTGGCAGAGTTCATCGAGCTGGACGGACACTCATTCTGGGTGGGCACCCAGGCACACCCCGAGTTCAAGAGCCGGCCGAATCGGCCGGCGCCGCTGTTCTGCGGCCTGGTGGGCGCTGCGCTCGCACGGGCCGAGGGCCGCAACCCGCAGCTGCTCCCGACCTCCGCTTCGACAGGACCGCTGGGCGCTGATCCGGCGGTCTAGCGCGGCATTCGCTTCTGCCACCCTGATTGGTGTGCTGGCGGTGGAAGCCGAGGACTACTTGGGCTGGTTGTCCAATGAGCGGGGACGGTCAGCACGCACCGTGGCGTCGTACCGGGCTGACCTCCGCGGGTTCGCTGCATGGCTGAGCGAGCGAGGCGCCGATCTGCTCACCGCCGGCTCGGGCGATATCGCTGCCTACTTGGCGCACCTGCGCGACGACCTCGGCCGCGCACCGTCCACCGTCACCCGGGCTGCGGTCAGCCTGCGGGGCCTGTACCGGTTCCTCGTTGCCGAGGAACTTGCATCATCTGATCCTGCGGGTGACCTGGACCTGCCCCGCACGCCGGCCGGGCTGCCACGAGCGCTGCGTTACGGCCAGGTTGCCGAGCTGCTTGCCTCCCCGGTCGGGGACGATCCCTTGGCACGGCGCGATCGGGCGATGCTCGAAGTGCTCTACGGCATGGGGCTGCGTGCCAGCGAGCTGGTGGCGCTGTCGCTCGGCGACGTAGACCTCGACGAGCGGCTGATGAGGGTGTGGGGCAAGGGCGGCAAGGAGCGGGTCGTGCCGGTGGGGCGTCACGCCGCGAACGCCGTGGGGGAGTGGCTGAGCGGCGCGGGCAGGGGAGCGCTGGAACCCGCCGCGTGGCGCTCTCGCGACGATGCCGCTGCGCTGTTCCTGAATGCCCGAGGGCGCCGCATCACCCGCCAAGGCGTTTGGCTGATCGTGCGGCGCCACGGCGACCGGGTCGGCCTGGGGCCAGACGAGCTCACGACGCACGTGCTGCGCCACTCGTGCGCCACCCACCTGCTCGACGGCGGGGCAGACATCCGCAGCGTGCAGGAGCTGCTGGGACACGCCTCCATCACCAGCACGCAGCGCTACACCGCAGTCTCACAAGAACGGCTGACCGAGGTCTACCGCCAAGCCCACCCCCGCGCCCGCTACTGACACCCGCCGCCTCGGCGGGGCTACTTGGGCAGGAAGCCCATGGCTTGTTTGGCGCGGGCCAAGGTGACGCAGGCCACGGACTCGGCCTTGTCGGCGCCGGCGGCGATGATGCGAGCGAGCTCGGCCGGGTCGGCCTCGAGTTCGGCTTTGCGTGCAGCGATGGGTTCGAGCACGGCGATCACTGCGTCGGCGGTGTCGGACTTGAGGTGCCCGTACTGGCTGTAGCCCTCGGCTGCGTCGGCGGGATTGCGGCCGGTGGCGGCTCCCAGGATCGACAGCAGATTCGAGACGCCTGGCTTCGCCTCGGGGTCGTAGCGGACCTCGGTCTCCGAGTCGGTCACAGCCCGGGCGAACTTGCGTGCGATGTCGGCTGGATCTTCGAAGATGCCGATCGAGCCCTGCGGGCTCTCTGCCGACTTGGACATCTTGGCCGTGGGGTTCTGCAGGTCCATGACCCGGGCGCCGACGGTGGGGATGGCCGCGTCGGGGATGACGAACGTGTCGCCGTAACGGCTGTTGAAGCGCTGCGCCACGTCACGAGTCAGCTCCAGGTGCTGGCGCTGGTCATCGCCCACCGGCACCCGGTCGGCGTCGTAGATCAAGATGTCCGCCGCCATCAGTGCCGGGTAGGTGAACAGACCCGCAGAGACATGGTCGCCGCCCTGCTCGCCCCCCTCGGCGCGGGTCGCCTTGTCCTTGAACTGGGTCATCCGTCGCAGCTCGCCGAGCGACACAGTGCATTCGAGCAGCCATGACAGCTCGGTGTGCTGGGGCACGTGGCTCTGCACGAACAGCGTGCAGACCTCAGGATCGAGCCCGACCGAGACGAGCGTGGCCATCGTGCCCAGCGTTGCGCTGCGGAGCTGCTCGGGATCCTGCTGGATGGTGACGGCGTGCAGGTCGACTGCGCAGTAGAAGGCGTCGGCCTCGTGCTGGTCGATCGCCCACTGCCGCAGCGCCCCGAAGTAGTTGCCGAGGTGGACGTCGCCGGTGGGCTGGATGCCCGAAAGCACTCGTGTCATGGCGCCGGACGGTACCGGCTGGGGCAGGAGAAACCCGCGAAATATCCCGAGCGGTCCGGGCAGGTCGCGGTACCCTCAGGCCGCGTGACCTATGAGGTTCGCACCGAGGCCTTCGCAGGCCCGCTGGATGTGCTGGTGAAGCTGGTCGTCTCCCAGGAGGTCGACATCTGGGAGGTATCGCTGGCGCGCCTCGTCGACGACTTCGTGGCCGTGATGGCAGCAGTCGAGCTTCCCGGTGCCGCAGACGGTGCAGACTACGGCGAGACTCGGATCGACCGGATCGACATCGATGCCGCAAGCGAGTTCGCACTCCTCGCGGCAACACTGATCGAGCTGAAGTCGCGTCGGCTGCTGCCGGCACCCGAGAGCGAATTGGACCTCGACGAGGAACTTGCGGCTTACGGAATCCGGGACGCAGCGCTCGCCCGTTTGCTCGAGGGTCGGACCTTCGGCAAGGCGGCCCGGCTGCTGCGCGAGCGCTGGGACGCCGCGGCGCTGAGCTGGCCGCGCCGCGCTGGTCCGGAGGAACGGTTCATCGCATTCGCGCCCGACTTGCTCGAGGGCGCTACCCGCGACGACCTCGCCGCGGCGCTCGAACGCATGCTGGCGCCCAAGCCCGTGCCCCGGGTCGACATCAGCCACCTGCGCGCTGCGGGCATCACGGTGGATGAGGCGCTGTGCCAGATCGCCGAACGGCTGTCCGGCAGCGGCACCATGACGTTCCGCGAGCTCACATCCGATCTGACCGAACGCATCGTCGTCGTCGTGTACTTCTTGGCGCTGCTGGAGATGTTCGGATCCGGTCTGGTCGAGCTGGACCAGGCAGAGCGTTTCGGTGACATCGGCGTGGAGTGGATCGGGGGCGACGACGCGACGCTGCCTGTGGCGGCAGGCGGCTACTCCGAGGACGCAGCGTGAGCGCCGGAGGATCGCATTCGGTTCCGGGTCGCGGCTTGCGATTGGTCAGCGACGAGGGACGCACCGTCGCCGAGCCTTCGGAGCAGGCAGTCCCCGAACCGCCGTCGGCGCAGTCGGACTCAGGGCCGCCGCCACACCCGTCGATGCCAGCCGCCAATGGCCATTCATCAAGCGGCACGACAGGGACTCCCAACGGGCTCGCAGAGATCGCAGCCGACATGCTCAACGGCGAGCGGAAGCTCGACGAGTCGCGTGCGGCCGGCGATCATGAGCTCTACGCAGCCATCGAAGCTGTGCTGGTCGTGGCGACCGAGCCGGTGCCGGTCGACGTGCTGGCGTCAGTGACGGCGGCGCCGATCGCCTCGGTCGGAGTGATCTGCGGCGAGCTTGCGGGCGAGTACGCCGCGGCCGGTCGCGGCTTCACCATCGTGCGGGTCGCCGGTGGCTACCAGATGCAGTCGGCGGCCTCCTGCTCGGAGTATGTCGAGCGCTTCGTCGGCGGCAGGCGTTCCGGGCGGCTGTCCGCTGCTGCAATGGAAACGTTGGCGGTGGTGGCCTACAAGCAACCGATCTCCCGTGCGCAGATCAGCGCCATCCGGGGCGTGAACGCCGACGGGGTCGTGCGCACGCTTTCCGACCAAGGCTACATCAGCGAGATCGGGCGCGACCCGGGACCGGGCAACGCGTCGCTGCTCGGCACGACGGACCTGTTCCTCGAACGGCTGGGGCTCGACGATCTCGACGACCTTCCCTCGCTGGCAGAGCTCGATGTGGATCCCGACGCAGTGGAGGCCATGGATCGGCTGGCGGCCGCCCTACCCGGCTAGCCGTCATGGCGCCCGACGGCCAACAGCACAGCGAGCGGCTTCACAAAGTGATGGCACGCGCCGGTGTCGCAAGCCGGCGTGCGTGCGAGGCCTTGATCGCCGCGGGGCGCGTCACGGTCAATGGTGCGATCGCCGACGTCGGCGACCGGGCCGCGGCCTCGGATCGTATCGAGGTGGACGGCGCAGTGGTCACCTGGGATCCGCTCCTCGTCCACTACCTGGTCAACAAGCCGCCCGGCGTGCTCAGCGCGGCGTCTGACGACCGGGGGAGGCGCTGTGTCACCGACTTGGTGCCCCCAACCGAGCGCGTCTACCCCGTCGGCCGCCTGGACGCCGACTCCGAGGGCCTCATCATCGTGACGAATGACGGTGAGCTGACACACCGGCTGACGCACCCCAGCTGGGGCGTCGACAAGGAATACCTGGCTCATGTGGACGGCGTTCCCTCGCGGGGAGCGCTGGCGCAGTTGCGCAGCGGCATCGAGCTCGACGACGGGATGACTGCTCCGGCGACGGTGTCGATGCCCCAGCCCTCGATGCTGCGCATCGCGATCTCCGAGGGCCGCAACCGCCAGATCCGCCGCATGTGCGAGGAGGTGGGCCACCGGGTGCTGCGCCTAGTGCGCACGCGCATCGGACCGCTCGCCGATCCGAATCTGGCTCCCGGCGAGCACCGCGCACTGAGCACAGACGAGGTCCGCAAGCTGCACCGTGCCGCATCGAGTCGCGGCAACTGATACGGGTCTGCCACCCGCCCGCGGCGGCAATGCAAGTGCGATCTGCTGCGGGATGATCGGCTGCTGCAGCACTCGCGCGTTCTGCCGGTGTCACAGCCAGCGACCACAATGGGCATGATGCTCCCGCTCCAGACAGGCGGCGGCGTTTCACACACCGGAGAGTGCAGATGAGCCTCGCAGAGACGTACCGGCTGTCGGGGCGCTATACCGACGACAGCGGCACGACGTTCATGACGGGGCTGCAGGCGCTGGCTCGCCTGCCCATCGAGCAGCTCCGAGCCGATCGCAGGGCCGGGCTTCGCACGGCAGCGTTCGTCTCGGGCTACCCGGGCTCACCGCTCGGCGGCTATGACGCCGCTGTCGAGGCTGCCCGCGCGACGACCGATCTGCCGGTCGTGCACTCGCCCGCGGTCAACGAGGACCAGGCCGCCACCGCCGTCATGGGCAGCCAGCTGGCTGCCACCCGGCCAGATGCCACCTATGACGGCGTCGTCGGGCTCTGGTACGGCAAGGCGCCCGGCGTCGATCGGGCCTCGGACGCGCTGCGCCATGCCGTATTTGCCGGTACAGATCCCCACGGCGGCGCGGTGGCCATCGCTGGCGACGACCCTGCCGCCAAGAGCTCCACGATCCCATCCAGTTCTGCGGGGACGATGGCCGACCTGCATATCCCAGTGCTCTATCCGGGCACGCCTGCCGAAGCGCTCGACTTGGGCCGCCATGGGATCGCGATGTCCCGCACGACGGGCCTGTGGACGGGCCTGAAGATCGTGGCCGACGTTGCCGACGGCGCTGCGACTGTCGTGCTCGACCCCGACCGGTTCGATCCGGTCATCCCAGAGGTCGACGGCGTGCCGTACCGCCATGCCCCCGACGGGTACCTATTGACTCCGCACACGGTCGACATCGAGCAGGAGATCGTCGAGGTCCGCTGCGAGCTGGCGATCGCATACGCCGCAGCCAACCGGCTCAATGACGCCACCGTCGATCCCTCCGACGCTTGGATCGCGATCGTCGCGTCGGGCATCACCTACCGGGAGGTACGCGAGGCACTGAAGCGCCTGGGCCTCGATTCAGACGATGACGTGCGAGACGTCGGCATCCGGCTGGTGCGGATGGGCATGCCCATCCCTTTCAGCGCTGAACGGGCGCGGCACTTCGCACGAGGCGTCACCGAACTGTTCGTGGTCGAGGAGAAGAGCCCCAACATCGAGTCGCTGCTCAAGGACGCTCTCTACAACCAGTCGCACCGTCCCCGCATCGTCGGCAAGACCGACGAGGATGACCGAGCGCTGCTGCGGTCCTTCGGCGCACTTACCGCCGACGATCTCATCGCTCCGCTGCGCAGCCGCCTGGAGTCGCGCATCGGCGACCGGCTCGCTGCCCCTGCACCCGAACGCGTGCGCATCGAGCTCCCGCTGGCGTTGACCCCCCAGCAGCGCCGCTCGCCGTACTTCTGCTCGGGCTGCCCCCACAATCGCTCGACTGAGGTGCCTGACGGCGCGGCGGTGGGTGCGGGCATCGGCTGCCACACCATGGCGCTGTTCATGGACCCGCAGCGTGTCGGCGACATCGTCAGCGTCACCTGCATGGGCCAGGAGGGCACTCAGTGGATCGGCATGTCGCCCTTCATCGAGACCCAGCACATCTTCCAGAACTTGGGAGACGGCACATACTTCCACAGCGGCCAGCTCGCGATCGCCGGCGCCGTGGCCTCGGGAGTGAACATCACCTACAAGCTTCTGTGGAACCGCGCGGTCGCCATGACCGGCGGGCAGGACCCGGCCGGCCAGCTGGAAGTGCCCGACGTCGCAGCAGGTCTGCTGGCGGGAGGCGCCGCCAAGGTGCTGATCACCACTGCCGATCCAGCGGTCTATCGCAGCCGCGCACTGCCGTCGGGCGTCGAGGTGTGGCATCGCGATCGCCTGTTGGAAGCTCAAGAGTTCCTTGCCGGCATCGAGGGCGTCACCGTGCTGATCCACGACCAGCAGTGCGCGGCCGAGGCCCGCAGGGATCGCAAGCGCGGCACCCAGCCGGCGCCGACCACGCGGGTGCTGATCAACGAGCGGATCTGCGAGGGCTGCGGCGACTGCGGCCACAAGAGCAATTGCCTGTCCGTGCAGCCGACCGACACCTTCTTCGGCCGCAAGACCCAGATCGACCAGACATCGTGCAACCTGGACTACTCGTGCCTCGACGGCGACTGCCCTTCGTTCATGACTGTGTCGAAGCCCGGCCCGCTGCGAAGTGCCGTACGGGAGATGCTCGCACCGCTGCGACGGGGCCATTCGGTCCCGAGCGGGAGCATCGAGCGTCCCGAGCCGCCGACGGACCTGCCTGATCCGGTCCTGCTCACTGGCCCCGACGAGGTGTCGCTGCGCATGTGCGGGATCGGCGGCACGGGCGTCGTGACGGTGAATCAGGTGCTGGGCACCGCTGCGATGTTCGACGGTTTCGAGGTGCGCGGACTCGACCAGATCGGCCTGTCGCAGAAGGCCGGCACGGTGGTGGGCGATCTGCGGCTGCGACGCCTCGGCGGCCCGGCCACCGCACGCCTGGGCACGGGCCAAGCCGACGTGATCCTGGCGTTCGACCTGCTGGTGGCAGCGTCGGAGGCGGGACTCGACGTTGCCGACCCCAGCCGCACCATGGTGATCGGCTCGACGACTCCTACGCCGACCGGCGCTATGGTCGCCGATCCGAGCATCGACATGCCCCCGACGGACGCACTGCTTGAGCGCGTGGCGGCCGTCACCGTCGAAGGACGGCGCCACTGGGCGGACGTCGGCGAGCTGGTGACGGCGCTGTGCGGCTCGACGGTCACCGCGAACGTGTTCGTCGTGGGCATGGCCACCCAGGCGGGCGGCCTGCCGATCGCGCCGGCGAGCGTGGAGGCGGCGATCGAGCTCAACGGCGTCGCGGTCAGCCAGAACCTCGCGGCGTTCCGTTGGGGCCGGGCGATGATCTCCGATCCGCAGGCCGTGACAGCAGCCGCGGCGGCTGTGCCCGCCGCTGACCCTGACACTCCGGCACCAGACGTCGGCGCCGCGACGTTGCCCGACCTGCTCGGCAACCGGATCGACCAGCTCCTCGATGCGCTGGGCGAGGGGAATCTTGACGGCGGCGCCGCCGAGCTGCGAGCCGGTCTTCGCATCTACGCGGCCGAGCTGTGCGCCTACCAGTCCGAGCGCTTGGCAGCGGACTTCCTCGACGCAGTCGAACGCGTCGCCCAGGCCGACCGCGCTGCGGGGGATGGTTCGGTCCGGCTGACAGCGGCATTCGCTGCGGGCCTGTACAAGCTCATGGCATACAAGGACGAGTACGAGGTTGCACGCCTCATGGCAGATCCGGCCACCCATGCTGCTGCACGCGAGCTTGCGGCATCGACCGGCGGGGTGGTGTCGTGGAAGCTGCACCCGCCGCTGCTGCGGGCCATGGGCCGCACCGCCAAGATGCAGTTCGGCACCGCATGGCGTCCGTTCTTTGCGCTGCTGGCGCGGGGCAAGCGCCTGCGGGGACGCTGGCTCGATCCCTTCGCCCATACCGATGTGCGCCGGACCGAGCGGGCGCTCATCGGGGAATATCGCTCCGGCATCGACGCAGCCGTATCGGCCCTCGAGCGTGACGCCGGCGCCGCCCGTTACGAGCAGGCAATCGCCGTCGCCCGCCTGCCCGAGCTGGTGCGCGGCTACGAGGACATCAAGATGGCCTCGACCGAGACGTTCCGCGCTGAGCTCGACGAGCGAGTCTCCGAACTCGGGCCCGCCGACTGAGCCTCGCACACCCCGCTGCCCGACGACTGCGGCGAGGCCGCACCGGGCACGGTCAGGAGCCATCGGTACCCTTCGGTACGTGGCGACCGAACCTCGTCCGGCATCCGGGGCGCCCTCATTCGGCGCCGGCGAGGCACCCCGCGCCCAGGTGGTCGGCACCGGCCTGATCGGCGGGTCGGTTGCGGCGGCGCTGCGCAAGTCGGGCTGGCACGTCACCGGACGCGACGCCATCGACGCTCACGCGCAGCGCGCGCACCAGCTCGGCTGTCTCGATGCCGTCGGCACCGATCCTGACGCCATGTTCTGGGTCGTCGCCGTGCCTGCTGCCTACCTCGCCGAAGAAGTCGCACGCGCGCTTGCCGACTCTGAGGCGGCGGGTGCAGTCGTGACCGACACGGGCAGTGTCAAGACGCCGGTGGCTCGGGACGTCTCCGATCCCAGGTTCGTACCGGGCCATCCGATGGCCGGCTCCGAACAGGAAGGTGTCGAGGGAGCGAACCCCGACATGTTCGCCGGCGCTGTGTGGACGCTGACGCCGACCGACACCACCGATGACGAGGCCTTGCGCTCGTGCCAGGCGGCGCTCTCCGGCATCGGTTCCGATGTCGTGACGATGACACCCAGGCGGCACGACGCGCTCGTC
>JAJEIW010000278.1 GCA_022828045.1 Acidimicrobiia bacterium | reverse complement strand
CCGTGGCGGATGCCCTGTGCCGCGCCGTGCTGGGACCTCTTCGATGGCGACAACAAGATGGAGAACTAATTCGACGTGGCGCTGCACGTCGGCACGCTCGCCGGAGCGGCCCTGTACCTGCGCGCTGACATCGCCCGCTATGCGATCGCGCTGTGGCACGGCATCCGGGGCAACCCCACCCCCCACACCGTGGTCGCCGTCAGCCTTGCCATATCGGCGATCCCCGCAGCGCTGGTGGGCCTGGCACTGGAAGACGTCGTGCTCGACCTGGCGGAAGAGCCGCTGCTGATCGCAGCATTGCTGGCCGCGTTCGGCTGGCTGCTGTGGCGGTCCGACGTGTCGGCCGCCCGGCGGGGGCTTGAGCGTGAGCGCGACACGTACGGGCTGCGGGACGCCGCCGCCATGGGTCTCGCGCAGGCGATGGCGTTGCTGCCCGGCGTGAGCCGCTCGGGTGTGACAATCACCGCAGGGCGATGGCTGGGCTTCGACCGCGCAGCGGCAGCGCGGTTGGCGTTCCTCATGAGCTTGCCGGTGATCGGCGGGGCGGGCCTCTACCGCGCGGGCACGCTGGCACAGGCAGCTCCTACATCGGTGCACGTACAGCTGATCGTCATCGGCGCCGCGACGGCAGTCGTGTCGTCGTGGGCCGGCGTCGCTGCGATGGTGCGGCTGCTGGATCGGATGGGCCAGCGCCCCCAGCGCTCGCCCTTCGCGCTGTTCTTCGGCTACCGGGTGGTGCTGGCGGTCGCAGTCGCGGCGGTTGCCTTCAGCGGCTTGCGCTGAGAGGCTGAGCCGGCAGGCGAAGCCGTGGCCCGAGCGGCCCGTGAGCGGCAGCGAACAAGAGCGGGAAACGACAGGTGCGACAACCAGAAGGCTCACCTGTCCGCGCCGCTGCTGAGCACGACGGGGACGATCACTCCCGTTGCGCTCGCTCGGGCGACTGACTCGAGGTCCGCGGGATCGACCTCGACCAGCCATCGGTCTGCCTCTGAAGCGAGGACATGTGCCCGGATGCGATCTGCGCTGACGCTGGCGTCGGCGGGACTGAACGGATCGATGTCGGCGAACAGCATCAGCTCGACTGAGGTTCCGGGCCGCACCTCGGGGGCGTGGGGGCCGACACCGATGCCGATGCCGCGACGCCCGGGCGCCACGCCGGATGTGGGATCGATGTCGAGTTCGGTCAGCAGGCCGCCGCGGGGCACGCTCCGGGTGACATCGCCCACGTCGAGCGTGCTGGTGAGCGCCCCGGCAGGGACCAGATGGGCCGGGACCTCGACCAGGTCAACGTTGCCTTCCACCGATGTCCCGATTGCCAGCGGAGAACTTGCCGCCAGCACCCGCACGGGGGCGCCCCATGCCGCGGCAGCCGAGCGCGCCCGCCCTTGCGTTCCGGCCACGAGCACCAGCGCGACGAGCGCAATGGCGCCGACCGCGGTCCAGTGCACGAGATTGGGTCGGCGCTGCCAGAGATCGCCGAGCTGTGACAGGAGCGTCATGGAAGCCTCCGTCGCACATCACCGCAGCGGCTGTGCCGCTGCGGGCTTGTTTCGATGCGGCGGGCGTCAGCCTGACGCCGAGGCGGCCCCGACGGAAGAGCTTTCCTTGCCTCCCGACGGGGCCGAATCCTTGGTTCGGGTTTCGTTGCTTGTGTCAGATGAGCCGCTGGCAGAAGTCGTCGACTCTGAACGGCTCTCGGATCTGCTGTCGTTGCGGTAGAAACCGCTGCCTTTGAATCTGATGCCGACGCTGGAGAACACCTTGCGGACCTCGCCGCCGCACTCGGGCGCCGAACCGTTCACCGCGGTGCCGTCAGCCGGCAGCGGGCACACCGTGATCGGATCATCGCTGAAGCCCTGCTGGCGCTCGAACGTCCGGCCACAGGCGATGCAGCGATACTCGTAGATCGGCATGAGGCCTCCGTTGCGGCTTCCAGCCAGAAGTTCGGCCACGCCGCCGTCCGTGTGGGGACCGGCGAGCGTCGGACCGACGGGCAGTGTAGCGAGGAGTCCCCGGGGGAGCCCGAGCTCATGCGCGGCGGAGGGTGCCCGGGTGTGCGGCCGGGCTAGCTTGAGTCGCCGTGCACGACGCTGAAGCACTCGGGGAGCGCTACGGCGTCGACGCCCGCACGGCCCAGTTGCTCAGCGAGTACGGCTTCGATCCCGACGTGTTCGACCGGCTGCGCGCCGAGCTCATCGACGGGTCCATCCGAGCCGGCTCAGGCGCCACGGTCGAGGCGAACTGGGTTCGGGGCCGCATCGAGCCGCCGCGCGACGGTGATCTCGTGCGGTTGCCGCCGACCGGTTCGCCCGAACGCCAACGACTCGACCTCGCTGGCCGCGAGGCGATTGCCGCTGGCCACGTTGGCGTGCTGCTGCTCGCTGGAGGCATGGCCACCCGCTTCGGGGGAGGCGTCAAGGCGCTGGCCGAGGTCATCGGGCCGCTGACCTTTGCCGACGTCAAGATCGCTGACCTGCGGCAGCTCGCGAGCGGATTGGAGTGCGCGATCCCGCTGGTGCTCATGAGCAGCTTCCAGTCCGACGGCGCGTTGCGTCGCTGGGCTGCATCGGCGGGCGACGCTGCGCGCGTGCCGGTCGCCATCGCGCCGCAGGGCATCTCCATGAGGCTCTCGGCCGATGGCGGGCTGTTTCGTGACCGTCACGGCCTTGTGTCGCTGCACGCCCCGGGCCACGGCGATGCGCCTTGGGCGATGCGCCGCAGCGGGGTGCTGCAGCAGTTCGCCCGCAGCGGGGGGCGGCACCTGTTCGTCACCAACGTCGACAACGCCGCAGCCACGCTCGACCCTGCGGTCATCGGAGCGCACTCGGCCTCGCGGCGCCCGCTTACCTGCGAAGTCGTCCCCGGCCATGCGGTCGGCGGTGCGCCGTGGCGGGTGGACGGCCGGCTGCAGATCGTCGAGGCGTTCCGCTTGCCGCCGGGCGTCGATCCGCTGGCGACCGGTGCCACCAACACCAACTCCCTGATTGCCGATGTGGAGGTGTTCGAGGCGGACTGGCCGCTCACTTGGTTCGAGGTGCGCAAGGTCGTCGACGGCACCGAGGTTGTGCAGTTCGAGCGCTTGATCGGCGAATTGTCGGCCTTTGTGGACACCACGATGCTGCTGGTAGACCGCGATGGGACTGACGGGCGCTTCCAGCCTGTGAAGGACCCTCAGGAGCTCGAAGCGCGCCGCCCAGAGATCGCCCGCATCCTCGCCAGCAGGGGCGTCGGAGGCTGAGCCGGTAGGCGAAGCCGTGGCCCGAGCGGCCCGCGAGCCCGAGTCCTATCGAGATTGGGAGCTAGAGCGGGAAGCATGCCCGGCAGGTAGCCCCTCGCAGGTACATTGCGCCCTGTGCTGCCACTCGAGACCGCGCGTTCATTTGTCTTGGATCGGTGCCCGGTTCGCAAGCCGGAGCGTGTGCCGGTTGCGGACGCGCTGGGGCTGGTGACTTTCAGCGAGATCATCGCGTCCGAGAGCATCCCCCAATTCGCGAACACGGCCATGGACGGCTTCGCCGTACGGTCGGCCGATGTGGCGGACGCGCCGTGCGAGCTGCGCGTCGTCGAGACGATTCCGGCAGGCCACGCGCCGCAGGTCGCCGTCGGACCCGGCGAAGCCAGTCGCATCATGACCGGCGCAATAGTCCCTCCGGGTGCCGACGCTGTCGTCATGGTCGAGCGCACGGCGATCATCTCGGAGCCGTCGGCCGACTCGGAGATCGTGCGCGTCGAGATCAGCGTCCCTGCGGGCAATCACGTCCGGCCCATCGGCGACGATCTGGGAGCCGGTGAGCCGGTATTCCCCGCCGGAACGGAACTCACTGCCGGTCACTTGGGCGTGCTGTGCAGCCTCGGCATGACCGAGGTGGAGGCGTTCGGGCGGCCACGCGTCGGCGTGCTGTCCACCGGCGACGAGCTAGTCGATGACGGAAGCCCCCTGCAACCAGGCCAGATCCGCGATTCCAATCGACGGACCTTGCTGGCATTGGCGCAACGGGCCGATGTGACGCCGGTCGATCTCGGCTTGGCTCCCGACGATCCGGATGCAATCGAGGCAGCCCTGCGGACGGGCGTTGAGACATGCGATGCCATCGTCACCTCCGGGGGTGTCAGCATGGGCGACTTCGACTACGTGAAGGCGGTGCTCGACCGCATCGGCGACATGCGGTGGATGCAGGTGGCCATCAAGCCGGCCAAGCCGCTGGCGTTCGGCACGGTGGGCGACGTTCCGGTGTTCGGACTTCCCGGCAACCCGGTGTCTTCGATGGTGTCCTTCGAGCTGTTTGCCCGGCCCGGTCTGCGCTCGATGATGGGTCACCCGCAGCCGATTCGGCCCCCGGATCTGGCGTTCGCTGCCGAAGACCTGCCCCGGCGCCCCGATGGCAAGACTCACTTCATGCGGGTGCTCGCCACGCCGCTGGGCGGCCGGATCGAGGTGCGCTCAGCCGGAGGCCAGGGCTCGCACATGCTGTGGGCCATGGCGAAGTCGAATGCCTTGGCGGTCGTGCCCGACGGTACGGGAGTTCGCGCGGGGGACAAGGTCGACGTGCTCCTGCTCGACTGAGGTCACTCCGACGTACCGTGAGCAGGCGACTGGGTACGCTCACATCGATGAACGGTTCAGCGGGGGCCTTGGCCCAAGCACGACCGGCGGATCTCGTCGATCCGTTCGGCAGAGTCGTGGGCGATCTGCGCATCTCTGTCACCGACAGGTGCAATTTCCGCTGCCAGTACTGCATGCCTGCGGAGGGCATGACGTGGCTGCCCCGTTCGGAGATCCTCAGCTTCGAGGAGATCGAGCGCTTCGCCAAGGTCTGCGTGGAGCGCTTCGGCTTCGAGAGCATCCGGCTGACCGGAGGGGAACCCTTGGTGCGGGCTCATCTGCCCCAGTTGGTCGAACGTCTCGCCGCTCTGGGCGTCGACGTGGCGTTGACGACCAACGGCGCCACCTTGCGCATGCATGCCAGGCCGCTGGCAGACGCAGGACTGTCCCGCATCAACATCAGCCTCGACTCGCTGCGGCGTGACCGGTTCTTGGAGTTGACCCGCCGGGACGAGCTGGACCGGGTCCTCGACGGCATCGACGCAGCCATTGACGCCGGGCTCGCGCCGGCCAAGATCAACACCGTCATGATGCGCGGCATCAACGATGACGAGGTCATCGACTTTGCCCGGTTCGGGCGCGAGCGCGGCATCGAAGTCCGATTCATCGAGTTCATGCCGCTCGAGGCTGGCGACGTCTGGACGTCGGCGGTGGTGGTGCCCGCAGACGAGATCCTGGCGGCGATCTCGGAGGTGTTCCCGACCGAGCCTGTCCAGCGAGCCAATGAGCCTGCCGAGCGTTATCGCTACCTCGACGGCGGCGGGCAGGTCGGTGTGATCGCCAGCGTCACCAAGCCGTTCTGTGACAACTGCGACCGGGTGCGACTGACGGCTGAGGGCCAATTCCGCACCTGCCTGTTTGCGCTCGACGAGTTCGACATGCGCGAGATCCTGCGCAGCGGCGCTGCGGGCGACGATCTGGACGACCGGCTGGCCGATGCGATCCGAGGTGCGGTCGGCACCAAGTGGGCCGGTCACTCGATCGGGCAGGTCAACTTCATCCGACCGAAGCGCACGATGAGTCAGATCGGCGGTTGATGGCCGCCGACCATCAGATACAGGGGCGGTTGATGGCATGACCGAATCACCCTTCACCCACCTCGATCCGCTCGGTCGTGCTCGCATGGTCGATGTGACGCCGAAGGAGGCCACGCACCGGCGAGCCATCGCCCGATGCCGTGTGCACATGGCAGCCGAGACAGCGTCGCTGGTCGCCCGCGGCGCGATCGCCAAGGGGGACGTCATCGCGGTCGCCCGGGTGGCCGGCATCCAGGCCGCCAAGCGCGCCCCGGACCTCATCCCCCTCTGCCACCCCCTGCTCGTCGGCGCGGTGTATGTGAACTTCGAGATTGCCGACACCTGGATCGAGATCGAAGCGCAAGTCGAGACGGTGGATCGCACCGGCGTGGAGATGGAAGCGATGACCGCGTGCTCGATAGCAGCGCTGACCATCTACGACATGTGCAAATCCGCCGACCGCTCGATGGTCATCGGCGACCTGACCCTGTGGGAGAAGACAGGCGGGAAGTCAGGCACGTACCGCCGCGTCGAAGCCGGGGAGTAGCTCGGGTGACGCGTGAACTGCGGCCCTTCTGAGAACGTTCGCGCCCTCGCCCGGCTGGAACTGGGGGACTAGATGATTGGCTCCAAGGGGTTGGTGGTCGTAGTGGGTGAGTGTGCATGCTGGCAGGTGGAGGACTGTCGGACGCTCCCTTGTCAAGTTGCGGCCCAGAGCGCGCGTCTTCACGAGACCGTGCTGTTCGAGACGATCGACCTCATTCAGCACGAGTGCGCACCCGCTGGAGCAGGGCCGGGGCCGGTGCTCAGGACTGCTGGCCCGAGCCGGTGGTGCCGTTCAGGAGCAGGGCTTCGATGCGCGCGAGACGTTCGGCATGATCGAGCAGCACTGCACCGACCTCGGTCCGGAAGTCATGCAGTTCGGTCCGCAGAGACCCGATCTCGGCTCGCATCTCGGCTCGCAAGCCGGTTTCCACCGATCCGATCTCGTCTCGCAGCTCGGTCCGCACCGCTGCAATCTCGTCTCGCAGACCGGTTTCCACCGACCTGATCTCGTCTCGCAGCTCGGTCCGTACGGAGACGATGTCGGAGCGGAGCGTGTTGAATGCTGTGACGGATGCCAGTGTCATGGACGCGATCAGCGCGGCGATGATCGTGACAGCCGCCGTCGGGCCGAAGAGAACCCGGCGCTGACGGGCGCGCGAACTGGACATCGGCGGCGGTTGCGTGCTGTTCGTGCCATCGTCGTGCTCGCCTGCCGGCCCCCGGGACTCAGCCGCGCCGAGCGCGTCCTCTGCCTCGCAGGCCACGCCTGCTGTCGCGGGCTGCTCCTGCACAGTCTGAATGGTAGCCATGTGCCCTCCCGCCGCCCGTCTCGCGATGCGCCCCGAACGTACAGTCATCAGTTCGGCGCACTCAAATGATTTTCGGTGCATCTCGCGCGATCCGCCCGAATGAAGTCGCGGCCGCAGCGCTCCAGGCACCGTGGGCGCTCGCCGTGTGTTGCTGCAAGTCAGACGGGCCGTCGGCCGACTGCCTGTGCTCCAAATGGGCACGGTGTGGGTACGTACACACGCGTGTCAGCGATGTGCGCACGCGACTGCCCGTTCATTGCATCGAGCGCTCAACGACCTGAAATTGCCCACTACATCTGGCTGTTTCCGCTGAACGCGAAGCGCCTGCAGCGACTTCATCGCGCAACGGTCACCATTCATGTAACAGCCCCGCGCGAGGGTATGGGCCTTGAATCAGCGACCCGTTTTACCGAATTGGCACGGTACGCACGCCATCGTCTCGTTCCTCCGTTCGACGTTCTCATCGTCGGGTTCTGACGCGCCGAGACGCTGCCATGGAGGGGACGGTGCAAGGTGTCAGTTGGTGCCTCCGCGCCCCATGACAGCAGGCCCGACACCGGTCGAACTGCACGGCGTTGTGCCTCGGGGAAGGGGGGCGTGGTGAATGCGCGCACCGATGCAGGCATGGCGCTATGGGGGAAGTCTCGCGGGCTCGACGAGGCCTACCCATTGATCTGCCATCTCTTGGATACGGCGGCTGCGGCTCAGGCAGTCACGGCACGGATGCTGCCGCCCAGTCTGAAGGAGGCTGTAGCGGGGCATATGGGGGTCTCCGCGGCCGAATGGACCCAGGTCGTCCGAGCACTCGCGGGCTGGCACGACATCGGCAAGGCGTCGTGCGGATTTCAGAATGCCGACAACGTGGCGTGCCCCGCCTGGGCGCGAGGGCGCCGGGACAATGCCACCGCAGGACGCCATGACCACGTCGGCTCACTGTTGACTTGGGATCGGCTCGATCGCTTTCCGCCGCGTCAGCGAGGGCGACTTGCTCAGATTGTTGGCGGGCACCACGGCTTGATTCCCCAACCCAATATCCCCGAGCTGTCCGCGTGGGGAGGCGCAGCGCTCGTGGATGCCGATCCGCCGGAGGAACTCGACAAGGCTCGCGAGTGGTTGTGGGCGGTGCTCGACGAGCAGGTCGGCTCGCTTCCGCATGTGGAGATGCCGACTCCTGCAGCCTCGGTGACGCTCGCGGCTGTCGTGCTAGCGGATTGGATCGCGTCGTCTCAGGAGTTCATCGCACGACAGCAGGCTGCGGTCGCGATTGGATTCGACCCGTGCCACCATTTCGAGACAGCGCTACGCCTCGCCGACGAACACCTTCGCGCAACTGGGCTGGTCGCGCCGTCGAGGTGGAAGCGGCCGACGGCACCGGATCTCATCGAGGGATCACAGCCGCGATGGACAGGGTTGCAAGCCAGTATCGATGAGTCGTTCAGACCGACAGGGCCCGGTATCGCTGTCATCCTCGCGCCAACGGGTGAGGGGAAGACTGAAGCTGCGCTGATCGCAGCGGAACGGCTGGCAACGGCAACGGGCCGTCATGGGATGTTTTTTGCCATGCCGACCGTCGCCACCGCTGAGGGACTGCATCATCGGCTTGCCCGGTGCATCGGGAGGATGGTGACGCGGGATGAGACGCCCGTGCTTCGCCGAGTCCACTCACAAGCGCTCTTGGCCGATGCCGATGAACACGTCGCCGTATCCGACGATTCGACGGCCACACGATCCGCCGCATTGTGGATGCGCGGCACACGCAAGGCGCTACTGGCGCCCTTCGGTGTGGGGACGGTCGACCAGGTGCTGCTGGGCGCCTTGCGGTCCAAGCATTCACCGCTTCGCATCCTCGGTGCGGCGACAGGCGTGCTGATAGTGGATGAAGCGCACTCGCTGGACCCGTATATGCGCAAACTGCTGGGCAGGGCTATCGAATGGCTGGCAGCACTGGGAACGCCGGTCGTGTTGCTGTCAGCGACGATGCCTCGCAAGAGGGTCGCTGAGTTGTGCCAGCAGTACCAAGCGGGAGCATTCGGTCCGGGTCATGAGATCGACGGTATGCCAGACGCCGACGGCTTCCCAGCGTGGGTCGCGTGGTCAGCAGCCGACGGATGGAGCGGTGCCAAGTCCCTGCCGCGTCGGTCCTGGGGACTCCGCGTCAATGTCGAGAAGGCACCGCGGAGGTCGGCGGATCAGCGAATAGCGCATTTGGCGCTGGCTGCGCTCCGGTCCGGTCTGAACGTCCTTGTCGTTCGCAACACGGTCAAGTCGGCTCAGGACACCTACAAGGCAATACGGGCGCTGGATCGATCGCTCGTACACGGCACGGAAATTCGGATCATCCACTCGCGAATGCCGCGGTCGGACCGGGCCCGTCGATCAGAGGAAGCACTGAGGCTGTTCGGCCCGGATCGCAGTGCTCGCCCGAACTGGTCGATCATGGTCGCCACGCAGGTGGTCGAGCAATCCTTCGATGTCGACTTTGACGCTTTGATCACTGACCCTGCGCCGCTGTCTGCCCTGCTGCAGCGTTCGGGACGCGTTCGGCGGCATCGCCCTCCGTCCAGCAATGAACAGGCACATGCGATGGTCGTTTGGCCTGTCGATGACGGCGGCGAACCAACGACTTGGTCGCCGATCTACTCCAAAGCCGACTTGATGGGCACCTACACCTGCCTCACTCACGGGCGCAAGACGAGCGGGCGAGACATCCGCGTCCCCGACGACGTGCCCGGCCTCGTGGACCAAGCAGACATCGAAAGCGACGAGCAGTTCGACTTTGCCGACATCGATGCCGGCGATGCAGCAGAGGCGACGCTCGCGCAGCTTGTGCGCATCGACGCAGAAAAATCGTTAGCCGCGAATTGGGCGATACCGCCGCCGCACCCGGACGCGCCGCTCCGCGACCTGACTGGCCATTTCGACACCGACGAGACCCACCCGGGGACGCGACACCAAGCGCACTCGACTCAGCTCATCCCGTGTTCAGTTGGCGGCGACGGCACCTGCCGTTTGCCCGACGGAACGGCTATCGATGTAGCGCCCGACACCACGCCGTCAGTCACGCTCACCCGACAGGTTTTCGATGCCGGAATACCCGTTTCCTACCCCAACCCTGCCTGGGCAGGCAGCTTGC
The DNA here is from genome assembly GCA_022828045.1 of Acidimicrobiia bacterium. Lineage (GTDB taxonomy): Bacteria > Actinomycetota > Acidimicrobiia > Acidimicrobiales > Poriferisodalaceae > Poriferisodalis. Next base: position 6,225 of record JAJEIW010000278.1, on the reverse strand, counting down.
AGCAACTCGCGGGCGGCTGGGATCGCACACCGGTCGCGGGCGCACAGCTGCTCGAACTGACGGGAAACGAATGCTGCGTCGGCGAATGGGCACTGACGGTTGAACCAGAGGTCGGCCTTGTCATCACGAAGGAGGCCGCATGAGCACCTCTGGATTCAATCTCGTGACCGACCCGTGGATCCCTGTCGGCAGCGATCTAGTCTCGATTGAGCAGGCGCTGGCGGGGGCTCACCAGTTGGACGGCTGGCCTTGCAGCGACCCGGCGCTCGCTGAGGCTCTTGTGCGACTGCTCGTGCCGATGGTCTACCGGATCACAGGGCTGGACGACCCCTCGCTGACCCGTGACGCGTTCGCCGGCCGTCAACGTGAACTACTGGAGCGAGGTCGCTTCGAACCTTCGAGTGTGAGCGCTTACTTGGCGCAGTATGAGGACAAGTTTTGGCTGATCAACCCTCCCGAAGGGTGCATGCCTTTTGCGCAGGACCCTGCACTTGCCGCTGTCGAGCCGCATCCGGTTTCGAAAGCGGTCCCGGCGTGGGCGTCAGGAAACAACCCGGCGCTCGGGCCGCACGCCCCAAGCGGTGACATGACACCGGTAGCGGCTGCACAAAGCCTGCTCGTTCAGCGCTGCTATTCCTATGGGGGTCGGTGCACGTCCCATCCTCACTATGAGGGACCCAATCCGGGCGCGTTTGATGGTGCGCCGCTGCGCGACACCGTCAGCGTTCACCCAGTTGGCGCGACTCTCGCAGCGACCCTGGCTGGCAATCTGGTCCCGCTGCCTTATGACACAGGGTTCGGCGAGCCCTTCTGGGAATCGGCGACAGACACACCGCTGGCGCCGCCTACTGCGCGCAGCGGCTTGCTTGAGCAGATTGCCGTCAGACAAGACAAGACCATGCTGTACCGCTCTGACGATGCCGGTGCCGTGAACGGGTTCACGATCGCGAAAGGCGGCGGTGTGCACAGGCGGCTTTTCTGCCGAGATCCGTACTGGCTTGTCGGGCAAGACGGCGAAGCTGTCAAGCCGAGAGAAGGCAGAGAGTTTTGGCGCGAGGCGGAATCACTCCTCGACCAAGGCGGCGACGGAACGCGGGCCAGCACTGTCGAGATACTGGAATGGTCAATAGGCGAGCATGGCTGGGAGAACTATCCCGCCACAGACTTCGCTTGGGTGGCGATCTCCCACCGGGGCAACCAGAGCACGAACCGTGTCTGGTCCTGTTCGCATGCACCGCATTTGCGCAGCATCTTCGCTCGCGATGCCGAGATGCGATGCAAGGAGTTCTTGTCAGTCGCCAATGAGGCTGAGCAGCAAATGGCGAAACAACTGGCGAAGGTGTGGCATTCCTCCGGGCTGATGCCCAGTGATGCAGGGTCCAAGGCTGCTGTGTACGCACCCGCCCGCGCTCAATTCTGGCGGTTCGCCGAAGCAGACTTCTGGGAGACGGCCAGATTCGGAGTGTCGCCTGACGACCGCGACGCTCGGCTGAGGACCCATGCGCTCGCCGGTTTCGACCAGGCAACCGTTCGCTTGCTGCACGACCGCCGTTCTCACCAAGCGGTCGTCGAGAGTCGCCGCTGGCTGGAGCGATGGAACCGACACCACGACGCAGTGGCGAACGAACGTCAGGAGGCTCCATGACAGCGACAGACCGACGGCCCGCGACGGGAACCGGGAAGTCCCGATACGGCAACTTCGTCGACTATGTGCGGCGCATTGCCGCTGCCGATGCTGGCAGCCGGGCGAGGCTGAGGCGATCACTGCGCCAGGGCAGCGGAGTCACGGATGACGCGTGGTGGCTGCTCGGCGCTTGGCTTCCGGCAGACCGCACTGAAGCGCTCATCATGGCCCATGTCGCAGCTTGGTGCGCCGATCATCACTGGGTTGAGCCGACGCCATGGCGCACTTTGGCTGGCGAGATCGCAGCAGCCGGCGCGCAAGTGTCCGAGGATGCTGCGCGGCGCGCCATCGAAGGCATCACGGCCGAGGGCGTAGACATCGCGGTCCGGCTGAATCGAGCCACCCGAATCATTGGGCAACTCGGCCCTGCCCCGGTTCGTATCGACTGGGCATGGCTGATCTCCCATCTCGTCGCTTTCGACCGAGGTGACGAGCGAGCTCACGCGGCCCGCCACCGCTGGTACAGCGATTACTTCTCCATCCCGAATGACGACCAAGAAAACGAAAACAAGGAGCAATCCGCATGACAAATGCAGCATTCTTGGATGTACACATCCTGCACGCCGTCCCGTTCTCGAACCTCAACAGGGACAACCTCGGAACGCCGAAGCAGATGGTGTACGGCGGGGCGACGAGGGCACGCATCTCCTCTCAATGCACGAAACGAGCGACGCGTCTCTGGCTTGAACAGAACACAGATCTCGGCACGGCATTGCGGACCCGCAGACTGCCGCAGCTTGTTCGTGAGGTTCTTGCAAGTGAACACGGCTTCTCCGATGAGGAAGCGGTGACTGCCGCGGTGGCGGTCTTTGGGCTCGCTGGCATCAAGGTGAGCCGGCCTGATGACGGCGACGAGAACACCGAACTCCAAGGCGACCAGCTCACTTTCACCACAACCGAGGCGGCATCCGTGTTCGCTCGGGCGATTGCTGCCCACCGCGAGGAGGTGCTCAACGAGGGCTTCAAGCCGAACGGGGGCACCAAGGCAGCGCTGTGCTCTGCGCTCGAGGCTCACAACCCGATCATCGCTCTGTGCGGGCGGATGCTGGCAGCGCTGCCGAAGACCAACGTGGACGGGGCACTCCAAGTTGCCCATGCATTCACGACCCACACGTCGACACTGGAACTCGACTACTTCACCGCGGTCGATGACCAGGTGCAGGCTGACGATGACGAGACAGGTGCCGGGCATATCAACGTTGGCGAGTACACGAGCGGCGTTTTCTACCGCCACGCCACTGTCGGGCTACGCCAACTCGTCGAGTTGCTTGACGAGTCAGCGGCAGATGCAGCGGAAGTGGTCGGCAGCTTTGTCAAGGCGTTCGTGCTGGCAGAGCCGACTGGCAAGCAGAATTCGGCAAACGCTCACACGCGCCCCGATCTGGTGGCGATCACGCTGAGATCCGACCGCCCCGTGTCGTTTGCTTCGGCATTCGAGCAGCCGACTGAGCGAGGCCGCCATGGCGGTTACATGACCGCCAGCATCGTCGCGCTGCAGGAGCGAGCGGCGATCGAGAACCGCATGTACGGCACTGAAGGGCTGCTTGATTCGTGGCATTTGACAAGTGCTCACGAGACAGCGTCCGGAAGCCTTGGCGAACCGGTCGACGGTTTAGATGATCTCGTTCGGAACGCCAGGCAATCCACGGCCCTGGCGCTTGAGTCGTCGAACACCCCATGACGGAGGGCGCGGTACTCCTGCTGACAGGCCCCTTGCAGTCATGGGGAGGCCCCGGCGCGGGGGTATACGAGCGCCGGACTGAGTCGATGCCCTCGTTGTCAGGGATCATCGGAATGATCTCGAATGCGCTCGGACGTGGGCGTATGGACCCCATCGGCGATCTCGCTGACGGTGCAGAGTTGGCTGTCCGCGCTGACAGGCCCGGCACCACGGCCGCCGACTATCACGTCCTCGGGGCAGGCCCTCGATTCGCACTCAACGCGGAAGGCAAACGCCTTGCGAACCCAATCCCCACCCGACGCTGGTACCTGCAGGACGCTGCTTTCCTGGCGGTGTACACGCCGCCGGCGAATGGCGTGTCGGCGAGCGAGGTGCTCGACGCCCTGAGCCGACCTGTCCGTCCCCTGTATCTAGGACGTCGCAGCTGCCCGCCAGCCGAACGCGTGGCCGTGTGTTCGACTGACGGGCGTACACCGGAGGAAGTGCTGTTAACGGCGAGAGTTCTCCGAGAGCCGCCGGGCCGAGATCTGCATCGGCTTGACCTCAGCGACGCTGACTACTTCCGTGCTGAGCCGCCAGATCAGATATCGGTCATGATCGAGAAGTCTGCTCCTGAGGGATCGGAGCACTTGGCATCACTGCGGCCGGATGCGCCCTCGACGTTCGACCCTCGTCGGCTCGCGCACATGCACCGACGTGTGGTTACCGAAGCGGTGCAGGTGCCCACATCGCACTGCGTCGGCCGTGGACCCGCGGCGGTCTCGGCCCTCTACGAGTCGCTGGGAGTAATGCCATGACCACGCTCGCCCTGTTGGCTCTCAATCCCTCGTCGAAGCTGGCGCGACAGTCGCTACGCAATCCTCAGTCCGTTCACAAGACCCTGATGGCTTGCTTTCCTGAGAGCGAAGGCAGCGATGCTCGGAGGGAGTTCGGGGTCTTGTGGCGCATCGAGCCTGGCGATGCGCCGACAGTTCTGATGCAGGCTCAATGCCGCCCAAACTTGGCGGCATTGCCCGCGGGATACGCCGAAGTTCGTGTCAAGTCATTAGATGAGCATCTGAATTCGCTTCGTAAAGGGCGGATTGTCAACTTCCGGGTGGTGCTCAACCCGATTCGGAAGAGTCGTACCAGCGCTGGGAACCGACAGAGTGTCGTGCCGTCCGCCGAGCGTTCGCAGTGGGCATCTGACCGGATCACTCATGCCGGTTTCGATCTCTTGTCAGATCCGACGCTGACTGGCCTGCCGGCGCGGCATATCGAACGAGGAGGGCGCAGAATCCCGATCTACGCAACTCGCGTCGATGGGGTCGCACGTGTCGCCGATGCGCAACGCGTCGCGGAGGTGCTTCGAGCCGGTCTCGGCCCCGCCAAGGCGTGGGGATGCGGTCTCATGACGGTCTTGCAGCGTTGATGCTCGGAACGGTTCGCGACGATGCCTAACTTGCCCAAAAGGCTTCACAACCCAACCTTGGCGATGTTGCCTCGCGTCAGTGACCAGCTCAGCTTTCTCTACTTGAACCGGGTACGTGTGGAGCGCGACGACAATGGGGTTCACGCGATCTTCCGCACTGAGGAACGGGGCGTCGAACGCGTTTACATCCCGACCGCATCGATAGCCGCTCTCCTGATCGGCCCGGGCACGTCGATAACGCAGCCTGCGGCTGGCCAGGTTCTCAAAGACGGCGGGATCATCGTCTTCTCGGGCGAAGCCGGTGGTCACTATCACGGGTCTCTCATCCATGACGGGCTGACCACTCGATGGCTACACCTTCAAGCAGCGCAATGGGCTGACCAAGACAAGCGCGCCGAGGTTGCGCGACGTCTCTACCGCCTGCGATTCGAAGACGGTTCGCTAGCGGACGGCAAGAGCATCGAGCAATTGCGCGGCATGGAAGGGCACCGAGTCAAGAACACCTATCGAGCCCTGTCGAAAAAGCATGGCATTCCGTTCCGGCGTGTCTACGCGCCGAAGGATCTCGACGCATCCGACCCCGTCAACCAAGCTCTGACGGTTGCGAACCATGTCCTCTACGGCGTCACGCACGCAGTGATAGCGGCGCTGGGAGCGTCCCCGGCGCTTGGCTTCATCCACACAGGTGGCCAGAGATCGTTCGTCTACGACATCGCCGACCTCTACAAGATGGAGATTGCCGCGCCGGCAGCCTTTGCCGCTGCCCAAGAACCTGACCCGGTCGATGCAGTGAGACGTTCCCTGCGGAAGGATTGGCGCCTGCTGCGACTGACCAGACGGATCGTGGGCGACATTCAGTCCATTCTTGATCCCGAGACCCCAGTGTCCGATGCCGGTCTTCATGACGAGTTCGGTAACGTCGTTTACCTCTGGTCACCGGAGTTTGGCGCGCTCCCCGCCGGCATGAACTACGCCGCAGAGGCTTGACCCAGCACCGTGAACGCCACCTTCGTGCTCACCGCTGTGCCTCCCAACATCAGGCACGCACTGACCCGATGGATGATCGAACCGGCACCCGGCGTATTCGTCGGCACCATGTCAGCCAGGGTCCGAGATGAACTGTGGGAGGCCATCGAGGCTGAAACTCATGGCGGCTGGGCATTGCTTGTTCACCCCGACACCAGTGAACAGGGGTTCTCGATCCGCACCTGCGGAGAGGATCGACGACACGTCGTCGACTTCGGCGGATTGCAACTGGTATCTATGCCCGCAGAGCACCTTGACAATTTGAATGCGCCCAACAAGGCCGAATTGCCCTCCTAAACCGGCAGGTCACGGAGGGTGCTCCCCGCGCCAGCGGGGGTAGGCCTGTTCCTGGCAGCCAGATCGTCGGTCGTGTCAGGTGCTCCCCGCGCCAGCGGGGGTAGGCCGAGAGAGAGATGATCGGGC
>JAJEIW010000184.1 GCA_022828045.1 Acidimicrobiia bacterium | reverse complement strand
GAACTGGGTGACGATCGGCGCCTTTTCGGGATCGGTGCCCGACTCGGGCTTGCGCTGGATGGGCAGGTAGTCGGTGAGCGGCTCGGGGCTGATCACCACCGCTGCGGCATGCACCGAGTCCTGCCGGATGAGGCCCTCGAGGCCGCGGGCCACGTCCACCACCTCGCGCACGTCGTCATCGGCGGCGTACATGGTGCGCAGCTCGGCAGCGGCTGCGTACCCGTCGGCGTGCTTGTCGTCGCGTTCGAGGCAGGCGCCCAGCGGGGTGTCGCGGCCCATGATCAGCGGCGGCATGGCCTTGGAGATGCTGTCGCCCAGTGAGTACGGCTTGCCCAGCACCCGTGCCGCGTCGCGCACCGCCGCTCGTGCCTTGATGGTGGAGAAGGTGATGATCTGCGCTACGTGGTCGTGGCCGTACTTGCGGGCCGCGTAGCGGATCATCTCGTCGCGGAAGCGGTCGTCGAAGTCGATGTCGATGTCGGGCATCGAGATGCGGGCCGGGTTCAGGAACCGCTCGAACAGCAGGCCGTACTTGATGGGATCGAGGTCGGTGATGCCCAGGCAGTAGGCCACCACGCACCCCGCCGCCGAGCCCCGGCCCGGCCCCACCCGGATGCCGCTCTCACGGGCATGACGGATGAGGTCCCAAGTGATGAGGAAGTAGCTGCTGAAGCCCATGTCGGAGATGACCCGCAGCTCGTACGCGATGCGAGCGGCAGCGTCCTCGGACACGTTCGAGCCCCAGCGTCGTTTCGCTCCCTCGAACGCCAGGTGCTCCAGGTAGGCGTCAGCATCGGCGTGGGGAGCGGGCACCTCGAAGTGCGGCAGCAGCACCTGGCCGAACTCGATGTTGGTCTCGGCCCGATCGGCGATCGCCAGTGTGTTGTCGCACGCCTCGGGGAACTCGCGGAACAGCTCCCGCATCTCGGAGGCCGTCTTGAGATAGTGCTCGTCGCCGTGGAACTTGAAGCGGTCGGCATCGCTGCGAAGCGACCCGGTCTGCACGCACAGCAGTGCGTCGTGCGCGAGGGCATCGTGCTGGTGCGTGTAGTGCAGGTCGTTGGTGGCGAGCAGCGGCGCGCCGAGGTCGTGGGCGATCTGCAGCAGCTGCGGGTTGTTGTCTCGCTGGGCGCCGATGCCGTGGTCTTGCAGCTCCACGTACAGCGAGTCACGGCCGAAGATGTCCTGCAGGCGCCCGGCCCGGCGGCGGGCTTCTTCGTAGTCGTCGTTGAGCAGTGCCTGCTGCACGACGCTGCCGAGGCACCCGGTGGTGGCCGTGATGCCCTCGGAGTGGTCGGCGAACAGCTCCCAGTCCATCCGGGGCTTGTAGTAGTAGCCCTCGAGGAAGGCCCGGCTGGCCAGCTTGAGCAGGTTGCGGTAGCCGGCGTCGCTGTGGGCCAGCAGCGTCAGGTGGTAGTAGAGCTTCCCGCCACCCTTGCCGTCGTCGCCGGTGTCATCGAGCTTGGCGTTCTTCGCCCGGTTCTGCTTGGGGCGCTCGTGGCGGCTCTCGAGTGCCATGTAGGCCTCGGTGCCGATGATGGGCTTGATGCCGTACGTCTTGCACGCCCGGTAGAAGTCGAGGACGCCGTACATGTTGCCGTGGTCGGTGATGCCCAGCGCCGGCTGGCCGTCTGCCGCCGCCGCGCGGACCACATCGTTGACGCGCGCCGCGCCGTCGAGCAGGGAGTACTCGGTGTGGGTGTGCAGGTGCACGAACGACGCTGCCACGCTGTGCTGCTCCTTGGAGATGTGTCGGCGGGTTGGTGTGCTGACGGGCTGCCTCGCTTGAGGCCCGAATCGGCCCGTCTGTCGAACATAGATCGGTCGGCCAGCTGCGCCACGAATGCCCGCGAGACTCGCCCGGCCGCGCAGCGAAACTCCCAGAAAATCGGGTTGGACGGACGCTCGCGGGGCTGCATCATGGAGGCCATGGCCCACCCGTCGCGCGCGCTGCCAGCACATGTCGCCGACGACGCTGCGTGCACGCAGCGCGACGGCCGCGCGTTGCGCATGGACTCGCGGCGCACACTGTGTCCGCGGCGCGCTCTCGGAAGCTGCTGGATGGGCCGATATGGCTGATGAAGAGCTGGACGATGCCGATGAGCTGGAGCTCGATGCCGGCGCGGTGCTGCCCTGCGACGAGCTGAGCAGCGTGCTCGTGGTCGACGATCCGCGCCAAGGCCTGTGGGAGCTGGTGGACAGCGGCTGGGCCGACGAGCACCTGCCCGAGCTGCCGGCGCTGGCGCTGGAGCAGGATCCGATCCACCGCCACAAGGACGTGCTGGCGCACACCATCGCCGTCGTGGCCCAGAGCCCGCCTCGGCTGCGGGTGCGGCTGGGGGCGCTCTTCCACGACATCGGCAAGCCGCTGACCCGCGAGATCACTCACAGCGGGGTGACGTTCCGCAATCACGAGGCCGTCGGCGCCAAGCTGACCCGCCGTCGCATGCCCGAGATGGGCTACAGCGACGAGCTGACCTCCCAGGTCGCCCGCCTCGTGCACCTGTCGGGCCGCTTCAAGGGGTACGACACCGGCTGGACCGACGCCGCTGTGCGCCGGTATGCCCGGGACGCCGGGCCGCTGCTGGGCGACCTGAACGACATGGTCCGCAGCGACTGCACGTCGCGCAACGTGCAGCGAATCGAGGCCCTGCACGACGCGCTCGATCGCTTCGAGGTGCGCATCGCCCGGCTGGCCCGCGAGCAGGCGCGCAAGGAACTCCGCCCCGAGCTGAACGGCGACGAGGTGATGTCCCACCTCGGCCTCGAACCCGGCCCCGAAGTCGGCCAGGCCATGAAGTTCCTGCTTGACCTGCGCCGCACCGAAGGCGAACTCGGCGCCGAAGAGGTCCGCCGACGCCTCGACGCCTGGTGGTCCGCCCAAGAGTGAGGGTTGTGATAATCCTGTTCCCACAGTAATCAACCCATTGGTACAATTGCCCCATGAGTGGGACACACACCATCGTTATGGGCAACCGCGGACGCATTGTGGTGCCGTCGGAAGTACGTGCACGTGCCGGTCTTGCGGAGGGGACGCCGATGGTGCTGGTGGAGTCCTCCGACGGGCTGGTGCTGCTGACGCGAAGCCAGCTCACCGAACGCGTGCGGCGGAATCTGGCTGGGCTGGATCTGGTCGAGGGGTTGCTCTCGGGGCGCCGACGCGAAGCGGCACAGGAAGATGCGGCGTGAGCGATGTGCTCGACGCATCTGCGCTCTTGGCATTCGTGCAGGGCGAGACCGGGGCAGATGTCGTGGAGGCGGCACTGGACGACGCGCCGTGCTGCGGTGCCGCCAACTGGTCGGAAGTGGCCCAGCGCGTCGTCTCCGCCGGCGGCGACTGGGACCTGACGAGAGCACTGCTGCTCAGCTACGACCTGCGCGTCGAGCCGGTGACTGCATCCGATGCCGAGTGGGCTGCGTATCGGCATCGTCGCGGCGGGGGCTTGTCGCTAGCAGATCGTCTTTGCTTGGCACTCGGCGAGCGCCTGGGTCTGAGGGTGCTCACCGCGGACAAGGCGTGGGGAACCGCAGAGCGCATCGTGCAGATCCGCTAGCGATCTTCACGGCGGTCACGTCGCGGTCGCGGCATGGCGTTCCGCCGTTCGTGCGTGCAGCCGGCATTCGCATCTGCGCGTTGAACGCTCGCTCTAGCGTGTGCGGCCGTGGAATGGGTCGCGAATCCTGAGGTCTGGATCTCTCTGGTCACGTTGACGGTGCTCGAGGTCGTGCTCGGCATCGACAACGTGATCTTCATCTCGATACTTGCTGGCAGGCTCGGCGGGAAGGAAGCCGAGCGCGCCCGCGTGGTGGGCCTGTCGCTGGCCATGGGCATGCGGGTGCTCCTGCTGCTCGGCATCTCGTGGATCGTGCGGCTGACCACACCGTTGTTCTCGGTGTTCGGCCACGAGCTGTCGGGACGAGACCTGATCCTGCTGGGCGGCGGGCTGTTCCTGCTGGGCAAGGCCACGTTCGAGATCCACCACAAGCTGGAGGGTGACGACCACGATGATGCAGGCGAGCGGGCGGGTGCCACGTTCGCCCGGGTGATCGTCCAGATCCTGCTGCTGGACCTGGTGTTCAGCCTCGACTCGGTCATCACCGCGGTCGGCATGGCCGATCGGGTGGGCGTGATGATCGCTGCAGTCGTCATTTCCGTCGGCGTCATGCTGTGGTCGTCAGGACCGGTGATGCGCTTCGTGGGCAAGCACCCGACGGTCAAGATGCTGGCGCTGGCGTTCCTGCTGCTCATCGGCATGTCGCTGGTGGCCGAGGGCGCCGAGTTCCACATCCCGAAGGGCTACATCTACTTCGCCATGGGCTTCGCCGTGCTGGTGGAAGCGCTCAACCTGCGGATGAAGCGCAACCGCCAGCCGCGCACGCCGCCCGTCGAGTTCCACGAGCGCCGCCTGCCCGAGCCAGCGGCTGCTGCCGATTCGGATTCAGGGGCCAACGAGGGCAGCGGGACAGCCGAGACGTCGGGTGAGCCGAGCTAGCTGAGGCGGCGTTCGGTCAAGCCGCCTGCCGGCGTCCACGTCTCGACGACGAGATGCTGACCGTCGACTCGCACGAGCACGGCGTGAGCGATTCTCACGGTGAACAGGGCCATCGGGGTCGCGTCGTCGATCTCGTGATGGTGCCCGCGCATGAAGGTCTCGAGCTGGTCGGCGTCGGCCGGCACTGCCGTGCCTTCGATGCGGGCATCGCCGGCTTTCAATTCGCCGCTCTCGGGCGCTGAGTGCAGCCCGAAGCGGGGGTCGCGCCGCAGATCTGCCGCCTTGCGCGAGTTGCGGTCCATCCCCAGCCAGAGATGGCCGTCGCGGATCGGGGCTTCCATGCCCGACATCCGGGGGGCGCCGTCGGCACGGATCGTGGCCATGACCGCGTGCAGGTGACTCTCGAAGCGGCCCTGGATGCGTGCGGCCAATCGAGGGCTGGCCTCTGCAAACGCTCCCCAGCTCATCTCGTTGTCAACCCCGCTCATATGCCGACTGCTTCCGCTGGTTGCCCTGCGTGATTCTGCACCAGCGCTGTGGGTACGGTCAGCCACTGCGAGGCAGTCTTGCGCTGCAACCGCGCGATCCCGATACGCCGGCGGCGGTCGCGCGCGAGATTGAGCTGGTGCCGCCGCTACCGTCGCCAGCGTGAAGCCGGTGCGCACCGCAGTGCTCGTCGCGGTGGGGGTGCTGCTGGTCGGGGGCTGCGGCGTTGGCCTCGGCGATCAAGACGGTGCGGCTGGCGGTGGGCAGGACGGCGCTCCCAGCGACGCGCCCCGGGCCGAGGTGACGGTGCCGTCGGCGCTGCGGACCGCCGACCCACGAGTCAGCTCCGTTCCCGCACCCGGGGGCGCCGAGATCGCTCCCGCCAGCACAGCCGCTGCGTCGGCAGCAGATGACGAGTCGCGCCCGCCTGGCACAGCCGTCGGCACCGACGGCACGGACGGAGCCAGCACTGCAGGCGCGGCATCTGGATCGACGGCATCGCAGACAAGTGCGCCATCGGCCGACGGCGAGGTCCTTTCGCTTGCAGAGACACGGTTCGAGTTGGCGCCGGTCGCGGAGATCGATGCGCCGATTGCGCTCGCCGCTCAGCCAGGGACCGGCCAGCGGTACGTCGCGACGCTGACCGGGCAAGTGTGGCTGCTGGACCCCGCCGACGGTCGCGACGACGATGGTGGTGTTGCCGCAGGGGCCGCTCCGCAGCTCGTGGCCGACATCGGCTCGAGGGTCAGCCAAGGATGCGAGAACGGGCTGCTGGGCATCACGTTCTCGCCCGACGGTGAGCAGATCTACCTCAGCTACACCGACACTGCCCGCAACAGCCGGATTGCCGTGATGCCGATCGCGGGCGAGATTCCCCAGACCGGCAGCAGCCGGATCCTGCTGGCCCTCGATCAGCCTGCCTGCAACCACAACGGAGGCGGGGTGGCCTTCGGCCCCGACGGGAACCTGTGGATCGGCTTCGGCGACGGCGGCGGCGCCAACGACGTCTATGGCCAAGGCCAAGACAGCGACACGCTTCTGGGCGCCATGCTGCGCATCGACCCCGACCCGCCGAGCGGCCGCGGCTACGGCATCCCCGCCGGCAATCCGTTCTCCTCCGCCAGCGCACCCGAGGTGTGGGCGTACGGCGCCCGCAACCCGTGGCGCTTCTCGTTCGACCGGCTGACCGGCGACCTGTGGATCGCCGACGTCGGCCAGAACCGCATCGAGGAAGTCCACGTGCTGCCCGCTGCTGAGGGCTGGCTGCCGGGGGCCAACCTGGGCTGGCCGCTGTTCGAGGGCAACGAGCGCTTCGGAGGCAGCGAGACGCCCCCTGATCTCGTCTTCCCGGCCTACACCTACACCCACAATGAGGGCTGTTCGGTGACCGGCGGCTACGTGTACCGGGGCAGCGCCATCGCAGCGCTGGAAGGCACCTACGTGTTCGGCGACTACTGCACGGGCGACCTGTGGGGCTTGGTCCGCAGCACAGACGGCACCGCCGAGCGCATCGATCTGGGCGTGTCGGTGCCGCGCAACACGCTCGTGTCCTTCGGCGAGGACGCCGATGGCGAGCTCTACGCGCTCAGCGCAGCCGGCATCGTGTTCCGCCTAGCGGCTGCACCGGCCACGCCGTAGCAGCGTCGGCGAGCAACCGGGCAGATTCCGGGCTTACTCGGCGTCAGCCTCGGCTTCCGGCGAGATCTCGGGCTGCCAATCTCCCCAGGTGACGTCGGTGATCAAGCGATGCGTCCAGCGGGACTCGCCGGTCTCGATGCCCCAAACGTTCACCCCGCGCCCGCGGTCGCGGAACCAGCCGATGAGCGACTCGATCGATCCCGAGGCGTATATCAGGTGGCTGTCGGACGGCGACCAGATGGCAACCCGCGTCGGTGCGGGCAGCTCGCGCACGAGCTCCACATCGCTGTCCGGCGAGCCTGGCGTGTGCACATACAGCGCTTCCCGCTCCGGCACGCCATCGCCGTCGTCGTCGTGCTGTGCCACGTAGGCGACACGGCCGTCGTCGGACCACGACAGCGAGCTGCCTGCCTCTGCCAGCGTCGTCACGTCGCCCGTCCCGTCGGTTCGCTCGGTGCGGGCGACCAGGCCCACCGCCTCGCCGTCGTCGTCGCGCAGCATCTCGGTGTAGGAGAGGTACGTGCCGTCGTGCGACCAGAAGATCCAGCCATAGAGCGATGGAGAGACCTCGCCGATGAACCGCTTGGAGCTCCCGTCGCGATGGGCCACCCACGACAGCTCGGGGGTGATGTAGTCGATCGCTGGGCGGTCGGTTACCTCCCCGAACTCGAGGTAGGTGCTGTCAGGCGACCAACCCAGGAACTCCACGTTCTCTGCGATGGCAACCGGCTCGGCGTCGCTGTCCACCGACTCGATGCGCAACTCCGTCGAGCAGTCGTCGGGGTCGAGTGCCTCGTAGGCGAAGTGCTTCCCGTCAGGCGACCACGGGTTGACGATGACCACCGTCCAGGCGTGGTAGTGAACCGGACCGATCTCACGTGTCTCGCTGCCGTCGGCAGACGCGAGCCACAGCACCCAGCTCTCATCAGCGGGGTCGGCGGGGCATTCGTGCGGTGTGCCGTAGAGGAGGTGCCTGCTGTCGGGTGACCAGCGCAGGATGACGGCGTCGCCGGCCAACGTGACCGGTGGGGCGCTGCCGTCGGTGGGCTCGACGCGCGCCTGGTTGATCTCCTCGCCCGTCTCGGGGTCGTTGTGCTCGGTGACGTATGCCATGTAGGCGCTGTCACGCGACCAGATGAAGTCGCGGAGGTCGCCGTAGTACCAAGTGCGCACATCCATCTGGCCCAGGCTGCGCTGCGGCGTGCCGTCGGCGTCGAACAGCAACGCCTCAAAGGAATCGAGGCGGTCGTTGTCGTTGGTGTCGGCGTTGTCCCAGACGAGGATGTGCTTGCCGTCGGGCGACCGCCAGGGCCAGGTGCCCTCGGCCACCGCCAGTTCAGCTTCGCCGTCGGGAGCGGCCGTCAGCACCTGCTCTTCATCGTCGGCCCATGTCAGCCGCCCGTCGCTGTCGTGCCATTCCCAGCCGTTGTGGTCGACGGTGCGCAGCATGCGTTCGCTGCCGTCGGCCCGCACCGTGAACAGCGTGGAGCCGATGCCCCGAATACCCGATGCCTCGGTGAGCGCCAGGAACGGCGGCCGTTCGCTCTCGTCGGCGGCAGCAGGTCGGAGTCGCTCGCCTCTGCTGATCGCCTCGAACGTCGTGCGCGCGTCGCCGGTGAGCGTTGTCACCTCGACAGCGGGAGACGGCGTGTCGGTTGCGAGCGCAACGCGCTCCACTGAGACGTCTGACTCGATTGCCTCGAGCACTGTCTCGACCGCTGCCTCAGCGGCCAAGCCGTGCTCGTCGGCGAGCCCGGCGAACACGATCCGCGCCGGTCGGTAGTCGGTGATCAGCGACACGGTTGCCTCGGACAGGCCGTCGGCGATCGTGGCAGGCGAGAAGTAGGTGACGGCGACATCTTCGAAGCCTGCGGCGAACTCCCTCGCAGTGTCGATGTCGACGTCGTTCCAGCCATCGGCCACGATCAGCACCATCGTGTCGAGGCCCAAGCGCTCGGGCGTGTCCAGCCCGATACGGGCGGCTGCAGCCGCCGTGTCGACGCGGGTGGCGCCGTCGAGATGCTGGAGCACGGTCCACCGGTAGGCCGAACGCACTGCAGCGGTCAGGTCGTCCATCACCGCAGGCGGCACGGCATCGGGGCCGCCGAGAACCATCACACGGTCGGGCGCAAATGCGGCGATGAGCTCGGAGAGCTCTGCGGGCACGCCGTCGGCACTCAGACAGGCGGCGGCAGCGTTGCGGGAATGCCGGGCCAGTTGCACCGCTGCCGCGGTGTCGGTGGTGCGTTCACAGTTCGCCAGCACCAGCGTCAGATTTGGTCCGCTGCGCGTGAAGTTCGCCGGCCCCTCCTGCGCTGCCGCTGGCCCAGCCAGAACCAGTGATCCCAGCAGGGTGGCGAGTGCCACTGTTGCAGCGGCAGCTCGCGCCCGCCTCCCGCTCCGTCGACCCGACAACCCGTGAGGACTCGCATGTGCATGAGGAAACTTCATCGGAGCGGAATGCTATCGCTGGGACGCTTGGCCGTCGGGCCGCGGCCACTGCTCAGCGCGGCTGCCATTCACTCCAGGTGACGTCGTCGATCAGCCGGCACGACCGGATGGGCTCGCTGGCGGCCATCACCCAGGCATCCGACACGGCGCACTCGTCGTCGGCGGGTTCGGAGGCTCGCAGCCGCCCGTCGAGACTGGCCCGGCTCAGCTCGCCGCCAGGAACGGCCTAGCTCTGGCCGGACAGCTTGCGGTTCTTGATCTTGGCCTTGACGTAGTCGCGGTTCATGAACGCGATGAAGTCGAGGCTGATCTCCTTCGGGCAGGCCTCTGTGCACTCGCCGTGATTGGTGCACGAGCCGAAGAATTGCTCCATCGTCTCCACCATGGCCTCGGTGCGCTCCCAGCGCTGGGGCTGGCCCTGGGGGATCAGGTTGAGATGCGCCAGCTTCGCCGAGGTGAACAGCTGCGCTGCCGAGTTCGGGCAGGCTGCCACGCAGGCCCCGCAGCCGATGCACGCCGCCGCGTCCATCGAGGTGTCCGCGGCTTCCTTCGGCACCGGCGTCTGGTTGGCGTCGCCGACCGCACCGGTGTTGACCGAGATGTAGCCGCCCGCCTCGATGATGCGATCGAACGAGCTGCGGTCGACCACCAGGTCGCGCACCACCGGGAACGCCTTCGCCCGGAACGGCTCCACCGTGATGACGTCGCCGTCGGTGAACTTGCGCATGTGCAGCTGGCAGGTAGTGGTGGCCAGCTCGTGGCCGTGCGCCCGACCGTTGATCATGAGGCTGCACATGCCGCAGATGCCCTCGCGGCAGTCGTGGTCGAACTCGATCGGGACGTCGCCGCCCTCGATGAGCCGCTCGTTGATGATGTCGAGCAGTTCCAGGAACGACATGTCCTCGCTGATGTTCGGGGCGTCGAAGG
>JAJEIW010000114.1 GCA_022828045.1 Acidimicrobiia bacterium | reverse complement strand
GGGATCGATCAGCGTCATGAACGCCAGGAAGTCCTCGTTCTTGCCGTTGTGGGGCGTGGCCGTGAGCAGCAGGAAATGGCGGGTGCACTCGCGGAGTACTTCGCCGACCTCGAAGCGCTTGGTGCGGCGCAACTCGTCGCCATAACGGTGAGCCGACATCTTGTGGGCCTCGTCGACAATCACCAGGTCCCACTCGGACGCGGCGAGGCGGGCACGCAGCTCGTCCGACCTGGCCACTTGGTCGATGCGAGCGACCAGCAGATTCCGCTCGACGAACGGGTTGCCGGTGCGGGATGCTTCGATGCTCTCTCGCGACATCAGGTCGAAGCTGAGACCGAACTTGTCCCACAGCTCGTCCTGCCACTGCTCGACGAGGCTGCCTGGGGCGACGATGAGACATCGAGCCACGTCGCCGCGCAGCATCAGCTCGCGGATAAGCAGCCCAGACATGATCGTCTTGCCGGCACCCGGGTCGTCGGCCAACAGGAACCGCAGCGGCTTGAGCGTCAGCAGACGGTTGTAGACAGCGTCGATCTGGTGCGGGTAGGGGTCGATGTTCGACGTGTCCACCGCCGCGAACGGATCCGCGAGGTGGGCCATCTGCATGCGCCGGGCCTCCGACGCCAGCTTGAACATCGCCCCGTCCGCATCGAACGACCAATGGCTTCCGGTTGCCTCGCTGACATCGTCGAGATCGGCCATCGTGATCAGCCGCTCGCCCAGCTGGCCGCCCGCGGTGCGGTAGGTCAACGTGGCGGACGCCGTCCCGTGCATCTGAACAGCCACGACAGTGACGTCGCTGTTGGCCACGACACCGGTCAGCCGCGCCACCGCCTCGATGTCACTGAGGTCCATCACCCTGCCTTCGCCCGGCGGCTATGTGTCATTCGTTCTTCTGTGCCAAAGCTGCACGGTGGTCCTTGAGTGAAGGCACGCTGTAACAAACGATACGTGCAGTATCGACATGAGTCGGTGTGAATCCGGGGACGCCCACGGCGGTCCCTGCCGCAGCGCGCATGGGGTACCCGTATTGCCCCGTAGCTACTGCAGGAGTAGCCACGACTGATGCTCCGGCTTCACCGGCGCGAGCGAGCGACTCCCGGTAGCACGAGGCCAGCACATGCGCCTCATTGTGAGCCCCTCCGCGCCAACGTGGCCCGACGGTGTGAATGATCCACGGCACCGTCATGTCGAATCCCGGGGTCGCAATCGCCTGACCTGGCTCGCAACCCCCAAGCTCCTTCAGGTACTCCCCCAGTCGGGGGCCAGCTGCCCGGTGAATGGCCCGCGACGCTCCTCCGCTTCCGGTCATCGCGGGACTGGTCGGGCAGATCACTGCATCGGCCCGCTCGTCAGCGATATCCCCGAAGGTCACCTCTACCTTGGCAAGTTGCCATACCTCGGTGTCGGCCTCGACCTGCTGCCGAGACGGCCGCGCGTCATCCGTACTGCTTGTCCACAGATCGGGCCATCGCCCTGGCAGCCCGAGCAGCCAGTTGTCGATGAGGAACTCGAGCATCTGTGACTCAGTCACATCGTCGTAGCGCGAATAACGCTCCGGGTCGCCTTCGACTATGGCGCCGACGATCACCGCACCGCCCTCGCACGGTTCGAAGGTGGCCTCGTAGATGCCGTAGCCAGTCCAACTGCGGTGGAACCGCAAGCAATCGTCGTCGACGAGTGCGTGCCACTTCTCTTCCATCATCGAAGCCATGTAGCCACAGGCGATACGAGCCAGTTCAGCGCTCGACCACACACGGTCCGGCGGCGGAATTGGCATCGGCTTGCTGAGTGGCTGCAGGTCCCAGTTGTGACGTTCGAAGTCGCTCGCTGTCAGCACTCTCGCCGGTCGATCGGGGTCGACGGGCGCAGCTTCGACTGCCGTCTGCCACATATGAGCGATTGCGTACTCCAGTTGCAGTGAGGAGAGCCCACTGAATTGACCAGGCCCCGAGGAACCAGTCGTATTGGCTTCGCTGCCGTCCTCGTTCACTTCCTAACCTCCCACAGACGCCTTCAAGTGACTCGTACAGCACCCGGTGGTCACCTACTCAAATTCTGCGCAGGCCCCGCATGCCGCCCCTCAGCGATTCCCCCACCAGCGGATGTTCACGGAGCCGATCTATTGCGTCGAAGATGTGCTCACGGTCGGCGCGTTCGACGCGCGACAGCTCCTTCGCCGCGCCCGCCTCAATCCGCAGCTGGTAGCTCATGCTTGACGTCGTCCCAATCAAGCACGGGGTCGGTTGGGTCGCGTAGGCGTTCGAGCGCGCTGCCGATGTCGAGGTAGTCCTCCACGTATCGCTTGAGTGCCTGGCGGATGACATCGGCACGGCTGCACTTGAGCACGGCCGCTGCTGCATCCAGCGTCTCGATGACGCTGTCGGGCAGCCTGACAGTGACGTGCATTATCGCGAACTCCTGTTTCAAGACTGGGCGCAGCTGGGTCTACTTCGTGTCTACGCGCTGAGGGCTGCGAGCAGTTCGTCTGTTCGGTCTGTGGTGACCGACAGCTTGCGGGCCTTGCCCTTCCGGTGGAACTCGACGGTGACCGCCGATGTGCCGCCTACCGAATACAGGACATCGCGCCGCCTGGTTCGGACGCCCCAACCCCCGTATTGGCGGAATGGCCGCACGTCTCGCACGTAAGCGAGCGTGATCGCCTCTCTCGGGACCCTCGACCTGAACGGGAACGGCCAGAGCTGCAGGCTGTAGAGACCGTCGTCGACATGGATGCGCACGGCCACCCTGGACCACAGAGCCAGCACCAGCAGCACGACGAGCGCGCCCGGCACGACGCCGATGAGCCCCGATTCGATCGACCCTGAATCCGCGAGCAACACCGCCGTCAGAATCACCGCCACGACCGCCGCTGCGAGCGACACCATGAACCGGCGCATCCGCTCCGACAATCTCTGAGCGTGCTCGAAGGTAGCGCGCGACCCCATGCGATGCAGTATGCCCGGCTACCGAGAAACGCTGGCGATGACGGATGATCTGGCAGTAGACGCAGTCATCCACTTGCGGCAATCGGTCCCAACCCACGTAGCGGCTCTGGGCATGCTCGCTGGCGGTCCGGCTCGTGCCGTCGTTGAACCTACAGGTGCTCAGCTGATACTGGAAACAGCATGTTATATATTTAAAAATACTATAAAAGATGAAAATTAGTTGTACGGCGACCACCGGAGTCCTACGGTCCCGCTCCGATGGACTCGTCCGGACCCCGCGTGAGCGTCACCGAGGCGGCGCGCCGTCACCGGATCGAGGACGAGGACATCCTGCACGCCTACCGCAACGCCATGACCATCGAGTACCGAGACGACGGATTCATCATAATCACCGGCGCCAAACGTGACGGCGACCTGCTCGAAGTAGGCTTGCGCTACGACCCTGACACCGATACCAACTTCATCCTGCACGCCATGTTCGCTCGACAGCAGTTCTTGAGGCCGTCATGACGAAGCCAGACTTCGCCAAGTGGGCGCAGGACGACAATGGCGAGTACGCAGGTGAGATCTGCGAGTACTTCCACTCCATCGACGTGCTGGGCGAGCTGGGCGGCCTACGGCATGAGACCTACTTGGACCTCGCCGTGCGCTGTGAGGCTGCCATCGCTGCACCGACAGAGGTCAGCCGTCAGCAGATCGCCGAAGCCGTTTGCTGGGCGCGAGACGAAGGCACCTCATGGGAGCGAATCGGCGAGATACTCGGCACGTCCGCCACTGAAGCCGAAGAACGCTACGGCCCGGTGGCCGCTCGGCCGAACACCTAGGAAGCGGACACTGCCGAGGTAGCGTGCGCTTGCATGGGTAGCAGTATGGGTGAGGACGGGGGGACGCTGGCGGTCACGGGCGATCCGGCGGCCGATCAGCTTGTGCGGGACGACCCGTTTGCACTGCTGCTGGGCATGATGCTCGACCAGCAGATCCCGATGGAATGGGCCTTCAAGGGACCGGTCCGGCTGGCCGAACGGCTGGGTGACCGCTTCTCGCCTGCCGCCATCGCCGAGATGGATCCCGACGAACTCGAGACCGCCTTCAAGACCAAGCCGGCGCTGCATCGCTTCCCCGGATCGATGGCCAAACGCTGCGGCGAGCTTGCTCGCCACATCGTCGAGCACTACGACGGCGACGCCGGCGCAGTCTGGGCCGACGTGCGCAGCGGCAAGGCGCTGTATGACCGGCTGCGGGCGCTGCCCGGCTATGGCGACGAGAAGGCCAAGATCTTCGTGGCGATCCTGGCCAAGCGCTTCGGCGTGACCCCTCGCGGCTGGAAGGCCGTGGCCGGCCCGTTCGCCGACCGGCAACCGCGATCGGTGGCCGACATCGACGGGCCTGATGCGCTCGCCGAAGTCCGCCTCTGGAAGAAGAACCAGAAGGCCGCCGGCAAGACGAAACAGGACTGACCGGCCGTACCCGTCTCTGGGCTGCGTGACAGAAGTTGCGCATGTGTGTCGGGCAGTTGTCGCAATTTGCGTCCCCATGACAAGGCTGTTGCTCCCCTGACATAGGCGGAACGCGCTCCGGTGAACCGGCGTCGAGCCATCAAGTCGCACGTCCCGCAGCACCGCTGCAGGTCCAGGTGCGGCCGAAGGCAACAAACGCAAGGGGACCGAGATGTTGCACACACGCACACCACATCGAGCGAAACGACACCGGGGAGTCATCTGGCGGATCGCCGTCGCGTTGCTGGCATTGTGCTTCGCAGCGGCGTCCTGCACGTCAACTAACGACGATGCCGGCGACAGCGCGGCAACCCCGGATGGCGAAGCAGTTACCGCGACGACTGCTGCGGCGTCGGGGGGCCGGGAGCGGCCGACTGCCGATGAGTACACCGACGACATGGCCGACGACGATTCTGACGAAGGCGCAACGGGGGCGCTCGGGGGTGCCGCAGCCGAGGAGGACATCGAAGCTGCCGTCTCCGGCGAGTCCGACGACATGGCCGAGGAAGAGATGTCCGACGGCGGCGTCCGTCTCGAATCCGTGGGCGGCAGTTCGCAGGGAGGCGGGCTCTCGCAATCGGCAGAACCAGAACCCGAGCCCTACGAGCCGTCACAAGGGCGCCGCCCCGCCGAGCCCGACAACTTCGTCGACTACGGCGTGAACCCGTTCGTCGACACCGCCGACGATCCCTTCTCGACGTTCGCGCTCGACGTGGACACCGCGTCGTACACAGTCGCCCGCAACTTCATCGACGGCGGCCAGCTCCCGCCGTTCGAAGCCGTGCGAGTCGAGGAGTTCGTCAACTACTTCGACGGCGGCTATCCCGACGAGATCGACGAGTTCACCATCAGCGTGGATGCCGCTCCCTCGCCGTTCGCCGACAACGGCGACCTGCTGTTGCGTGTGGGCGTGCAAGCACCGCACGTCGTGTCGGACGCACTGCGGCCCGACAGCATCATCCTGGTGCTCGACAGCTCGGGCTCGATGGGCGAGCAGATCGGCACCGGCAACGACCGATCCCGGCGCATCGAGCTGGTGTACGACGCCGTCGACCTGCTGCTCGAAGGGCTCGAACCTGAGACCCGGGTGGGCGTGGTGGCCTATGAGGACCACGCCCGCACCGTCGCCAGGCCCGCTGCCGTCGGCCGCAACCACGACGACCTGATCCGGCGCATCCGCCGAGACGTGCGGCCCGGCGGCAGCACCAACGTCGCCGACGGTCTCGTGACGGGCTACCGCATGGCCGAGAGCGAAGCCTCCCGTGGTCGCCATGTGCTCGTGCTGCTCTTCTCCGACGGCGTCGCCAACGTGGGCGCGACCCAGACCGACCGGATCCTGCGCCAGCTCGGCGAGCGGGACGACATCGGGCTGTCCACGATCGGCGTCGGGCTGGGCCCGTTCAACGATGAGCTGATGGAACAGCTCGCCAACCGGGCCGACGGCTCCTACCACTACATCGACAACCACGACGAGGCGTGGCGGCTGCTCGGCGGCGACGTCACCTCGTTCGTCTCGGTGGCCGCCCGCGACGCCAAGGTGCAGGTGATCTTCAACCCCGACACCGTGGCCGCGTACCGCCTGATCGGCTTCGAGAACCGCGACGTGGCCGACCGGGACTTCCGCAATGACGCGGTCGACGCCGGCGAAGTCGCCATCGGCCAGAGCGCAACAGCGCTGTACGAGTTGACGCTGGTCGATCCCGACAGCCGCAGCCGCCGCAGCAACGAGACGCTCGCCAAGGTGACGCTGCGCTACGAGCGTCCCGCCAGCGAGCGCATCACCGAGCTGTCGGCCACGATCAGGCCTAGCGACACCCACCGCAGCTTCGACGACGCCGACCGGCACTTCCGCTTGGCGGCGGTGGCGGCGGAGTTCGCGGAGGTGCTGCGCGAGAGCTGGTTCGTCGACGACCCGTCGATGCGCCGGCTTCGCACCGAGGCCGAAGCCGTGGCTCGGGACTTCCGGGGCAACAGCGACGTCGCCGAGCTCGCACGGCTGATCGGGTCGGCTCAGCGGCTGCAGTAGGCCGAGCCGGACCGCGCGGGCACACCAGCTCGGGCGGTCCGGTCCGGGCGACGCCCCGGCAGCGCTCTTCGGCTCAGGAGCGTTCGCCGGGGCGCCGTCGCGCCCCCGCTCGAGGCCGGCAGGGGCTAGGAGACTGCTGAATTATTGGTGTGCGGGGGTGGTTTTGCGGCGAGTTCGACGTTGATGGTTCGTTGCCTGTGCGCGTTTTGTTGTTTTGTGGGCGGTGTCGGGCGGGCGCAGTGGGTGTCAGGCGGGGGCGAGGC
>JAJEIW010000081.1 GCA_022828045.1 Acidimicrobiia bacterium | reverse complement strand
CTGGAGCGATGACGTGGGATCCCCGAGATGTCGACTGCTACTACTTCGCTCCGCAGAAGGCGTTTGCGGCCGATGGCGGGCTGTTCATCGCACTGTGCTCGCCGGCTGCCGTGGAGCGGATTGAGCGGATCGATGCTTCAGGCCGCTACAAGCCTGCCACACTCGACTTGGCGATCGCCGCTCGCAATTCTCGCCAAGATCAGACGTACAACACGCCAGCGCTGGCCACGATCCTGCTGACGCTCGAGACCGCAGAGTGGATGCTCGACGGCGGCGGGCTCGGTTGGGCCGCGTCCCGTTCGTCGGCGTCGAGCGGTGCCGTGTACGGCTGGGCGGCAGAACGCGACTTCGCAGCGCCGTTCGTTGCGGACGAGGCCATGCGCTCCCCCGTCGTGTGCACCATCGACTTCGAGGGCGTCAGCGCAGACGACATCGCTGCAGCGCTGCGGGCCAACGACATCGTGGACACCGAGGGCTACCGCAAGCTGGGCCGCAACCAACTGCGCATCGCCGCATTCCCTGCGATCGATCCGGCCGACGCCGAGGCCCTCACCGCCTGCATCGACTACATCGTCGAACACCTCTAGCAAGGTGCCCAAAGGGTGCCCAATCTGCCGGACAAGCGATGCAAGGTCACCGGCCAGTGCGTTGCCCAGCCGCCGAACAACGACTGTTGCAGCAGCCCGCCGACGCCGCTTTCACCAGCCCAGCCGGGTGGACGGCCTGCTCAGGTGCGTACGACGAGGGTGCCCGCCGACCGATCATGCCAGCCTTGGCGTACCCGGTCCCACACCAAGCTCAGGTAGCAGAGCCCTGTCAGCAGCGGACCGACGAATGGGATCAACCACAGCAGACCAGGTATCGCCCAGCGGCCAATTGCCTTGCCCCAGCCCGGCACACCGCCGTTGACTGCGTTCACCACCTTGACGTTGCTGGCGCGCTTGCCCAGCGTCTGGCCCCACAATGCGATCTGCACGACTTCGTACAGCAAGAAGACCGCAGCGCCGACCAGCACCGACGTGACGAACACAGCAGCCGACGCACCGTCGGACCCGCTGACGCCCGCCGCGCCGAACACGCCGAGAAGGATCACCCCGATCACGATGATGGTGACTGCGATGCAATCGAGTATTCGGGCGCCGAAGCGCGCGCCCGGTGACGCCAGTTCGACAACCTCGCCATTGCCCAGTTCTGCCCAGCCGGTGACCGCCGCCGATGCACCGTGGATAGACGCAGGCCCGCCGTCGTAATGCACATGCTCATGGTGGTGCAGATGTCTTTCGCCGTCTGACGCAGGCGGATTATCGGGATTGCTCATGAGGACGCTCCGTCCGCGGGCCGATTCGGCGGGATCGCGCCGAAGCTAGCAGGGAGCACCTGCCGGTCTGCGACGGCTGTGGCGTCGGTGCAGGGGATCGACAGCGATGCTCAAGCGCTCACGACAAGGGTGCCTGCTGCCTTGTCGTGCCAGCCTTGATAGACGCGATCCCACGTTGCACTGACATAGCAGAGGACTGACAGGATCCAGCCCACCACGGGGATCCCCGCGAGCAACGCGGGAATCGCATATCGACCGAATGCCTTGCCCCAGCCGGGCAAGCCGCCGTGCGTTGCGTGGATCACGCTGATGCCGACCATTCGCTTGCCCAAGGTCTGGCCCCACAAAGCGATCTGCACCACCTCGTAGCCCACACCGAAGATGATGCTGACAATGAGGCTCGCCACACCGAAGGCCGAGAAAACAGACGCGTCGCTGGCACTCGACATTGAGCCATAGAACAAGAGGAAGGCAATGAGGACCGCAGCCAAGATGATCGTGTCGAGCACGCGGGCGCCGAATCGAGCGCCGATTCGGGCCAACTCAACAGTTTCGCCGGTTCCAAGTTCAGCCCAGCCAGTTCGTCGGTTGCCATCGTGGGATGGGGGCTCGCTGTACTCGCTCATCAGTGACCCCTGCTGTGGCTGCCGCTGCACGGCACAATCGTGCGCGAACCTAGCGCGCTCGGCAACACCCGCTTCGGCGCAGCACCGGCAATCCGGCGACTCATTCAGCTAGTTCAGCGACAGGTCGTCGGGATAGTGCGACAGCAGGCAGGCGGGCGGGGCTTGGCGCGCCAGCACGTCGTACCAGAGGGCAGCGGCGTCAGCGGTGAGGTCGCCTGGCACAGCGTCGAACACCCACCAGCACCCGGCCTCGAGTTCTCCTCGCAGCTGGCCGGGACCCCAGCCGGCGTGCCCTCCGTAGATGCGCACTGCGACGACCTCGGTGTCGAGGTCTGAGGGATCGGCCGTGAGGTCCACCAGACCCACTCCCCTGGCGACCGAGCGCCAGACACCGCCGGCATCTGACGATTCGCCTGTGGCGCTGGGAGGCGTCCGCTCATGTGCGGCGGGCGGGGCCAGGGTCGTTCCCAGGGCCAGCAGGCCTTGTGGCTCCACCGGTCCGCCGAGCCCGACCGCAGCCCCTTCAGAGAAGCGAGGCGCCCAGCGCGGAACCGCAGCCGCGCACGAGATCTCCGAGTTGCGGTTGATGACAACGCCGAGCGTGCCCGCCTCTTGATGCTCGATCACGAACACCACCGTGCGATCGAAGTTGGGGTCGACCAGGCGCGGCGTCGCGACCAGCAGGTCACCCGCCCGAGGCACTCGCACCGGCGTCGCGATAACTTCGACCACGCCTCGATTCTGCCACCGTGTTCCGGTGGGTCAGGAAACGGCGCCGCCTGAGGCTGCGGTGACATCCTGGCGGCCCGCAGTGATCCACGGCATCATCGCCCGCAACTCCGCGCCGACCTGCTCGATGGGGTGCTGCTTGCCTTCCTCGACCATCCGGCGGTAGTTGGGCAGCCCGTTGCGG
>JAJEIW010000181.1 GCA_022828045.1 Acidimicrobiia bacterium | reverse complement strand
GTCCAAGGGTCCTCGGCGCCCTCGCGGCGGCGGAAGAACAGCACGTTGGCCTTGACGCCCTGGGCGTAGAAGATCCCCGTCGGCAGGCGCAGCAGCGTGTGGACATCGCAGTTGTGCAGCAGCCGGCGGCGGATCGTCTCGCCGGCTCCGACCTCGAACAGCACGTTGTCGGGCACCACCACTGCCGCGTCGCCGCCGATGCGCAGCAGGCTCACGACGTGCTGGACGAAGTTGAGCTGCTTGTTGCGGGTCGTCGCCCAGAAGTCCTCCCGCTCGTAGCTGTCCGATGACGACCGGCCGAACGGCGGGTTGGTCAGCACCATGTCGAACGGCCTGCCCGGCGATTCCCGCAAAGCGTCGTCCACAACGATCGGCGAGTCGGATTCGGGGCTTTCGATGCCGTGCAGCAGCATGTTCATCGCACACAGACGCGCAGGCAGATCAGCAATCTCCCAGCCGGTGAACGCACCCGAGCGCAGGTGCTCGGCCTGGTCGGGCTCCAACGGCGAATGCCGTTCGACAATCGACCGGTACGCGCCCAGGAAGAATCCGCCGGTGCCGCACGCCGGATCGCAGATGCGGTGGCCGGGTTCGGGCTGCATCACGTCGACGATGGCGTTGATGAGCGCCCGAGGCGTGAAGTACTGACCCGCTCCCCTCGCACCTTCCTGGGCGGTCTTCTCGATCAGGCCCTCGTACGCGTCGCCCTTGAGGTCGGCGTCGTAGCTCATCCACTCGTGCTGATCGATGAACTCCTTGATGAGCTGCTCCAGCTTCGCCGGCGTCTGGATGCGATTGCGGGCCTTGTGGAACACCACGCCGAGCATGTCCTCGCCGGCGCCCAGCGCCGCTAACGCATCGCTGTAGTGGTCTTCGAGCTCCCCACCCGAACGGCTCAGCAACGACTGCCAATCGTGCTCAACCGGCACGATGCGGTCGCCTCCCAGCAACACGTACTGCTCATCGGCCATCTTCAAGAACAGCAAATACGTCAACTGCTCCAGATAATCCCCGTACGACAAACCGTCATCGCGCAGCACATCGCAGAAGTCCCACAGCTTCTGCACCAACGCCTTCGCATCCTGAGCAGGCACCGGCTCACGCTACGTCTCGCCAGCGGCATTCTCGCGACAAGCACGGCCGGCTCATCGGCATCGAAGAAATTGACAGCAGTTTCGTGGCGATTGCCGCCTACCTTGACGCGATGCCGTCGCCACCGACGAAGAGCCAGGTCAACAAGGCCGGCAAGATCCTGCGTCGGCACCTCACCGGTGCGCAGCCGCCGCCGGATCGTGACCGACTCAGCCAAGCCGACCGAGTTCGACGACTTATCGCAAGCTGCTGGCGTGCGGCTGGCGGTACCGGCTGGGTTTGACCGGCACCCCGTGGCGGATGAGTGACTACGAAGGCTTCGATGACATCTGGGACACGCTGATTTGCGGCCCGGACTACTGCGAGCTTCGCAGCCTCGGCTACCTGGCCGACTTCCGGGTGGTCGAGCCTACGGTGCGGCTGCCGGAGAATCTGCCTGAAGACGACATGGGCGAGATCGACAGCCGGGCAGCCGGCGCGGCGGTCATAGAGCTGCTGAGAACCGACGTGGTGGTAGCCGAATGGCGGGCCGCTGTAGCGCCGCTGGTGGACCGGCGCACGATCTGGTATCTGCCGACCGTCACCGCAGCTTCACGCCTCGCAGAAGTCCTGTATGAGGCCGACGAGCAAGCCGCGGTGCTGACCGCGAAGACGCTCCGTTCGGATCGCCGGCGGATGGTCGACGATTTCAAGCACGGCAGGCTGATGCACCTGCTGAACGTCGCGGTGGCCACCGAAGGCTTCGACGTGCCCGATTGCGCGGCGGTGGTGCATCTGCGGCCCACCAAGAGCCTCAGCCTGCATCGGCAGATCAACGGGCGGGCGTTGCGAGCTTCGGAAGGCAAGCCGTACGCGGTGATCGTGGACATGGCCCGCAACACGACCCAGCATGGCGACCCGGCAATGCCGATGCGGTGGAGCTTGGCGGCGCGCAAAGTTCGCAACGACGAAGTGTCACAGATGCCGACCGTGGAGTGTCCACGCTGCGGGCACAGTCAGCATCCTGCGTTGCGGTCAGCGGCTGTGGTGGGGCTGCGGAACCGATGCTGCCGGTGAGCGCGGCTGCGGCAGGGACCGGTTCTGGCACCACTACACGAGCGACATCAGCACACTGCATACCGGCACGGTGCGGCACTGTCGAGACTGCCGACACGTAGCCCACCTGATCGAAACCGTCGGCTCAGGCCAACTGTGCCTGCCGGGCATCCGGTAAAGCTGCTCGCGGGCTGCCGACCGGCAACGGCCGCAACGCCGCGTCGTTGACCACCATCAACCGCGGCCCCGACGGTGAGCGCTCGACGAACACGCGCTTGACACGAGTCGGCCGACGCGCGAAAGTCTCGCCCGTCGAACACCACCACGGCCCTTTGCGGGTCGTGCGGGCCGCTTGGTCGGTTTCAGTTGCATGGGTCCCTCCTTGCGGTCCGCGCGGTGGTGTTCGACGCCCACATTCGCTGATTCCGCACCGGAGGGACCCTCCATGCCAAAACGACCCTTGGCGGCGCTGTGCGCGCTGCTCGCGTTCATGGCCGCGCTCGTCGCTGTGCCGCTCGCTACCGCCGAGCCGGCCGAGGCTCACGATGTGTATTACTGGAAGACCGTTCGGACGTGCATTGTCGATCCGCCGATCAATCACTGCACGACGGAACGGGTGCGG
>JAJEIW010000267.1 GCA_022828045.1 Acidimicrobiia bacterium | reverse complement strand
GGCGAGGTAGAGGCCGTGCAGCTCGCCGAGCGCGTCCCAGGCGGCTTTGAGCCTGGGGTGGGCGGCGAACAGGCCGTCGAGGCGTTCCTGCTCGGCGGCGTCGAGCGTGTCGGGTCTGCGCATCAGCAAGAACCGCGCCCGGAACACGTCGGGGTCGAAGCGGGGCTTGGCGCCTTCGGGGCGGCGCTGGACGTCGCGGCGCACCGCGGTCAGCCCGGCTGCGAACCATCTGATGACGTGGAAGCGGTCCAGCACGTGGCGGGCGTGGCCGAGCCGTTGATTGATCGCCGCCTTGTATGCCGCCGAGCCGTCGGACACGACGACCTTGACGCCGCGGCACCAGCGGTGCCCCTGAGCGGCCAGGAACGCCGTCAGGGCTGCCTGGCTGCGGTGGGGCACCATAGCGAGCACCTCGCCGGTGTCGCCGTTGGCCAGCACCGTCACGTAGCGGTGCCGTTTGCGGATCGAGGTCTCATCGACCAACAGCAGCCGGCACCTTCGCTGACGGCGATGCTCGCCGACCAGCCCCGCCCAGGCGACCACCAGCGAGTTCACCAGATCCCAGCCCAGCCGGTGACGGCGGGCCGCCGCGTTGACCGTCATCGCCCGCGCGTCGGCCGCCGCACGACGCGCCAGCCGGGCCGTGAGGCGACCCTCGAACGCCGGGTGGTCCTCACAGAATCGACGGCCGCACGGCTCGCAGACCATGCGCCGCCGCTCCCAGACCAGCGTGGTCGGCCGGCCCGACACCTCCAGGTCGCGCACCTTGTTGTCGCGGCGGTCATGGGTCCGCCTGCTCGGCGTCCCGCAGTCCGGGCACTTCGGGCGCCCCACCGTCGAGGCGACCCTCACCACCAGCCGCTCGGGCGCGTCGACCACCACCCCCAGCACCCGCACCTGCGGCAGCCACAGCCGCACCGACATAACATCTCTCGCCATCGAGGCCCTCCAAGGCTCGGCGTCCGCAAACACCGATCCCAGCAGGGCCTCGACCCCTACCCAAGGACCCTCAACCCACCGTCATCCCAAAAAATCGCGAAGAGCCGCCCAGTTTCGTGCGGCAGATGCACGACAACGGCCTCAACGTCACCATGGACTACACCAAGACCGAGATCGCCAACCCCAAGCTCATCAAGCTCGGCCGCAACGGCAACGAGTACTACATCCACGGCGGCGGCCTTTACCCCGGATGGGCAGGAGCCTCAGTCGTCGAACCGCCCGCGATCCGCACGCACAAAGAGCTTGACGACCCCGATGTCTGCGACGAAGAACTCGAACAGTGGTACATCGACCGCGCCAAGAACTTCCGCTGCAGCGTCAACCAGCGCCTCCCCGACGGCGGCTACCAATTCAAGACTCCCCTCGCCGCGGGACGCATCGGCACCCAGCACACGATGCACACAGCCAATCAGGGAGCGGCCGAGCATCCCGCCGATGTCGTCTACCCCGACAAGTACGTCAGCGTGGCCCCCGAACAAGCCGTCCGGCTGCAAGACAGACCCTGGCCCACCCCCGCATGGAAAGCCGACTACGGACGACGCGCCATCGTCGAAACCGGCAACTCACAAGCCAAAGACGAAGCAGGATTCGCCGCAGAGAAATGCCGGATCTTCAAATTCGTCGCCGAGATCATCCACGCAACACTCATTCTCGTCATCCACAACCTCGAAGAAATCCGCCGCTACGAACTCAAACAACAAGAACTGCGCGACCAGAAAGCCAGAAAGCAAGCCGCCAAGAACAACGGCCACGGAAAGCTCAACGGCAACACGCCAGAACCCGTGACGCTCGCAACGGCAAGCGAAACCGAGCCGGCCGGAGCACCGACACAAGCCCTGCTCAACGGGCAGACACCGAACGCCAACGGCACCGTCGACGGCGAACGGGCCGTCAACGCGTCGGCTGTGTCCGCCGACACCGCAGCCGACACAGCCTCAGCCCAAACCAACGGACGTGCGTCCGACTCGCTTAGGGCTGGCCCGGCAGCGGCCGTCAAGCCGACCAACAGCCGCAACCGACGGAAACGCAACAAACGCCGCCGAGAGCCCCAGCAGCGTCGACAGGCGCCACCCAACGGACGAAGCCCACCCGGCGACTGAGCCACCCCGCAGATGAGGCAGGCGGTCCCTGACCGCCTGCCTTGTCGCGCCCGAAATCAGCCCGACCCGCTCGCCGGCCTCAGATCGCGTGCGCGAAACCCCACTCGCGGACGCGCGCGCCGCCCACAGCCCTGCCCGCAGCCGCTCACAGCATGCTGGGAGCTAACTCGCGAACATCACCCCACCTAACTCACCAAGATGCCGGGGGTGGGCGATACAGGAGTCGAACCTGTGACCTCTTGCGTGTCATGCAAGCGCGCTAACCAACTGCGCCAATCGCCCTCGGGGCGGCTCACGCTAGCACCCGGGCTGAATCGCTCGGCCGGCACCTTGGGGCCCGCTCAGCGCCGTCCGACCGACGAGGCGGAGACCGGATTCGAACCGGCGTACACGGCTTTGCAGGCCGCTGCCTAACCACTCGGCCACTCCGCCCGGGACTTCGCAGGGTAGTGGTCTACCCCCCGAATGACGGCGGCATTTCCTGCGGCGCCAGCGGCAACGCCCCGGTCGCCAGCCGGGGCGCTGCACCCCGCACTCCGCCTCCCCGCACCTTTACTCCCATACACTCGGCAGCCAAGGCAGTTCGCCGTGTGGCCCCACTGCCCAGCGTTGCCGCAGCTCACGTCGCTGGCAGCACCACCCTCTGGGCCACGACCTTCGAAGAGACCCGCGTGAAGACATTCAGTGAACTAGGCGTACCCGAACCCCTCTGCGACACCCTGGCTGACCAAGGAATCACCGAACCGTTCGCCATCCAGGAATTGACCATCGGCGAGGCGCTCGCCGGACGGGATGTCTGCGGCAAGGCCAAGACCGGCTCCGGAAAGACCCTGGCATTCGGCCTGCCGATGCTCGCACTCACCCCCCGAGCCAAAGATGGGCATCCCACAACCCTGATGCTCACCCCGACCCGCGAGCTGGCAAACCAGATCGCCGCCGTCGTCGAGCCGCTCGCCAAAGCGGCCGACCTGCGCTCGATCGCCACCTACGGCGGCACCAACATCGAACGCCAGATCGAGCTGCTCGCCGGCGGCATGGACGTCGTTATCGCCACGCCTGGCCGGCTCATCGATCTCATCGAACGCGGCGCCATCAACGTGTCCGGCATCCAGCGCGTCGTCGTGGACGAGGCCGACCGCATGGCCGACATGGGCTTCCTGCCCCAAGTGGAATGGGTGCTGCGCCATATCGACGGTCAACACCAGACGCTGCTGTTCTCGGCCACGCTCGACGGCGTCGTCGACACGCTCGTGAAGCGCTACCTGCGTGACCCCGTCTTCCACGAAGTCGTCGAGCGCGAGGTGACCGTGGCCGAGATGGGTCACCTCTTCCTGTCGGTGCACAAGATGGATCGGGTGCGCGTCGCAGCCCGCATCATCGGCGCCAACGGTCGCACCCTGCTGTTCACCCGCACCAAGCGAGGCGCCGACCAGCTCACCCGGGAGTTGCGCGAGGCCGGCGTGCAAGCGGGCGCCATCCACGGCGACCTGCCGCAGGTCAAGCGCGAGCGTGCGCTCGCCAGCTTCTCAAAGGGCAAGCTGGCCGCCCTCGTCGCAACTGACGTCGCCGCTCGGGGCCTGCACATCGACGATGTGGACGTGGTCGTGCACTACAACGTCCCGCCCGAGCACAAGACCTACCTGCACCGCTCGGGCCGCACGGCGCGGGCAGGGCGCAGCGGCACCGCGGTGACGATGTTCCTGTGGGACGAGGAGCTCGAAGTCCGCCAGCTCCAGCGGCGGCTCGGACTGCGCCTGCCCCTGCATGACATGTTCTCGAACGACGAACGCCTCGACGACCTCGTCGCGTTCGCCGACAGCCCGGACAACCTCGGCACAGCGGGCACCCGCGTATCTGGCACCGGCCGCTGAAAACCGCTTCAGGCCTGCAGGGGTCGACAGGTACCCTTGACCGTCCACAGGACGGGATTTCCCACGGCACGAAGGCGCAGTTGTGGACGGTGCGAGGCGCGCAGGCGCCCCCAGCGATGAACCGGCGGTATGGCGGCTGCCTGCCTCGGGTGCATGGCACCCCGGTCTCGGCGCGGCCGAACGGCAGTTCTTCGAGCTCTCCCCGGATCGGCCGTTCACCCTCGAAGGCGGCGGCGTGCTGCACAAGCCAGTGCTCGCGTACGAAACCTGGGGGGCGCTCGACGCTGACGCGTCCAACGCCGTGCTGGTCTGCCATGCACTGACCGGCGATGCACACGCCCACGGCACCGCGCACCCGCCCGCTCAGATCACCGAGGGCTGGTGGAACGACTTCATCGGCCCCGGCCGCCCGCTCGACACCAACCGCTACTTCATCGTGTGCGCCAACGTGCTCGGCGGCTGCCAGGGCAGCACCGGCCCGTCGTCGCTGAACCCGTCCACCGGCGAGCGCTACGGGCCCGATTTTCCCGTGGTCACCAACCGCGACGTCGTGCGGTCGCAGTGGGCGCTCGGGCGGCACCTCGGGATCAATCGCTGGCTCAGCGTCGTCGGCGGCTCGATGGGGGGCATGGCCGTGCTGGAGTGGGGCATCACCTACCCCCAGCGGGTCGGCTCGCTGGTGGTGATCGCAGCCTCAGCGGAGGCGTCCGCGCAGCAGATCGCCTGGAGCAAGGTCGGGCGGCAGGCCATCTATGACGACCCGAACTTCAGGGGCGGCCGCTACTACGACGCGCCCGACGGGGAAGGACCCCATCGCGGCCTCGCCAACGCGCGGCGGATCGCGATGATCCACTACCGCTCCGGCGACGAGTTCGATCGCCGGTTCGCCCGCCACAGCGAAGACCCGGTGCTTCCGCTGCGCCTTGAGCAGCGCTTCGACGTCGAGAGCTATC
Organism: Acidimicrobiia bacterium; assembly: GCA_022828045.1. Taxonomy (GTDB): domain Bacteria; phylum Actinomycetota; class Acidimicrobiia; order Acidimicrobiales; family Poriferisodalaceae; genus Poriferisodalis. Next base: position 6,175 of record JAJEIW010000267.1, on the reverse strand, counting down.
TCGACTATCAGGGGGCGAAGTTCGTGCCTCGCTTCGACGCCAACACCTACCTGGTGCTCAACAAGATGATGGACCTGCACGATGTCGGGCGGGGCCGCGGCGGCATCGATGCGGCGCTCGCGCGCATCGTGGCGCCGACCATGGTGATGAGCGTGCGCACCGACTTCCTCTACCCGCGGCCCCAGCAGCTCAGGATCGTCGAAGCGCTGCGGCGCCGGGACGCGATGCGGGCCGAACACGTCGACATCGACAGCGACAACGGCCACGACGGCTTCCTCACCGAGCCAGATCAGACCGGCCCGCCGATGGGCGAGTTCATCGACGACATCTACAAGAGCGCTGCGGGCCCCCCTGGAGCGGCCCGTTGAGCGGATGGGCCGCGGCGATCCTTGCGGAGGGCCACGCCAACGTGCCCTCCGAGGCAGTCGGCTCGGGCCTCGCGGTGTGGTGGCTGCTGGTCGCGCTGTGCGCACTGCTGACCGTTGCGTGCGCCGTGGGCTTTTTCTTGTACCTGCGGCGAACAGCCCCAGATCAGTGGCAAGGTGAAGACAGCACCGTAGGGGAGGCTCCATGAGCGACACCTTCGACCCCCAGGAGATGATCGATCGATTCGCCGAGCGCGCGCAGGCCGTCCGGAAGCGGAACCTGCCCGCCATCGGCGGCGAGGAACGGCGCCATTTCATCCGCCAGGCAGAGCTGGACTTCATGGACTTCGCCATGATCGGCGACGCCGAGGCCGCGCTCGCCGACGGCATCCTGACGCTGCGCATCGACCTGCGCTCCCCTGCGGAATAGCGCCGCCGCAACGGGGCTGAGCAGGCGCTGAGGCGGGTCGATTTCACGCGTCGCTCCGGCAAGTGCTTGCTACAGTGATCGGCCCACGCGGATGTAGCTCAGTTGGTTAGAGCGCAACCTTGCCAAGGTTGAGGTCGCCGGTTCGACCCCGGTCATCCGCTCCAGGATCCATGACGGGAGAACAACATGGGTGCACTCGACGGACGTGTCGTGCTGATTACCGGCGCCGGCCGTGGAATCGGACGCGAGCATGCGCTGCTGATGGCGTCCGAAGGAGCGAAGATCGTCGTCAACGACCTCGGCGGCTCTGCCGACGGCACGGGCGCAGATCAAGGACCGGCACAAGAGGTGGTGTCCGAGATCGAGGCCATGGGTGGCGAGGCTGTCGCGAACGGCGACAGCGTCACCGACTGGGAGGGCGCCCAGCGCATGGTGAATGCGGCCGTCGAAGCCTTCGGCGACCTGCACGTGCTGGTCAACAACGCCGGGATCCTGCGCGACCGCGTCGTGGTCAACATGACCGAGCCGGAGTGGGACGCCGTCGTGGAGGTGCACATGAAGGGCCACTTCTGCCCGACCCGCTGGGCTGCTGCCTATTGGCGCGAGCAGTCCAAGGCAGGCAAGGAAGTCAGCGGCTCGATCATCAACACGGCATCGGGCGCGATGCTCGGCAACCTCGGCCAGTTCAACTACTCGGGCGCCAAGGCAGGCATTGCTGCGATGACGCTCGTGGCTGCGGGCGAACTGGCCCGTTACAACGTGCGCGTCAACTGCCTGGCGCCGGTGGCACGCACACGCCTGACGCTGCAGACGCCTGGGCTGGGCGACGTGGTGAAGGCGCCTGACGACCCGGCGGAGTTCGATGTGTACGACCCGGCCAATGTCAGCCCGCTGGTCGCCTACCTGTCAACCGCAGACTGCCCGTTCACCGGCGGGGTGTTCCATGTGGGCGCCAATGAGGTGGGCCTGTATCAGGGCTGGTCGCTGGCGGATGACGACATCATCGTCACCGAAGGGCGCTGGACCGTCGAGGGACTGGCCGCCATGGCGCCGCGGCTGAATGAGGGCCGTTCGAAGCTGGCCTCGGTGGCAACGTCGATCGGCGACACGTTCAAGAACTACGGCCAGCGCGAACCCACCACGTAGCACGGGTCGGCTGCCCTTGACTCCCCTGAGGTCGCAGTTCGCGACTGGAGCGTCAGTCGGCCGGGAGGTAGTGGAATCCTCGTCCGTTGCGGTTGTGACGGGAAGGGCGCAGGTTTCCGCGGTCGGCGAGGTCGGCGAGCCGTCGCTTGGCGTAGCCGGGGCTGACGCCGGCGAGGTCGGCGGCTTCGGTGGACGAAATGCGTCCGCGGGCCTCGGCCCAGGCAATGAAGAGGGCGTCGCGGCCGGCAGGCACTTGCAGGTGCGATTGCCGCGCAGTGAGGCGCTCTGCTGCCTCGTCGGAGAGGCGGACGACGACGGGGTCGCCGGGGGGCACGCCCGCCACCTCGGCGACGACAGTGCTATCGCCGAGACGGGCGCCGAGCAGGCGGTTGATGGCCTCTTCGGCCTCGGCGGGTTCCCGTTGCAGATGGGGCGCGGCGCTCGCTGCGTCGGTCCATCCGACCCGGCACAGCTGCTCGAGCAGCAGCAGCGTGTCGACGCCGGCGATGGCCGCAGGCTCGAGCGCATGCACGAACTCCACGAAAGTGGGGTCCGGCGGGCCGCCGAGCAGCGTGACACGGACATAGGGGCCGGCGACTTCTGAGATGACCGGGGCGGGCCGGCCGATCGCCAGCATCGCTGCGACCATGCGGTCGATGCCGGTTCCTTGGCGCTCGGCGAGACGCAGTTTGGCCACGGCCTGGGCCAAGTGGCGGTAGCGGGGCGCTGCGGGATGGGTGATCGCGTTGTCGGGGGTGACGCCGCCGATGAGGCCGCCGGGCGAGGTGACGACGAGTTCGTCGCCGGTGTGTTCGACCACGGTGGGCGCCGGCGCCATCCAGTCTCGATGGGTCACGCCGTTGACAATCGCTTCGCGGAACGCCAACTCGGGAATGGCCCGGACCTGTCGATGCACAAAACCGGTGGCGACATGGGTGGTGCGGTTCGCCGCGAGGCCGGCTCGTTCCGCCTCCCAGATCTGCTCCAGCAGCGGCAGCGTGCTCTCGATGCGCTGCGTGCTGTCGCCTCCTGCCATGTCGCGGCGCATGTAGTCGATGCCGGCGAACGGCGTCTCCACGAACAGCAGCGAGCCGGCGTTGGTGAGCCGGCCCTGCGCGTCGAGCACGTCGAGGCGGGTCAGCAGATCGCGGTCGCTGGCGTCGGCGAGTTCGATGTCGGCAGGGGCGGCCCGCTCGCGCAGGTATCGGCGGGCGAGCTCAAGTGCCATGGGCCGAGCGTCGCGGAGCGAATGGCCCGAGGCTTCTACCGACCAGTCGTAGCCCAGCCGCTGCAGTGCCTGCGCCTGCCACGCCACCGGGTCGACCTCGACGCAGTTCGCTCCCACGCGCCATCGGAGCTTGCCGCGGAAGCTGACCGGGGCGTGAGCGCCTGGCACGGTCAGCACCAGCAAGCGCTTGCCCGCCGGTACGGCCTCGCGTGCCGCCACGGTGAGTTCACGCTCGGTGAGCTGCCAGATGCGATGGCGGAGCCATTCCTCGTCGAGTTCGGTGCCGATGTGAATGCCGTCGTCGGCCACGCCCACCACCACAGCACCGCCACCGGGCGTGTTCGCCATGCACGCCATCTCACCCGCCAGATACACCGCCGCTTCCTCGTTGTGCTGCTCGCCGGGGGCGACCGAGCCGTCGCCAGCCCTGCGGCCGGGTTCTTCCTTGATATCGATGCGGGTCCGCTCGATCTGCGGCGGGGCGGCACCGGACGCGAGCTGACTCAGTGCGTCGGCGATGATCTGCTCAAGCGGGTCTCCGCCAAGGCGGTTGGGTGTCATCGCGGGTTCCTGCTTTCTGGCCGGCAGCGTGCTGGCCTCCCAGCCGTCCGGCACGAGAGCGGCCATGAGTACCGGTTTGAAGGCATCACAGCAGCTAAATCGGACCTCATGATAGCAAATCAGCCAAATAGTGTTGGTTTAGGTGACATCTAGCCAATCTGGGCCACACAAACCGACACCTCAACACCGATTTCCCGCATCATGTGCCGGTTTATGGAACTCAGCACACGCAAACCGCCACACATTCCCGGCGAAAGAGCCTTCGACTCAGCCCCGAAGAAGCGCCCAGAGCCGCCAAAACTGCAAAACACGCATTGGAGCCGTTGCAAGAGGTGCATTGGGTCGTTGCAGAACACGCATTGCGAAGTTGCACAGCGAGCATCACGCAGTATCTCGCTCGCGGATTTCGCAGGCGAGGTGTGACAATAGGGCTGTGGAAACGCTGACGCTCGACCGATACGAGGCCCAAGGCAACGACTTCCTGATCGCGCTGCTGACCGAGCGCAAACTGCTCGACCTTGACGCGTCATTGGCCGCCCGCGATCTGGCGCGCCACGATGTGGCGCGGGCTGTTTGTGGCCGGCTTCTTGGAGTCGGCACTCGTCCGGGCTACGTGCATTCGCGAGGCGCTGACGGATTCATCGTCGGCGTGCATGACGCTGTCGATGGCCGACCGGCGGACCGCATTCGCATGCACTTGCTCAACGCCGACGGTTCGTTCGCCGAAACCAGCGGCAACGGACTGGCGTGCCTTGCCATGGCATCGTTCGACGCACGCATCATCGGCGTGGGGCCGCTGATCCCGTTCGAGACCGATGCCGGCGAGCAGCGATGCACTGTCCACCACGATGGCTCCGCCCGCTTGGCTGGGCCGAGGACGCCCATTGCGGGTGACGACTCTGTCGAGCGACGATTAGTGGAAGTCGCAATGAACCCGATTCGGCAGGGTCCTGCGATTCCCAAGGAACTGGAGGAGCGCATCCGCGGCACCTTCGGCAGCGACCTGAGACACCTTCGCACGGGAGATGTGGGCAACCCGCACTTGGTGATTGCGCTGGCAAGACCGCCGATCGAAGGACCCAGCTGTGAACTGGGCGATCGTGCCGACGAATTGGGTGCCTCTGTAGCGAAGCTGGGCCGCATCTACGAGACATATTTTGCCGATGGAATCAACGTCGAGTTCATCTGGCCGCTCCCATCTTCTGTCCCATCCAATGGCGGATTGCCACGGACGCTGGTGATGTCGGTGTGGGAACGTGGCGCCGGGTTGACCGTCTCGTGCGGCAGCGGCTCCATCGTGGCGGCGACTCTTGCTCGCAAATGGGGATTCGTACGCGACCTCGATCAGGTCGACATGCAAACGGCACCGTTTCCCGGCGGCGACGGCTCAGGCTTCCGGTACTGGGTCCGGACCGTACCGGCAAGTCTCGAAGCCTTCGATAGGCCACAGCTCTGCGTCGAGGCGGAACGGATCGAAGCAGGCATCAATGTCTGTCTCGATGACATCGGCGCTCTACTCGCAGACCACGCGGATCACTTCGGCTGATGGCCGAATCGCAGCAGGAATCCGACAGCCGTCAGGCGGACGAGAGCCATCGGGGTGGATTTGGCGAATTTGGGGGGGCTGAGTCGGGGCTGATCGATCGGGCTTTTCGGGAGCAGATCGTGCTCGTGGGGGTGCAGCTGGCGCAGCGCACTGCTGACGAGGTGGACGCCAATCTTGACGAGCTGGAGCGGTTGGTGGACACAGCGGGCGCCGACCCGGTGGAGCGGATTGTTCAGCGGCGGGATGCGCCCGACCCGGCGACCTTTGTGGGGCGGGGGAAGGCCGACGAGATCCTGGATGCGTCGCTCGAGCACGACGCCGACACCGTGGTGTTCGACGATGAGCTGTCGCCGGCACAGCAGTTCAACCTGGAGCGGATACTGAAGCGCACTGCGCTCGACCGCACTGCGGTCATTCTTGACATCTTCGCCCAGAACGCCACGACGCTGGAAGGCAAGGCGCAGGTGGAATTGGCACAGCTTCGCTACCGGCTCCCCCGGCTGCGCGGCCGCGGGCGGCAGCTGTCCCAGCAGGCTGGCGGGATTGGCACGCGAGGACCGGGCGAGACCCAGCTCGAGGTGGATCGCCGACGGATCCAGCGGCGGCTGGCGCGACTCGAGAAGGATCTGCGCGGGCTGCGGCGGACCCGGCTGAACCAGCGCAAGTCTCGGCGTCGATCTCGCTACCACACGGTCGCGATCGTGGGCTACACCAACGCCGGCAAATCGACCCTGCTGCGGCGCCTGACCGGGGCCAACGTGCTGGTGGAAGATCGGCTGTTCGCGACGCTCGACGCCACCACCCGGCGGCTGCAGCTGCCCGGCGGCGAGACAGTGCTCGTCACCGACACGGTCGGGTTCATCAAGAAGCTGCCCACCTCGCTGGTCGAGGCGTTCATG
>JAJEIW010000032.1 GCA_022828045.1 Acidimicrobiia bacterium | reverse complement strand
ATCGGTGGTGGGCGTGGCAGGTCAACTGCGGGTGCACGAGCGCGACGGCGTGGTCGTCTACGACGAGGAGCGGGTGTTCAAGCGGTCATCGGTGATCGCGGTGGCCATCGACGCCCGGGCGCAGCATCGCCCCGGCGAGCGGCGCTACACCTACGCACCCTTCGTCGGCCTCGAAGACGATTTCCGCTACAACGACGAGACGTTCGACCGCGTCATCCGCGACTACAACCTCAACGACCTCGCCATCTGACGCCCCGGATTAGCGCTCTTGCTCGTTCCATGGGTTGATCAGGTGCAGATCGAGGCCTTCGAAATCGGCGGTGTTGCGAGTCGCCACAGCGAGGCGCCGCACGGCGGCAGAAGCTGCGATCAATGAATCGGCCATGTCGAGCACCCGACCTGCCGACCGTGCGAGTGCTCGCAGCTCGGCAGCGTGCTCGGCTTCGGCGACTCCCACCGGCACAATCCGACGTGCCTGGCTGGCCAGCGACCTGACTGCCGCTGCCACGCTGTCGCGGCGACGGCCGGATGCCATCAGCTCGACGCCGTACTCCAGTTCGTGCACTACGACCGTCGACAGCCAGAAGTCGGTCTCGGCGGCGAGGAACGCCAGCACATTCGCATCGGGCGAGGGCCGAGCGGTCTCGGCCACAACGTTGGTGTCGAGCAGGACGCCGTTCACTTGACGCCGTTCACTGGGCGTCGGTGGCGTAGTCGATGAAGGGAATCGGCCGGTCTGAGCGGCGTTCGGGAGGTTCGAGTTCGTAACCGCGCGGCATGTGCTCGATGAGCCACCATCCGAGGCGCACATCCGGTTCGGTGTGCTGTTCCCAGACATGCTCGGGCACGACCACGAACGTCCTGCGAGTGCCGATGCGCTGGGGGCCGTCCTCTTCGGCGCAGCGAAGTATGTGAGACAAGCGCGCCTTGGCCTCGGCCACCGTCCAGATCCCAGCCGGATCGGTCGCCTCATTCGCCATAGCTTCCCCCGCTCAGCAAGGTGTCCGTGCGAACATCTAGTCTACATTGGACTAGAGGAATCCTCACTTGATCTCAACGACCTCGTCATCTAGCCATCACTCGGCCGACGGTGCGGACGGGGTCAGTGGTCGAGGTCTGCGATGGGGCGCAGGCCGCCGAGCCAGCGACGCATCGCTGGATCGCGGACATCGAGCATGCCTCGGTCTGGCGTGGTGACCGCTCCGGCTTGCAGCAGACGGCGGCGGTAGGTGTTGATGTACGACGGGCTCTTGCCGAGAGCAGATGCCAGTGCCGCGACCTCTATAGGTCCGTCGTTGGCGGCGATTTGGCGCAGAATGTCGCGGTCTGTGGGCGAGAGCGCTGACCACAGCGGCATGAGCAGCATGTCGGCGAGGGCTTGGTCGGCTTCGTAGACACCTTCCTGCATGTCGTCTATGGCGAGGTGCTTGGCGCCGTCGGCGCATGACTCCCACCCGTGGTAGCCCACGAGCTGCACCATGAACGGATAGCCCCCCGACGACCGCGTTGCCAGGTCGAGGGCCGATTCGTCGATCGAGCCTCCGGCTCGGCCGATGGGCACCTGCAATGCCGTACGAGTTGCGTCATGGCTGAGCAGGCCGATCTCGCCTCGTGCACAGCGATGGAAGAACGTCATGCCCATGTCGGCGAGAATGGTGTCGGTGACCTCCGGCAGGGCGGCCATCACGAGCGCTACGGGGCGCTGCTCTCTGCGGGTCACATGCTGGATCGCGGCGGCCAGCTCCCGGGCGCCGTCCACCTCCGCGGCATGGAACTCGTCGAGAGTGATGAGCAAGCCGGCACCGGCATCAGCATCAGATTGAGTCAGCGCTTCTGTGATGCCGGTGAGCAGGCGCCGAAGGCTGAGCTCTACGAGCGGCGGCCGAGGGTTCGGGGGGTCCTTGGCCCACGACACGCCGAACCCGAGCGCCTGCGCCGAGGCAAGCCGCGTCTTCGGGTCGCGTTGCAGGTCTTCGGCCAGCGCGCCCAACTCATGACGCAGTTGCGAACTGAATTCGGGCGCCGATGCGGTTGCGCTGACGCTCAGCCAGCCTTGACTGCGGGCAGCGGCTTCGATGGCGTCAAGGAGCGCCGTCTTGCCCGTGCCCCGTCTGCCGGTGAGCAACAGGGTGTAATCGGGGTGGCGGGGACCACGGCGAAGGGCGGCGAGCACCCGTTCGATGACATCGTCACGCCCGACCATCAGCGGCGGTGCCGCGCCGAAAGTAGGTGTGAAGGGGTTCTGCTCCGGCATCGTCACCTCCTCATGGGCGAGCTTATCTCTTGTTATCTATTTGTCTATTTCTTTCTATTTGTTCATTTATTTCTACAGGTGAGCCACCCGGGGCTGGCTCGGGTCGCCGTGCCGCCTGCAGCCCTTCCAGACAAGATCCATCATCGCGATCACCGCGCCGATGTCGTCGGTGTAGCCGATCGGCGTCCAGTCGGCCTCGCTGATCGCTGCGATCGCCCTGTCGACGGCGGGGTTGCGGGCCGCGGCGACGAAGAACCGCGCGTCGAGCGCTGCGAGCTTGTCGATCAGGTCCCAGCTGAAGAACCCCGCGTCAGCGCGCAGCGTGAGCTCGGCTTGGGGCGCCAGACGGCGCACCCGTGCGAGCGTCTCAGCAGCGAACCGGACATGGCCCCGCTGAGAGGACCCCTTGCGCATCGGGCTGTGCACGATCTCGCCGGTGTCGTCGCGCACCGCCACCAGCGGGTGATAGCCCAGCACGCCGGTGTGACCGTACGCGGCGCCCTGCTTCGCGTCGCTGTGCACCTCGCGCACCGTGGAGTCCACATCGACGGTGATGTGCTCCGCCGCCGCGGCGTCCGCTTCCCACGCGCGAGCCGACGCCAGCTCCTGAACGCGGTCGAACTGGCGCACATGACCCCACGTGAAGGACCGCATGAACGACCCCAAAGTCGAAGGCGCCACCGGCGCGAACGCCAGCAACAGGCCCGCGTCCGCGACCAAAGACCCGTCGTCGAACACTGCCTCGACCCGATCCAGACCCTGCGTTATCGGGCTCACAGAAAGTGCCTCCCGACCTGGCATCACGCCGAACAATCCTCAACGGCAAAATGCCACCTCAGGAGGCCTTTCTGGTGGACGCGACAACCCCAACCCCGACTCGAACCGGTGGATCCGGGCTAAGAGAGAGCCACGAGAGAACCACATTCCCGTCCGGAAGTCGACCGCTACCCTGCGGACCGTGGCCCGCACGCCCCCATCGCAGCACGACACCGCGCTCAGCGATCCCGGCTTCGCCGATGTCTCCGAGAGCGACTGGGAGGCCGCGGCCGAAGGCGCGCTGCGGGGCGAGTCGCTGTCGTCGCTCCGCACGACGCTGCTCGACGGAATCGAGACCGCCCCGCTGTACACCGCGCATCGCCACGGCACCGAGGCTGACCCGTCGGGCTTGCCTGGCAGCGCACCGTTCGCCCGCGGCGCCACCGCCGCGAGCGGCGCACAGGGCTGGGAGGTGCGCCAGATCCACGACGTGCGATTTGCGAGCACCCCAGACGCTGTCGCCGTGGACACGACATCGGGCGTGGGTGCCGTCACCGTCGCCCGGGGCTGGGATGCGAACGACGACTCAGCACTGCTCGACGCCGCGGTCGGCGATGCCGCCGGTGCCGGCGTGACGATCCACCTGCAGTCCGGCGCATCGCCTGCGCACGCCGCGGCTCTGCTGGATGTCTTCGACCATCACGGGGTGGACCGCGCAGGTCTGAAGTCGTGGTTCGGTCTCGACGCGATCGCCGCGGTCGCGAGCGGTTGGCAGGGGGCCGATTCCGGTAACGGCGCCACGCTCGTCACCTCGATGTGCGCCACAGCGCGCAATGCCGCAGAGATCGCCCAGCGCTCACCTGGAGCCGTGCCCCTGGAGGCCGACGGTTCGGTCTTCTCCGATGCCGGCGCGGGCGACGCCACCGAACTGGCTGCGATGCTCGCGACCGGCGTTGCGTGGCTGCGGGCGATCTGCGACAACGCCGACGGGCCAAAACTCGACCCGGCTGCGGTTGGGGGCCTGCTGGGCTTCACGCTGTCGGCAGGACCCGACGCATTCCTGGTCACCGCCAAGTGCCGGGCGCTGCGGATGTGCTGGGCCCGTGTGCTGCGCACCTGCGGGGTCGACGGCGCCGGTGACGGGGGGCCGTCGATGCGGCTCCACGCAGTCACCACGACGGCCATGCTGAGCGCTGTCGACCCATGGGTGAACATGCTGCGGGCCACCACGGCAACCTTCGGAGCCGCGAACGGCGGTGTCGACGCCATCACCGTCCGACCCTTTGACGCCATCAGCGCCGGGCAGGCGTCGAGCGGCCTGGGATGGCGCGTCGCCGCCAATACGCAGCTGATCCTTCGCCACGAGAGCCGCATCGGATCGGTCATCGATCCCGCCGGGGGAAGCTGGTACCTCGAAGACCTCACGCGCAAGCTGGCGCACGCAGCCTGGGACCGCTTTCGAGAGATCGAAGCTACCGGCGGCATGTGCGCTGCGATGGCCAGCGGCGATCTGGAGGCATCGATCGCCGCCGAACGAGCGCTGCGCAACGAGCAGATCGCGGCGGGCGAGCAGGTGCTGGTCGGCGTCACCGACTTCGTGGACACCCACGCTGAGCCAGCAACGGGGGCGGGCAGCTTCGTCGGCTGGACGGCCGGCACGCCAGCGGCGGGGCTGGGCGTGCACCGCTGGGCAGCGCCGTATGAAGCCGAGCCGAACGGCGAAGCCGTGACCGGAGCGGCAGGGCCATGAGCGTCATCGGGGACTTCTCGAATCTCCAGCTCGATGACGCTCAGCCGGACCGACGGAATGAGAACGGTGCGAGCCGCCCTGGGTCATCGACACGACCTGAATCGTCGGCAAGAGCAGTGTGGGCGGAGCGATTCGCCTCCGAGACCGGGCGTTCTCCCGCTCACAGCCCTACGCCCGAAGGCATCGACATCGCTCCGCTGTACGTCGCTGCGGACGTCGCCGACCTGTACGACAGCGAACCAGGCGCCAGCGGGAACGGCTCCGGGGGGCGCACGTACCTCGACGGCTACCCCGGTTTCGCCCCGTACCTGCGCGGCCCGTACCCCACGATGTACACAAACCAGCCGTGGACAATCCGCCAGTACGCCGGCTTCTCCACCGCCGAGGACTCCAACGCGTTCTACCGGCGCAATCTGGCCGCGGGGCAGCGCGGCCTGTCGGTCGCCTTTGACCTTGCAACCCACCGGGGCTACGACTCGGACCACCCCAGGGTGAGCTCAGACGTGGGCATGGCAGGTGTGGCCATCGATTCGATCCTCGACATGCGCACGCTGTTCGACGGCATCCCGCTCGACCGCATGAGCGTGTCGATGACCATGAACGGCGCCGTGCTGCCAGTGCTGGCGCTCTATGTGGTGGCCGCCGAGGAGCAGGGCGTTGCTCCCGCACAGCTGACCGGGACCATCCAGAACGACATCCTCAAGGAGTTCATGGTCCGCAACACCTACATCTACCCGCCTCAGCCCTCCATGCGGATCATCAGCGACATCTTCGAGTTCACCTCCGCCGAGATG
>JAJEIW010000264.1 GCA_022828045.1 Acidimicrobiia bacterium | reverse complement strand
CCGCGATGGGGCGCACCGCGGTCTCGCACCGTCTCGATCAGCTCCATCACGCCGGCGAGGAACCACGACACGCCCAAGAACAACGCCATCAATGCCAGCGTGCGGCCGGGCACACGCAACGTCGCCAGCCCGAACACCATGACCGCCACGCCGGCGATGATCCCCAAGATCGTGTGACCGGCGCCCTCGCTCGCGACCGCACGCGACACCACCAGCCCGAGCCCCCATGCGATCAGCTGGATGCCGATCACCACCGCTATCACCAGCAGCGTCCTGCCCGGCCACACCAGCATGAGCACACCCAAGCCGATCGAGCCCAAGCTGGTCACCACCCCGAGCCGCCAAGCCATGCTGGCCAGCCGAGCCTCCTCGTCGGATGCGGCTGCTGCGGCGTTGGAAGAACCCTTGGCCATCGATTACCCCTGTCATCTACTGTGCGAACCCGAGGCCGCACGGCGTCAACGGCAGCGCAGCAACTTCGTCCTGAGAATACCCTCGACGGGCGAAGCGTCAGGCATTACGTCGCTGTCTGCGATGGCGCCTTGCGCGAAGTCATCACCGAGCTCGGCGTGGTCGGCGACGCTCAGGTGCTGCGGCGGAGGCGGATGACGGGGATCTCCCGATCGACAGCGGCTTGTGTAGTCGCCGAAACGGGGCATGGCGTCGCACATCGCGTCGAACGCCTGAGTGCGCTCGACACCCGACAGCTCCGCGGCGGTCGCTGCGAACGACTCGGTGCCGATCTCGACGGTGACCTGCGGGTTGGCGGTGACGTTGTGGTACCACGCCGGATGGCTGGGGTGGCCGCCGGCTGACGCGAACACGATCCAGTCGCCGTCGAACTCGTGGTAGGTGAGCGGGCTGGTGAGCTGCCGCCCGCTGCGGGCGCCGGTCATGGTCAGCAGCAGCATCGGGTTGCCCTCGAACATGCCGCCGCAGCGACCCTCGTTCTCACGGAATTCGGCAATGATCTGCTCATTGAACGACAGCACCTGGCTGTCCTGCATCCCCTTCATCGCCATGACACCCGCCTCCGCTCGATTCAACCGACAGCCGAACCCTATGGCATCGCAGCAAGCTGGCTGGCAGGCTGTCTGGTGTGAAGAATGTGCGGGTGGCTTCCGCTGGGCGCGGCCAGCGGTTCGCATAGGGCAACCGAGGTCCTCGTGGGCGGTGCAGGCGTGACGGCGTTGCGGTTGCTGCTGCGAGCTGCGGCTGTGCCGGTGTGTATCGCGCTGGCGGTTGCTGGCTGCGCTGGCACTGACGCCGATGAGGATCCAAGCTCGATCCCGGCGGCATCGAGCTCTCGCACTGTCAGCTTGGCGTTCTATGCGCACTACGCGCCGGTCAGCAGTTCTCTGGATCCACGGCCCGGTACCGCAGGCTTCGACCTGCATACGGGGTACGAAGCCGATCTGCTTGACGCCGTCGAGGCAATGGCAGGCATCGGGGTGACGTTCCTGCATCACGGCGTCGACGACTGGGCCGGGATCTGGCTGCTGCCCACAGCCGAGGGCATCGACATGGCGTGCGGCGGCATCACCATCGACCCCGGTCGTACCCGCGGTGCCGATAGGGAAGCCGCCGTTCAGTTCACCGATGGCCACATCGAGTTCCGCCAGTCGCTGCTGGTGCGTGCCGCCGACGCGGATCGGCTGGACACCTACGACGCGCTCGGCGGCGACGACACGGTAGGCGTGCAGACCGCGACAACCGGCGAATCGCGGCTGCTGCAACTCATCGGCGTTGCCGACGACGACGGGCGGCTCGCCGAAGGCGCCGTGGCTGTCATCGACAGCGAGACCGGCGGCAACGACTCGACCACCGTGGAGGCTGCCGCCAACGGCAATCTGCGGATCAGCCCAAGCGGCGCGTCGGTGCAACTGGACGGCAGAGTGCGGCTGATCCCCGCCGACTCATCCAAGCCCGAAGTGGTGTACCTCGACCGGCTGCGCTCACCCGGCCTCGACACCGCAGACACTTCCGCGTCCCAGATCGATGCTCTGCGCAACGGCACGGTCGATGCCATAGCGCAGGGCATCGTGGAGACCACAGCCGCCGCTGCTGCCTACGGCGACGAGTTCGCTGTCAGCGTGGTCGACGGGCGAGTCGAGACCGGCGGCTGCACGGTCGCCGACGACGACACCGACCTCGCAGATCGAATGAACACGGCGCTCGGCTGGCTCACCGACCACGGCGAGATCGGCTTCGAGGAATGGGCAGACAACCCGAACGTGTTCACCGAACGTGCCATGAGTGCTCAGGGACCGAACGCGAGCAGGCGCGGCACGAGCTGAGCCGAGTGCTTCGCCAACCCCCACACCCCAACCGGCGGATCCGGGCTTAGCTGGCAGTACCTGCTGCAGGTGGTGCCGCTGCGCCGACGAGGCCAGCACCCGCGGCCGCAGCGGCGGCCTCGGGTAGCAGGCCGATGCCCAAGTATCCCTCGATGCGAGCGAGCCGCTGGTTCATCTCGGCACGCAGGCCGTTGATCTCGGTGCGCATCTCAGCCCGCAGCCGTTCGATGGAACGCTGCTGGTGCCACACGATCGCCAGCACGGCCACGGCCATTGAGATGACCTGTGTGAGGATCACGGCGTCCACGCTTCGAACATAGCATCCGACCGTAACGGCTGCAGTGCCAAGAATAAAATTATTTATTGAAAAGCACTGAAATACTCATCTAGCCCAGTGGACGACCGAAGGGCAGCTCGTCTTGCCAGGTCCGCAGAAACGACTCGGCTCGGTAGCAGGCGGCCATGAACGGCCCGTCGTCGTGGTCGGCGGTTTCGGACATGACGGCGTTCACCGTGTCGGCCGTCGCCGAACGCAGGTCGTCGTGTGTGAGCACAGGATCGGCCCACCAGCCCAATGCCGGACCCGCAGCAGCCACAAAGTCGGCCGCGACCGGCGTGCCGGCTGCGCGCAGCACTGCCAAGGCCTTGGATGACACCGCGGCGGACGAGAAGGCGACCACCGGCGTAGAACCGGCCATGGACGCGCCATCGCCCGACATCGCACCGGGCTTCGAGCCGCAGAACAGCACGTCGACGTCGTCCTTCCAGACCGTCCACGGTTTGGCCGGCTCGTTGTCTCCCGACAGCGTTGCCACACACATCTCGCCGTCTGCCAGCCAGGCCTCCGCAAGTGTCACCGGGTCGAACTGGCCATTCGCAGAACCCTTCGCGGTGGCTACCCGCGCGATGGTCGCCCCCGCCGCGGCGGCTTCTCGTGCGATGCCCAACCCTGCCGGTCCGAACCCCTCGATCGCGATGAGCTTGCCGTCGAGACCGCCGAGCAGGCCGGCTGCCGCTGCAGCAGCCCCGACGCCGATGAGCTCGTGGTTGAACGAGATGCCGTCGCGATCGTCGTTGCCGATGAGATTGCGCTGGTCGTGGGCCAGCACAGGTGCCAGCAGTTCAGCATCGAGCCGCAGGCCCGGGCTGATCGACAGGCGCCCGCTGGAGAAATCGCCGGTCAGCTCGTCCGCCAGTGCCTCGACGGCTCCGGCGGCATCGGCAGGGTCGGACTTGAGGCCGATGCTGGCGCCGCTGCGCTGCTGCTCCAGCGTGGCGAAGACGTAGGTCAGATGTCGCACCAGCATCGTCGCATTGCCGGGGATGAGACGGCTGCCGAGGCGGGCCTCCCCGACGTAATGCTGGGCGCCCGGCAGGTCGAAGATGACGAAGCCGGGTGTCGATTCGAGCTGGCGGGTCTCCACGGGCCAAGTCTGCCACCGGCCGCCCGGTACGCCCCGGTATGGCTGCATGGCCACGTCGGGCGAGGTCCGCGTCGTGCCTAGCCTTGACGGCGGTGCGACGACTGACGATATGTCTGTGCGCAGTGCTGCTGGCTGCTGCATGCGGCGGAGACGATGCGTCAGCACCCGCCGCGACCGGCGCCGCTGCTGCGACTACATCGCTCAGCGGTGCTGCCCCCGACCGAACGCAGGTCTCCGGCACGGCATTGCCGCAATTCGAGCAACTGGAAGACGATCCGGCCGTCGGCCGCCAGGCACCGGCGGTCGTCGGCGCCGATCTGCTCACCGGTGCCGAGGTTCGCATCGAGAGCCAGGGGCGCCCGATGGTGGTGGCCTTCTACGCCCACTGGTGCCCGCATTGCCAGAACGAAGTCGAGGAGCTCACCGGCTGGCTGGAGACGAACGAGCTGCCCGCCGGCGTGGACTTCTATGCGGTCTCGGTGCTCGAAGACGCCGCACGCGGCAATCATCCACCGGAGAAATGGCTGCGCGACGAAGGCTGGCAGCACCCCGTCGTGGCCGACACGCCTGCGATGTCGGTCGTTGACGCCTTCGGCTTGGTGTCGGTGCCGTACCTCGTCGTCGTCGATGCGGACAACGAGGTGGTGCTGCGGTTCGCCGGCAACACCCCAGGCGGCGCCCCCGGGTTGGCGGCCTTCTTCACCACACTGCTTGAACCAGCCTCATAAAGGGACCGAACAGCGCTGCACAGATGCCATAGCGGGCGCACTAACGCGCGCATCCACCGGTGAGGCTGCCACCCTTGGCGTATGGCCGAGGGCGATTCCGCGCCGCGCCGCGCCCCGAGACGCACCAGCACGGCGACCCGGCGCGTTGTTGCCGGGGCCGCGCGCGGGCGATCTGCCGGCCGTGCTCTGCTTCGCCCGGTGGTCCGGCTGCACCCGCTGGGGTTTCTGCGGGGCCTGCTCGGCCCCGACGTCACCGGTGCTCGCCAGAGCCTCTCGGCGCTCGCCGTCAGCAGCCTGACGGCCGCCGCCGCCGGTGTGCTGCTCGCAGCTGTCACCGGAACGCTCGAGCGGCTGCCGGGGCTGCTGGTGCTGGTTCCGGCTGCCATCGGCATGCGGGGCGACATCTTCGGCGCCCTCGGCAGCCGTCTCGCCACGACCATTCACGCTGGCACCTTTCGGGCCACAGCCCGCCGCGACACGATCGTGGGCCAGAACGTCATTGCCGCGGCCGTGCTGACCTTGGTGACTGCGGTGGCGCTGGGCGTGATGACCAAAGTGCTGGCCCCGGTGTTCGGGCTCGCCGACATCATCGGCATCACCGACCTCATCGTGGTGTCGGTCGTCGGGGCCGAACTGGCCTCGGTGGTCGTGCTGGTGGTGACGCTCGGGCTCGCGACCATCTCCACCCGGCGCGGCTGGGACCTCGACAACGTCAGCGCGCCCCTCATCTCGGCAGTCGGCGATGTCGTCACGCTCCCGGCCCTGTTCCTGGCGAGCTATCTCGTGGGCATCACCGCGCTCACACCGCTTGTTGCAGTCGCCAGCATCATCGGCGCAGCGGCTGCGACGGCCTGGGCGTGGCGATCTGGACTGGAGCAGCTCTGGCAGATCGTGCGCGAGTCGATGCCCGTGCTGTTCGTCGGCGGTTTCGTGCTCATCATTGCCGGTGTCGTGATCGAGCACCGTCTCGAGGACTTCATCGACAAGCGTGCGGTGCTGATCCTGGTGCCTGCCTGCCTGGCCGCCGCGGGCGCCATCGGCGGCATCCTGTCGAGCCGGCTGTCGAGCAAGCTGCATCTGGGTGTCATCGAACCCCGAGCGCTGCCGCAGCGGGGCGCCCGCCTCGACATCCTATTTGCCTTCACGTTGACCGTTCCGGTGTTCGTGCTGAACGGCCTGCTTGCGCACGGCTTCGCCACAGCGTTCTCGATGTCGACGCCGGGCCTGCTGCGGCTCGTGGCGATCTCGCTGATCGGCGGCATGATCGCAACAGCCTTGGCGGGTGCCATCGCCTACTACGGCACGGTGGTCGCAACCCGGGTCGGCGTCGACCCCGATACCTATGGCATCCCGCTGGTGAACAGCACTGTCGACTTGGTCGGCGCTGCGGCGCTCGTGCTGGCCGTCAGCTGGGTGGGCCTGTCATGAATTCCCTCCTCGCCCCTCTGCCGCTGTGCCTACGCTTGGCGCAGTGGCGTCATCGTGTCCCCGAGATGAATGGAGCCCGTCGCGTCGCTCGCTGACGATGTGCAATGCGATCAGACCCTGAAGACAAACCTCGAAACCTGAAATCCATGCTCTCCGAGGCCAAGGACGCCTCCGAGCTCATGGTCGATCTGGCATACGCCGCGCTCTATTTCGACGACGAGGGCATGGCCGATGCCGTCTTGAGCCTCGAGGAAGACATGTCCGCCCTCGTGCACGAGATGCGATCGCTGGCGATGCTGGCCGTTCGGCACCCGCGCGAGGTAGACGGCATGAGCTCGGTGCTGCAGGTGGTGTCGTCGATCGAGCAGATCGCCAATGCGGCGGTGGACATCTCCAAGATTGTGCTGCATCACCTGGGCATTCCCCGTGCGCTCATCGTGGATTTGGCGCAGGCAGCCGAGGTTTCGCATCGATTGGTGGTGGCAGAAGGCAGTCACCTCGCCAACCGGCCGCTGCGTGACATGGAGCTGCCCGTCGCGGTCGGCATGCGTGTGGTCGCTATCCAGCGGGGCCGTCACTGGCTGACCGATGTCGGCGGCGACAGCATCACCGAACCGGGCGACGTGCTGTTCATGCGCGGCGACCCGGCGGGCATCGTGCGGTTGCGAGAGCTGGCGGCCATGGAGCGCTGGAACCCTCCCGAACCCGATGAAGCGCAGGTGCTCAGCGACCTCGACCGAGCCGTGGACACGCTCGTCGAGATGAAGAACCTGTCTGAGGCGGCGATCGGGCTGGCTTATTCGGCGCTCGTGCTGGCCGACCTGTCGCTCGCTCGCGAGGTGCGGTCGATGCAGGTACGGCTCGACGGCATGAAGGTGTCGATGCAGACATGGGTGCTGCGCGCTGCGGCAGAGGCCGACGCGGCAGGGACAGACCCGGCGGGGCTGCGCGGTCTGCTGCACGTCGCCGAGGCTGCCGAGGACATCGGCGATCAGGCTCGCAACATCACCTCGCTCGTGCTCGAGGACGAGGACATTCACCCTGTGCTCGCGCTCGCGCTCGGCGACACCGACGATGTCGTCGTGCAGGTGCCGGTTGCGCCCGGCTCGCAGGCCGACGACTCGACACTCGGGTCGCTCGGACTCGCAGTCGACCCCGGCTATCACGTGCTGGCCATCCGCCGTGCCGCCAGCTACATCTACAACCCGCTCCGCACGGTGCGGCTGTGGGTGGGCGACGAGCTGATCGCGTCGGGTCCCGAGGAGGGCCGCGACCGCCTCGCAGCCATCTGCGGCTACTCGATGGACATCGACGACGAGACCGGGCACATCGAGTTCACGTCGATCGGTTGACCGCCGGGACCGCCGCTGGCGCAGCGGGACGGTCGGTACGAGCAGTGCTCACGCCGATCAGCTGACCGTTGACGCAGCCGGACCCATTCCGGGGCTGTTGTGCCGGCCCGCTGGGGTTACCAGCAGACTTGGATTTTGTCGCCGCCGGAGCGGTAGAGCGCGGATGTGTCGAACTTCGGGCCGGGTTGGCGGCAAACGTGTACTTGTACGAGCCTTCGCGTTTTTTTGGGATTCGGGCTGCTGGACAGATGAGCCTCTGTGTGGTCGACGAGGCGCACCATTCGACTTCGGAGACATGCCGCAAGCTGCTGGCGGCACCGGCTGGGGCTGACGGCGACGCCGTGGCGCATGAGCGACTACGAAGGCTTCGAAGATGTCTGGGACACGCTGATTTGCGACCCGGATTATGGCGAGCTTCGCAGCCTCGGCTACCTGGCCGATTTCCGGGTGGTCGAGCCGACTCCGACACGAACCCGCTACCGTCACCACAGCCGAACTCACACCGGCAACCGACACCGAGGCTCAACCCCAAAACCCACCACTCCAAGGGACGTAGCCCCGCATACACAAAATTCTTGACAGACCCTCGCCCGGGAACCGAACTACGTTGCGCCCATGGTTGAGATGTCATCCACCGGCACATCGGTCGGCACACCAGACGGGAACCTGCCTGACGGCGTGGCCACCGCCGAGCTGTTCGCCTCGGGCGAAGCGTCGGCGGCCGAACTGCTGGCCGAGGCCATCTCCCGGGCAGACCGGGTGAACCCGGAGATCAACGCCATCATCGGACGGCTCGACGACAGTGCCCGTCGTGCGGCCGAGCAGCTCGATGCCGCACGCAGCGCCGGCGAGACCGGCGGTTCGCTGGCAGGTGTCCCATTCCTCACCAAGGACCTGACCTGCACAACGCAGGGACAGCCGTACCACGCCGGCAACGCCGCGCTCAAACAGGCGGGGCACGCGGCGTCGAGCACCGCTCACTTGGCCACGATGTTCGCTGAGCTGGGACTGGTGAACTTCGGCCGCACGAACACGCCTGAATTCGGCCTCACCATCACCACCGAGCCGCTGGCGTACGGGCCGGCAGCCAATCCGTGGAACACCGGCCATTCGACCGGCGGGTCCAGCGGCGGCGCCGCAGCCGCAGTGGCCGCGGGCATCGTGCCCATCGGCCACGCCAACGATGGGGGCGGCTCGATCCGTGTCCCCGCCGCCAACTGCGGGCTGTTCGGGCTGAAGCCGAACCGGGGGCGCGTGTCACTGGGTCCCGACTCGGGTGACGGTTGGGCAGGGTTCAGCGTTGACGGTGTCGTCAGCCGCAGCGTGCGCGACAGCGCCCGGGTGCTCGACGGCATCAGCCGGCCGTGGCCCGGCGACCCCTACTGGGCGCCGCCGCCGTCGGGCACGTTCGAGTCCGCGGCGGCACGCGAGCCGCAGACGCTCCGGGTCGGACTGTGCCCGCACTCCGATTGGGGCCCGGTGGACGCCGAATGCAGCCAAGCGGTCGAGAACGCCGGCAGACTGCTGGAGAGCCTCGGACACCACGTCAGCTATTCAGCGCCTGCCGAGCTGTTCCACGCAGAGTTCTTCGAGCACTTTCGCACGATCGTGTCCGCGCAGAACGTCGTCATGCTTGCTGGCTTCGAAGATGTCTTGGGCCGACACATGAGCCGTGCAGATATGGAAGGCGATACGTGGGCGCTCATGAACATCGGGCGCGAGGTCAGCGGGGCGCAGTACGTGTCGGCGCTCGAGTGGTGCCATGCCTGGACACGGCGGCTCGCCGCCTGGTGGGCTGACCACGACGTGCTGGTGTCGCCGATCATGGCCGAGCCGCCGCCTCGCCTCGGCGAATTGCGCAATCCCGAAACCGGCCGCGGCCGGCTGAACGACCTGCTGCAGTTCACCCCGCAGTTCAACGTGACCGGCCAGCCGGCGATGTCGGTGCCCCTGCATTGGGCGCCAGAGGCTGAGCCGAACGGCGAAGCCGGGGCCCGAGCGGCCCGTGAGCGCAGCGAACAGGAGCGGGAAGCAACAGGTGACTCGACGAGAAGGCGCACCAATGCGCGCACGTTCTCAGGCAATCTGCCCATAGGCGTGCAGTTCGTGGGCGCGCACGCCAGCGAAGAGATGCTGCTCTCGCTGGCCGGCCAGCTCGAGCGGGCGGCCCCGTGGGCGGGCCGCATGCCGAGTCTGTGGGCCGGCGGCGGATGATCCCCGGCTGCTGAGAAGTCGAGAGGCTGAGAAGCGGGGACATGTCTGCTGACCACCGCTTCACCGACGCCACGGCGCTGGCGCAGGCATTCTCCACAGGCGAGGCCGACCCCACTGAGGCGATGCAGGCTGCGCTCGAACGGATGGAGCGGCTGCATCCGGCGTTGAACGCGGTCATCCATCCACGCCCCGAGCGGGCGCTCGCCGAGGCGGAAGCCTCGGCGCAACGCTGGTCGCGGCGACGTGCCGACGGCGATGCGCTCGGCGACATGTCGGACACCGGCGTGCCGTTCGACGGCGTGCCCATGGCGATCAAAGACCTCGGCTGCGAGCAGGCCAGCGAGTTTCACCACGCCGGCGCCCGTTTCCTGGTGGACCTGGGCTGGCGAGGCTCGCTCGACAGCCACCTCTACGGCCTGCTGCGCGGCGCCGGGTTGGTCTCGGTGGGGCGCACGAACACGCCCGAGTTCGGTACCACCATCACCACCGAGCCGGATGCTTACGGCCCGACGGCCAACCCGTGGTCGCTCGACCGCTCGCCCGGTGGTTCCAGCGGCGGCTCGGCGGCCGCCGTTGCGGCAGGCATCGTGCCGGTCGCTCACGGCAACGACGGGGGCGGCTCGATCCGCGTTCCCGCGGCAGCGTGCGGCCTGGTGGGGCTGAAGCCGACCCGGGGCCGGGTCTCGACTGCGCCGCGCCTCGGCGAGCACCGCGGCGGCTTTGCAGTGGACGGCATGCTCACGCGGACGGTGCGCGATGCCGCACGGTGCCTCGACATCATCAGCCGTCCGGCGCCAGGCGATCCCTACATCGCTCCCCCGCTGCGACCGGGCGAGTCATTCGCCGACGCGTTGGCAGCCCCGCCGCCGTCCGTGCACATTGCCGTGTCGTGGGGGACTCCGGGGCGCGCGAGCCAGCCAGTCCGGCGTGCCGTCGAGCAGGCGGCGACGCTGCTGAGCGAACTGGGTCACCGCATCGAACCCGACACGGCGCCTGACGGCTGGTACAGCGCAGACCTCACCGATCACACCGTTGCCGTACGCACGGTCGGCATGGCAGCCGAACTCACTGGGTGGGCGGAACGGCTGGGCCGCCCGATGACGGCCGACGATGTCGAGCCGGCCAACTGGTGGTCTGCCGAACTGGGCAGGTCGCTGCCGGCCGCCGCCTACGTCGGGGCGCTCGAAGAGCTCGCCCGCTGGCGCAGGCGCGTTATGGCGTTCTGGGACCCGGCTCGCGAGGTCCGGGCAGCCACATTTCCGGCCACGGCGGTTCCGGCAGCAGCGGCGGCCACCAGATTCCGGCGCGGTTTCGACCTGCTGATGACCCCGGTGCTTGCCGACGTGACACCCACCCTCGGCTGCTTGTCCGATCCGGTCGACGGCGCCCGGCGGGTCGCCGAGCTGGCGACCTTCGTGAACCAGGCCAACGTCACTGGGCAGCCGGCCATCTCGCTGCCGACGGCCCTCGACGCCGACGGGCTGCCGCTGGGCGTGCAGATGCACGCCGCGCATGGAGACGAGCTGCTCCTGCTCGCCGTGGCTCAGCAGATCGCCGACGCCGACGGCTTCGTCTCGCTGCGCGACCTGCCCCGAGAAGCTGCGCTGCCGGATGCCGCCGCGGCCCGAGCGGCCCGTGAGCCCATATCGAATGTGCACGGGGAACAAGAGCGGGAAGCGACCCTGCCGTGACGCCAGCGCCGTGAATCCGGCAGACCGGGCTCTGGAACGGGCGGTGAAGCTACTCGGGGAGCTGGGTGTCAGCGTGCGCAGTGCCGTGGTCGTCACCGACATCGAGACTGCCCGAGCGCACCGGCGCATCATGATCGTGCGGATCGCCGCGTTCTCCCTCGGGGCCGGCTTGGCGATTGCGTGGGGCATCGGCTGGCTGCTGATCGTGGCGGCAGTAGTCGCGCATCAGCTGCTCTTCAACGTGCACCGCCTGCTGGCGGCCACAGACACTGGTCTCGTGCTGGCCGACATCAGCTTCCGACGCGCAGTCGTCGTCGCCCGCTGGAGTTCGGGCAGCGATGCCACGCTGGTGCTGCGCACCGACAGCCCCCGGGTGGAGGTGTCCGTTGAGCCGCCTCTTGACGCGAGCGGTGTGGGCGAACCTTGGACGGGCAATGTGAACGGCACCGACCTCGACAGGTTCGAGGGCACGATTCGCGCCGCCGGCGGCGAACCCTTGCGCCGAACGGCGAGCGACTGAGCCGCCGGCGCGCAGCGACCACGCTCCCCTGCCCCAGAGACGGACGCTGCACAACCAGTACGGTGACTCGCCGTGAGACTGATGCGCTACACCCTTGCCGGTGACGGTTCGGCTCACGTCGGCATGGCATCCGCCGACGGTGTGGCCCAGCTCGACGGCTTCGATGCAGGCGGCGAGCCGATCGCTTCCATCGGCCACGCGATCGCTGCGGCGATGGCTGATCCGGTGGCACTCTCGGCGACACCTGTATCGACGGCCTGGGACGAGATCGCGTTTGCCGTGCCGGTCGATCCCGATGCCCGCATGCTGTGCGCAGGGGCCAATTACCACAAGAAATACCCGCTGGGCGGCAACGTGCAGGCCCCCGCGCAGCCCGTGTACTTCAACAAGCCGCCCGGCACGCTGGTGGCCCACGAGGAGGATCTCGTGCGGCCGTCGGTGTCGGTCCAGTTCGACTACGAGGTGGAGCTCGCCGTGATGATCGGCAGAGCCGGGCGTCACATCGAGGTGGCCGACGCCCTCGATTACATCGGCGGCTACTCGGTGCTGAACGACGGCTCAGTGCGCGACTGGCAGCGCCACAGCGTGGCCGCCGGCAAGAACTTCTACCGCTCCGGTTCGATGGGCCCGTGGGTCACGACCGCCGACGAGATCGCCGACCCCGCAGAGTTGGAGGTGATCTGCCGGGTGAACGGCGCCGAACGCCAGCGGGCCGGCGCCAGCGAGATGATCTTCTCGGTTGCCGAGATCGTCTCTTACCTGTCACAGGTGATGCCGCTCGAACCCGGCGATGTCATCGCCACGGGTTCGCCCGAAGGCACTGGCGGCTCGCACGACCCGCCGCGCTGGCTGGTTGCGGGCGACGAGATCGAATTCGAAGTTCCCGGCATCGGCGTCCTCCGCAACCGGGTGATCGACGAGTAGCGGCACACGGCCCGTTCCGCCCTCGGGCCTTCCGGCCAGCGGCATCGCCCAAGCGCAATCAAGCTGAGAGCCGGCTGAGAGTCTCTGCGGGCGACACCCACGACCGATCGCCCATCGGTACCTTGGGCCGAAGGTTCCGGTCGTCGCTTGCGACGACCATCGGCGACCGCAGGCTGACAACGGCGCCGGCCAAGGCCGGCCGCAGCGAGGACACGCCCGGTGCGAGGTTCACAGCGGCAATCGCGCCCCACCACGGCATGCCGCACCGCGGCACGCCCTCCCACTGGGCGTCGCAGTATTGCGCGCCGTGGAGTTGCTGCGATCGCGTTCGCCCTCGTCATCAGTGTCGTGCCGCTCGCATCCGGAGGCGCCCAGTCGCAGCCATCCGACGCAGAAATGTCGCGGCTATGCGCACGAGTGGCGCGCACCAGCGCCACACAAGCCGGCGCAACCAGCGCCGAGTTGCGAGAGCGTCGACAGCAGTTGGAGCAAGATCAGACGGCGCTCGAGGCGGAACTCGACGAGGAAAAGCGCGCCCGCGAGGAAGCACAGGCCGCCTTGCTCGCCAAAGTTGGCCAAGTCGACCTCGCCACCGCCGATGTCAACGAGGTGCTGGAGACCTCCGATCAGCTCAAGGTGCTCGTCAACGAACAACGGGCCGATCTCGACCAAGCCGAACTCGAACTCGCCGCGGCCGAAGCCTCCGTCGAAGCCGGAATCCAGCGTGTCCTGGCGCTCGATGCTCAGCACGCCGAATTGGGCGAACGGGTAGTGGAACTCATCGTGCAGACCTACGTCGGTCACGACGCCTCGGTGGAGGGTTCCTATGGTCTGGTGCGCACCGGGGACATCTACGACGCCGCCCGCATCCGAGTGCTGATTGGCGCCGCGCTGGGCGACCTCACCGTGACCGGCGATCAGCTGCGAGCCCTTGGGGTGGACGCTGAACTCGCCGTGCGAGAGTTCCAGCGAGCCGAAGAGCTACGCGACATCCGCCGTGAGGAATCCGCGCGGGCTCTTGAAGACCTCTTGGACGCCGTGGAGCAGGAAGCGGTCGTACTCGAAGAACTGGAGAACCGACTCGACAAACTGCTGTTCGAGCAAGCTTGGCTGGAGGATTTGGATGCTGACGCTGCAGCGGATGTCGCCGAGACCACCAGCCAGATCGCCGGTGCCATCAGCCAGCAGCAACGAATCACGACCGAACTCAAGCGCCGAAGCGATGAGGAACAATGCCGTCGATGGCAGGCAGAACAAGAAGCCAGACGTCGGCGGGAAGGCACTGCAGGACAGCCGGTCAGCAACGACTTCGACCGCAGCGAACTCACCTGGGTCGGCGGATTCGTGGAGAAGGGAATCCGAGTAGGCAGCATCCAAGTGCACGAGTCCATTGCCAACAGCGTGAACGACCTGCTGGCACATGCCGCCCGTGACGGGATCGGGCTGTACGGCGGCGGCTACCGGAGTGCTGCTTCGCAGATCGCTCTCCGACGGGCTCACTGCGGGACAAGCGAGTGGGCGATCTGGCAGCGGCCCTCCTACCAGTGCCGTCCGCCGACGGCTCGACCCGGGCGTTCAATGCACGAGCGCGGTCTCGCTGTCGACTTCGTTCACAACGGCCGGTCGGTCAACAGCCGCAGTTCGACAGCATTCAGATGGCTGAATGCCAATGCAGCCACCTACGGCTTGTTCAACCTGCCGAGCGAGCCTTGGCACTGGTCCACCAACGGCAACTGAGGGGTTGGCCCTGGCGCTGAGGCGTCAGAAAATCGCTGGCATCGGTGCGAGCGTCGCCATAGGTTGCTGCTTTGCCTCGCCGCCGGGCCTCTGCGGCGTGCCGACCATCACAGACCGCGGCCCGCTGGTCTTCGCTCTGCCCCTGAGCCGGACTGATCCGTGCGTGCGAGGAACGCATGCACGCGTATGTCGACAGAGCCATTGCGAGACAGACACGCACGATCATGCTGTCGATGTCCGGGATCATGGCGGCGTTCGTGGCGCCGCTGTACGCAGGCTTGCTCGTCTAGCCAAACCGACGCCATTCGGTGTCGCGCCACTGCACGCATCACTCCCCGAGGCTCAGCGGCTCGGGTTCGACGAGCACCTCCGCCAATCGTCTTGACGAACGGTTGTTTATCGGCCGCCGCCGTGCGTGTGTTTCCCCTGCAGCCTCCTGGACAAGGGTTGGGCCTGCTACTTCGTGCCGACCAGCAGGGTCGCGCCGACTGGACCCGCCATCTCGCTGTGCAGTGTGCCGGCAGAAACCTCGCACCAGTCCCCCACTCCCATGACCCGGGTCTCGTCGGTGAGCCCCAGCCGGAACTCGCCCCTGGTCACCATCGCCATGGCAGAGAACTCGTGGCTGTGCAACTCGCCATTGGCGTGAGGCTCGAACTCGGCGCTGCGCGGTTCGCCATAGCCCTGCGCTGCCAGCTCAGAACGGAACTCGTCTTCGGTCATACGTGCCACAGTAGCTATCGCCGTGCCGATCGCTCACGCGGGCGAGCTAGCGACTGTGCTTGTCGCTACCGCTAGCGAGTTACCGCCTGTGCTTGTCGCTACCGGTAACGAGTTAGCGCCTGTGCTTGTCGCTACCGGTAACGAGTTACCGGTAGTGGGCGAACAGCTCTTCGATGAGCTCGGCGATGCCGTCGGAGGTGTGGCCCCGGGAGAGGTCGATGGTGGCCACGTTGCCGTACACGTGGATGTGGTCGACGCCGCCCCGCTGGAACAGGCGCCACGCCAGCAGGTCGGCCGGGTCCTCGGCGCTGGCGGCGTCTTCCGCGCTGTTGTAGTAGCGGTGGCCTGCCCCGGTCAGCGGGCGGTTGGTCTCGAACTGCACCGTGCCCACACGGACGGACGACGGTCGCTCTGCTACTCGGACGGGCTGACCCATGGCCGATGAGCGTAGCGACATATGTCGCTAGCTTGGGGCTGCTCGTATCCCGGATATTCCGCCTTTCTTGCACGAAACAGGAGCCCGACATGGCCGCTGCCGACACCGCTGAGATCACCGAGGAGCAGTTTGCTGCTGAGGCGCTGGAGTTCTTGGAGGCCAACGCCAAGCGCAAAGCCGAGCGGCGCGAGTTCGTCTGGGGCGAGGGGCCCGACAACGCGGCGCTCTTCGAGGAGATCGACCGCGAGCGCGAGCGCGCCGAGCTGGAGGCGTCGAAGGAGTGGCGGGCCGCCAAGTACGACGCCGGCTTCGGCTGGATCAGCGGTCCGGCCGAGTTGGGCGGCGGCGGCATGCCCCGCAAGTTCGAGCGCGTCTGGGGCCAGCTCGAGAGCCAGTTCGACACGCCCGACGGCGGCTTCTTCGGCATCGGC
>JAJEIW010000025.1 GCA_022828045.1 Acidimicrobiia bacterium | reverse complement strand
TGCGCTCGGCGTGGGCTGGGAAGTGCTCCACGAGCGCAACCCCCGGCTCGTGTACGGGGCCATCCGGGGCTTCGGCGACCCGCGCTCAGGCGAGAGCCCCTATGTCGACTGGCCTGCGTACGACGTCGTGGCCCAGGCAATGTCGGGCATGGTCTCGGCCACCGGCAGCGGTCCCGACGACCGGCACGTGGTGGGCCCCTACATCGGCGATACCTACCCCGGCACGATCGGCGCCATGGGGGTGCTGGCTGCACTGTTCCACGCACAGCGGACCGGCGAGGGGCAGTTCGTGGACGTCTCGATGGTGGATGCCGTGATGGCGCTCAGCGAGGTCGGCGTCACCCGTTACAGCGTGATGGGCCAGCCCGATACGCCCCCCAGCGGCAACAAGAACCAACACATCGTGCCCTTCGACATCTTCGACACCGTCGACGGGGCCATCGCCATCGGCGCTCACACCGACAACCACTGGCGCGAGCTGGCGGTCGCGATAGGCCGACCCGAGTGGGCCACCGCAGAAGAGACCCGCACCTTGCGGGCGCGGTACCACCATCGCGACGAGATCATCACGGCGTTGACCGAGTGGGCCGCAACGCTCACCAATGCCGAGGTCATCGCTGCCATCGGGGGCAAGGTGCCCTGCGGGCCGGTGAACCACCCCGGCGACCTGTTCAGCGATCCTCACGTGGCGGCCCGGGACATGCTTGTAGCAGTCGAGCAGCCGGTCGGTCGGCCGATCGTGCAGATTGCCCCGCCGATCCGCATGAGTGCGACGCCGCCGGGCATCTACCGGCGGGCGCCCAAGCTGGGCGAGCACAACGACCAGGTGCTCGCGGAGCTCGCCGACGACGCCGATTGAGCGCGCCCGCTCCGCGGGCGGCTCGACAACGAAGAACCCACGGCTCACGGGTAGCGTGAACACGATGGGCAGGCGCAAGCGTCGAGTGCCAGCAGCGCGCATGGAGCCTCCCGGCTTCGAGCCGGTGGTCGCCGGCATGGTCTCGCCCCGGCGGGCAGTGCCTGCGGACATCGAGTTGCCGCCCTACGCGCGCAGCGGCCGGGCATCTCCGGCCCCGAGCGGCGTGGCGCCCTCCGACGGGGCCACCATCGAGGCCATGCGGCTGGCAGGCTCGGCTGCGCGGCGCGTTCTGGGCGCCGTGGCAGCAGAGATCGCACCGGGCGTCACCAGCGAACATCTCGACGAGGTCTGCCACGAGACCTGCATAGCTGAAGGCGGCTACCCGAGCCCGCTGAACTACAACGGGTTTCCCAAGTCGCTGTGCACCTCCGTCAACGAGATCATCTGCCACGGCATTCCCGACAACCGGCCGCTGCGCGACGGCGACATCGTCAACTGCGATGTGACGATCTTCGTCGGCGGCGTTCACGGCGACCACTCCGAGACCTTCCTGGTCGGCGATGTAGACGCGCCCTCCCGGCGGCTGGTCGAGGTGACGCGCGAGTCGATGTACCACGGCATCGCGGCCGTGCGGCCCGGTGCATTGGTGTGCGATATCGGCAGAGCCATCCAGGCCCGCGCCGAGGCAGAGGGCTACGGCGTCGTGCGCGAGTTCGTCGGTCACGGAATCGGCGAGATCTTCCACCGGCTCCCCAACATCCCCCACTACTACGACCCTGCTGCACGCACCGAGTTGGTCGAGGGCATGACCTTCACGGTGGAACCGATGATCACCATGGGCCTGCCGCGCGCCCAGATGTGGCCTGACGGCTGGACAGCGGCGACTGCCGACCGCAGCCGCACAGCCCAGTTCGAGCACACCGTGGTGGTGACTCCGAGCGGCGCCGAGCTGCTGACCGTGAGCGATGACGAGCCGCAGCCCTTCCTTGCCGACGATCCGACAGCGCGTCTCGATCCGGCAGGCTGGCCACAGCAGTTGAGCACAGCGCCCGTACGGGCGGGCTGAGGTATGTGCCGGGTGCGTGCCGTGGCAGCTGCTGCGTGCGCTGTCACGGTGCTGTGCGTCGCCGCAGTGGGTGCGGTGGGGTGCGCCAGCGAGCCCGAAGCCGAGCCGATCCCGACGACGCTTCCCGTGCTGACCACGCTGCGACCCCAGCTCACGACCACGACCATCGCCCCGCCGCCTCCGCAGCGCCGCATTTACGTCGTCCAGCCCGGCGACACGCTCAGCAAGATCGCGAACGGATTCGACGTGACCGTGCAGGCGCTCATGGAAGAGAACGGCAAGGAGGACACGCTGCTGCGCATCGGCGAGCAACTCGTCATTCCGCCGACAGTTGTCGGCGTCGGCAATTCGCAGTGACGGCGGCACGTGCGCTTGTTCGAAACCGGTGCAGGGGCATGGCAGTGATCGCGCTGAGCGCCGCGGCCGCCGGGTTGTCGAGCGGCTGCTCGCTGCTGGATCAGGAGGCGCGTACGCAGGCCGCTGCGTCCACGGTGCCGCCGACCGCGGCACCCACGACGTCCACGACCGCGCCCGAGTTGCTGACGCCGTACACGGTGGTGCGGGGCGACACGCTCATCCAGATCGCCGATCGGCACGGCATCCACCTCAATGACCTCGTGCGGGTCAACAACATCGCCGATCCGACGATGATCTTCGTGGGACAGATCCTGCTGATTCCCCCGCCGCCGGATCCCGATGCCGGGCCGCTGCTCACCATCGCGCCGGCTACCGATCCGGTGCTGCCGCCGCTGCTGCCGACGACGACACCGCCGATCACCGCTCCGGGGTCTGGCTGATGTCTGCGGCACGGCGGATAGCGGGCTTCGACGAAGCCGTCGACCGCTGGTGGGAGATCCTGCGAGGGCGCAAGCTGGTCGATCGCGTCATGTACGGCGCTTCCGATGTCGGCGAATTCAGCCAGATCTGGCACGTGCTGGGCGCCATCCGAGCACTCGCACCGCGGCGGGAGGCATCCGATGCGCTTCGCTTCAGCGCGCTCATGGCGCTGGAGTCGCTGATCGTGAACCAAGGCGTCAAACGGCTCTTCGGCCGGCACCGGCCGGGCACGGCGGCGGAGAATCCGACGCAGCACCGGCTGCGTCAGCCGATCTCGTCGAGCTTTCCCTCGGGCCACGCCTCGGCGGCGTTCTGCGCGGCGGCGGTGCTGTCGCGCGGTTCCCGGCTCGGACCGCTGTACCGGCTCGCAGCGGTCATCGTGGCGGTCTCGCGCATCCATGTGCGGCTGCATCACGCCAGCGATGTCATTGCGGGAGCAGCGCTCGGCGAGGCAATCGGCCGTATCGCCGCCCGCCTGATGCGGCGCTGAATTCAGGCCCGGGCGACGTCCTGGTCGCCCTTGGCGGTGACGGGCGCCGCTGCGGCTTCGTCGCCGCGGCGCAGCAGCGTGCGCACATCGAGCAGCACGTCGGTGACCTCGACTGAGGAGACCAGCTCGCGGCTGAAGAAGTCGCCCAGTGCGTGATCGATCACTTCGAGCGCATCGGAGATGATCTGGGGCTCAGCCGTCCGAGTCGGTTCGGTGGTCTCGGTCATCGGTGCTCCCTCGCCGCGCTCGGCGCCTCTGCAGGCGACGTTGCCGGTTGTGCTGCTCACCCTATCTCGCACTCGCGGTTCGTCACCGTCAGTTCACCAACCCGTCAGGGGCCAGCGGCGGATCTCTGCCGCGCCGTCCGCGGCCGATGTGCGCTTGCATTTCGGTTGGATACGCATTGCGGTTGGATACGGTGCGCCGCCATGAGCACGACTACATCTCGCGCGTCAGATGAGCACAGTCGTCCCTCCACCGGCTTGACCGTCGGCAGCCTGGGCGTGCTGGGCCCCGATGCGATCATCGAGGTCGCTCAGTCTGCACAGGCCCAGGGCTACTCATCTGTCTGGACGGTCGAAGCCACCGGAACCGACGCGTTCTCGACGCTCGGCGCCATCAGCCATGCGGCGCCGGAGCTCGATCTGGCTACCGGGATCATCCCGATCCAACTGCGAACCCCGCCGCTCGCCGCCATGACTGCTGCAACGCTGCAATGGATGCGCCCGGACCGTGACGTGCTCGTCGGGTTGGGCGTGTCGGCGCCGGGCATTCTGCGCCAGCACGGTGAGCCGCCCCCGGATCGCCCGATCGCCATGATGCGCGAGTACGTGGCACTGCTGCGAGAGTGCCTGAGCGGTGAGGCAGTGACCTTCGAAGGCGATTTCTGGCAGGTGCGCCGGTTCCGGCTGGCCGTGCGACTCGCAGAGCGCCGACCCAAGATCGTGCTGGCGGCGCTGAACCCCCAGATGCTGCGGCTGGCGGGCGAGATCGCCGACGGGGTCCTGCTCAACTACGTGCCTGCCTCCCGTGTGCCCGCAGCGGTGGCTGAGGTGCGTGCGGGAGGCGACGCCCAGATCATCTGCTACGTCCACGCGGCCGCCGGCGAGCTGGAGCGCTCTGCACGCTCGGCCCGGCGGGACTTGCTCAACTACGTGATGGCCGATGGCTACGCCAACGCCTTCAGGGCGGCGGGCTTCGGCGACGAGGTGGACGAGGCACGCGACCGCCAGTCCGAGCGGGACCGCGACGGCGCGCTCGCGGCGATCTCGGACGAGATGATCCAGGCCATCGATTTCATCGGTACACCCGCCGAGATCGGTGACTTTGCCCGCGCCTATGTCGATGCCGGCGTGGCGCACCCCGTGCTCATGCCGCTGCCGTGGGGAGATGACCGGCGAGCGGTAACCGACGCAACGATCACGGCGTTCGCCGACGCGTTCGCCTGATCCGCCAGGACGTCAAGGGGGCGCAGCTCAGTCGGCGGCGGCGACGCCCACCGGGCAGGTCTGGCCGGTGCTGCCCAAGCCGCAATAGCCCCACGGGATCTTGTGCAGGTACTGCTGGTGGTAGTCCTCGGCGTAGTAGAAGCAACCGGCCAGGCAGATCTCGGTGGTGATGCGGCTCAGGCCGGCATCGTCGAGCACGGCCTGGAACATGTCCCTCGACGACTCGGCAATCGCCAGCTCGGCTTCGTCCGCGACGTAGATGCCCGATCGGTACTGCGTGCCGATGTCGTTGCCCTGCCGCATGCCCTGGGTGGGATCGTGGCCCTCCCAGAAGGCCTTCAGCATCACCTCGAAGCTGGTGAGCGCCGGATCGAACACCGCCAGCACGGCCTCGGTGTGGCCGGTCAGGCCTGAGCACACTTCCTCGTAGCTGGGATTCGGCGTGTGGCCGCCGACGTAACCCACGGCGGTGGTGTGGACGCCCGGGAGCTGCCAGAAGATGCGCTCCACTCCCCAGAAACAGCCCATCCCGACCACGATGTGCCCGAAGCCATCGGGGAACGGCGGCGTCATCGGCGTTCCGAGCACGACGTGCGCCGACGCGACCGGCATCGTCTGGCTGCGGCCGGGCAGCGCAGCGTCGGCGTCCGGAATCGCCAGCTTCCTCGACCACAACGCCACGGTGTTTCCTCCTGCTGTGGGTCGAACGCTACTGGCGATGGGGCTGCTGGGCTGCGCGGATGAGGCGTGCCCACTGCACTTGGCGGCGCTGGCTCCTAATGTCGGGAGGATGAGCGAGTCGCTGATTCCGGCCGAGACGCTGGAGCGCGTCGGCGAAGTGCTGTCGGGACCGGTCACCACCGTCATAGACCGTCGCGAGGCGCAGCGGTACGCATACGCCGTCGGCGACGAGAACCCCATCTATTTCGATGAGGTCGCAGCACAGGCGGCCGGGTACCGGACGCTGGTGGCGCCGCCCACCTACGTCACCCATGCCGTGGTGCAACCGCGGACGGCAGCCGACCTGCGCACCGACGGCCTGTACCGCGAGGGCACCCGGATCCGGCTGCTGGTCGACCGGGTGATGTTCGGCGGCGAGGAATGGGACTTTCTCGAACCCGTCTGCGTCGGCGACGAGATCACGGCCACCGTCCGGCTTGCCGCAGTCGACCAGAAGGAGGGCCGCAAGGGACCCTTCGTCCGGCAGGTGCGCGAGACCACCTTCGTCAACCAATTCGGCGACGAGGTCGCCCGTTCCCGCATGATCGGCATCGCACGATGAGCACTGACACCGACACAGCCGCCGCAGCGCCGGACCTCGCAACCCTCGAAGCCGGCCAGGAACTGCCGCCAATGCACAAGTTCCCCGACGAGGCGCAGCTCTTCCTCTACAGCGCGGCCAGCCACAACCCGCACCGGATCCACTACGACCGCGAATACGCCCGCTTCGAGGGGCACGACGACATCATCGTGCACGGTCCGCTGCAGGGTGCGTGGCTCACGCAGTTCGTGACGGACTGGGCGGGACCGGGCGCCCGGCTGCTGGGTGTCACATGGCAGAACCGCGCCAGCGGCCTTCCAGGCGAGGAGCTGGTGTTCTCGGGCACGGTGACATCCGTCGACGCCGAGACGGGGGTCGTCGAGCTGGAGATCGCCGAGCACACCTCCGACGGGAGACTGCTCATGCCGGCGACAGCTAGGGTCCGCCTGCCCACGACGTAGGAGAGGGTTCACGCATGAAGATCGCCGTCGACTTCCCGTCCATTGCGTTCCGGGAAGGACCTCAGCGTGTGCTCGACCTGGCCAAGGCCATCGAGGATCTGGGCTACGACGAGATTGCCGCGTTCGACCACGTGGTGATGGGGCACCCTGGCGAGGGCCGCTTCACGATCTACCCCGCCAACATGCCGATTCTCGAGGCCCTGATGCTGCTGGCCAACGTGGCAGCGGTGACCGAGCGAGTCTCGCTGTCGACCGAGGTGCTGGTGCTGCCGCAGCGCCAGCCCGTGCTGGTGGCCAAGCAGATCTCCACGCTGGACACCCTGTCGAACGGGCGGGTGCGCCTCGGCATCGGCGTGGGTTGGCAGGTTTCCGAGTACGACGCCCTCGAGGAGGACTTCAGCACTCGGGGCAAGCGCATGGACGAGGCCATCGACCTTATGCGCACCTACTGGGCAGGCGGGCGGATCGAGTACTCGGGCGAGCACTACAACAGCCACGACATGGGCATGGAGCCCGTGTCGCCCCAAGGCGCCGGCATCCCGCTGTGGATCGGCGGCGACAGCCGCGCCGCGCTGCGACGCACCGCCCAGAAGGGTGACGGCTGGATGGCGTCGGGCGTCAGCGACGAGCGGGCGCTCGAGTGCATGACCGAGATCCGCCGCCGCGCCGAGGAGGACTTCGGCCGCGACCCCGACGCGATCGGCATGCAGCTCATGCTGGCCCCGCCGCCCCGCACCGATGCCGACAAAGGCTTCTACAAGGACCTGGACGCCATCGGCGAGCGGGCCGCCGTGGTCAAGGCGCTGGGCTTCGACTGGGCCTCGGTGAATGTCACGGCCATCTTCCAGGCCGGTGCCCGCTCGGTCGATGCCATGATCAACCGGCTGGGCGAGATTCTCGAACGCATCCGGGCCGAGACCGGCTGAGCCCCGCCGGATCAGCTTCCGGCACCACGATCACCATTCAGGGACCACAGGACAGAACAGGACAGCCACCATGAGTCAGCCGCAACTCATCATCGACAACCTCAAGGCTTGCTGGGCGAGCTCGAAGGAGCTCTACGGCTCGCTCGCGGGCGACCAGTGGGACGTCCAGTCGCACTGCCCCGACTGGACCGTCAAGGGCGTGCTGGCGCACCAAGTGTCCGTCGAGCAAGGTCTGTCGGGCTGGCTGCCCGAATCAGTGGAGACACCGCCCCCGTTCGGCGAGATTCCCGGCCTCTTCTCGGCGGCCATGGCGATGAGCGGCCTGGAGCTGACGGCGCTGGCTGCCGAGGTGTGGGACGAACGCGCTGCACAGCTCGAGGCGCTCGACGAGGAGGTGTTCGACCGCGGATCGATGACCCCCGTCGGTCCGGGCACCTACGGTCGCTTCATGGCCATCCGAGAGTTCGATCACTGGATGCACGAGCGCGACTGCCGCACCCCACTGGGCCTGCCGACCGGCAACGGCGGCCCCGCCGCCGAGATGGCGCTGAACGAGGTACACCTGTCGATCGGCTACATCGCCGGCAAGCGGGTCGGCCTGCCCGACGGCGCCACGATGCGCTTCGACATCACCGGCGCTGTCGAGCGCGACATCTACGTGCAGGTGGAGGGCCGGGCTCGCGAGGTGGACCACGTCGAGAACCCCTCCGTCACGCTGCACTGCGACTCGATGGCGTTCATGGACCTCACCTGCGGGCGGATCGATCCTGAGGGCCCGATCGCTGCGGGCTTGGTGACGTGGTCGGGCGATGCCGAGCTCGGCGCCCACGCCGCCCGCAACCTGCGCTTCACGATGTAGTCCCACACGGCACCCTGATCTCGATAAGCCCTGATCTCCATAAGCCACAAGCAAGGAGCACCCACATGTCAGAAACGTCCCTGCCAGTACGGCACCTGTTCAGAATGGACATCGATGCCGACCTGTCCAATGCCGCTCGCATCCGCGGCGGGCCAGCCGGCACCCGGATGGTCGCCTCGGTCGACGGCGGCACCGTCACCGGCGAGCGCATCAACGGCACCATCTTGGGCCCGTCAGGCGACTGGCTCTACCGCGCTGCCGACGGCACGATGCACCTCGACGTCCGCATCTCGATCCGCACCGACGACGAGGTCGACATCCTGATGGAGTACCAGGGGAAGATCTACGGCGACGGCTCGCCGCGGTCCGCTCCCACCTTCCAGACGTCGATGGAAGGCCCGTACAACTGGCTCAACAAGATCCAGGCCATCGGCATCGGCTCGATCGACGACGGCAAGCTGGCCTACGAGGTCTACGAGCTGCTTTAGCCGGCACAGCAGCGTCCGAGGCGGCGGGCCAACGCCTGACGGCTCACACCCTGAAGCCAATTGGGAGCCGGTGGTACGATCCGGCTATGATGGCTGTCACGCTCAATATCGAACCGCTCGATGCCACGTTCGGAGCGTGGGTGCACGACATCGAGCTCCGCTCCATCGATGACGCCACCTTCGAGGCCCTGCACGAGACGTGGCTCGAGTACGCGCTGCTGATCTTCTCGGGTCAATTCCTGACCAACGACGAGCAGGACGCGTTCGCCCTGCGCTTCGGCAACTTGGAGTTCAACGCGGCACCCATCTCGAATGTCGGCAAGGACGGCAAGGTGCACCACGAGTCCAGCGACGACCTCGTGAAGTCGCTCAAGGGCAACTGGGGCTGGCACCACGACAGCACCTACAT
>JAJEIW010000291.1 GCA_022828045.1 Acidimicrobiia bacterium | reverse complement strand
GCGCCGCGGTCACCGAATTGGCGATCGTCAGCCCGCAGAACTTGTCGGCGACAAGGCTGGGCAGCAGCATCGGCTCGGCGCCCATGCGGCGGAACAGATCGCCGATGCCGCTGGCGGACTGGATGATGTCGTCGTATGCGGGCGCATCGGCCTGCTCGCTGGCAGACGGGTAGCCGTGCGCCCGGCAGAACACAATGTCGGGCCGAACCTGCTGCACGGCCTCGTAGTGCAACCCGAGGCGACGCAGTGGTCCTGGGCGCAGGTTGGTGATCATCACGTCGCACGTGGCGACGATGTCGAGAAACGCCTGGCGGCCCCGCTCGTGCTTGAGATCCAGGGAGATGCTGCGCTTGTTGCGCAGCAGGTTGAGCGAGACGCCCGAGAACCCGTCGACCGGGCCCGAGCCCATGCTCCGGTTCCGGTCGCCCGCCGAGGATTCCACCAAGATCACGTCAGCCCCGAAGTCGCCGAGCGTACGTGTCGCTGCCGGTCCCATGAGCACCGACGACAGGTCCAGCACCCGGACACCCGCCAGCGGCCCTGCCGCTCCCTCGCCTTCGTCCTCGCCTGTGTTCATCTCACCCCATTACGTCGCGAATCCAGGGTGCAGGGCTATCAGATGTTCTTGCCATCCGTGGCCTGGAGAGGCTGCGGCGCGAGGTTGTCATTGGGTGCACGAGCTGGAGCGCTCCCGGCTGTTCGGCAGGTCATGGAGAACCATGTCGTCGTAGTCGAGCCGATCGGTGACGAGACGCCGCATGAGCACCTGCCACTGTGCATAGAGGCTGTGGGCGAGCATCATCTTGGGAACGTCGGCGTCGAGCTTGCCGTTTGCGCTCGCGGCACTGAGCACCGATGAAAGCCCGCTCAGAAACCCGTCGGTGAACTCTTCCACGCCGACGCGACCCGAGTCGCTGGCGAAAGGAAGCTCCTTGAAGAGCGAGCGAGCAAGACGCGGATCTGCCCTGTGGTGGTCGGTGACATGCATCAGCAACGTCATGATCTGGCTGACGGCGTCGGTCGAGGGCCTCCTGCCAGGCATCGCCCGCCACGTTCACGAATGCGCTGGCCAGCAGGTCCTCCTTGGACTCCACGTAGAGATAGAGCGTCCCGGCCCGATCCCCGCAGCCGACGCGATCTCAGCCGTGGTGGTGTCGTCGAAGCCTTCTCCTGGAACAGCGCCGTGGCAGACCTTCGCTGCGTTCCTCGACCACACCGACGACCAGATCGGGCGGCTGGTCGACTACCTCGAGAGGACTGATCTGCTGGAGGACACGCTGATCGTGCTGCTGTCCGACAACGGGGCATCGCAGGAGGGCGGCCGGCACGGCCTGACCAACGAGAACATCTTCTTCAATCGCCAGAGGCTCAGCGTCGCCGACATGGTGCCGTTGGTGGACGAGATCGGCGGCCCCAACCTCTACAACAATTACCCGTGGGGCTGGGCACAGGCCGGCAACACACCGCTTGGAGAACGATCGCGACGTCCTGCGCGCCGCAGCCGCGGTGGAAGCCGAGAACGCGTTGGTCGACCAGTAGGCCCGCTCAGGGCTCGATCAGCGGTGCCGTGGTGAACACGGTCAGGCTGCGAATGATCGGCTGCAGGCTCGTGTTGCCGCGCGTGCTGGGCGTCGTGTTACGACGCGGCAGCCGCATCACGCGTCGCCTCGGGTATAATTCGGGATATACGTAATCTCCGTATTGAGTCCATTGCGAGTCCATTCGGCGATGTCGGACTGGCGACACGCACTGCTGCGGCATTGAGCCGTGCCGACGCAATGGGCCTGCTGAGCGGGGCGATCACCTGCCTGGACTACTCCGCGCTCGAAGAGCTGCGGTCGGGCATGGCTGACGCCGACATCGGTCGTGTCTTCGTCACTGAGCTCGACCAACTTGGCTCCCGTGAGCCGGAACGGCTTTCGGCACTGGTGGCGAAGATCATCGAGGCCTTGGAGCAGTCGCCCGCGCCAGCCCACGAATGGCCCGCTGTGGCGCAGATGCTCGGGCTCGACCTGCTGGTTCGGCTCCTCGGCATCTCGCTGTCGAGCGCTCGGCGGTACCTCTCGGGCGAGCGGGTGACACCCGACGCGGTGGCCGCCCGCTTGCACTTCTTGGCTCTCGTTGCGGGCGACTTGACGGGCGCGTATAACGACATCGGTGTCCGGCGATGGTTCGACCGACCACGGTCACGGCTGGGTGGCGCTACCCCCGCCGAAGAGCTGGGTCAGGACTGGTCGCCCGACGACCCCGCAGCGCATGGGGTTCGCGAACTCGCCACTGCACTGATCTCGTCACCGGCGACATGATCGCCTTCCGTCACACTGATCCGCGTTTTCCTTTTCTGTGGGAGGGCGTGTTGCAGCCCGCCGCCCGTTGGAACGACGACGGTGACCTGACTCACTACTTCTGCGATACGCCCGACGGCGCGTGGGCCGAGTTTCTGCGTCACGAAGAGATCAGCGACTCGGCCGATGTCGAAACGATCCGACGTGCACTGTGGGCGGTCGAGATCGGCGAACCTCCGTCGCTTCGGCCCGATCTGCCACAGGCGACGATGACGGGCGATTCGGCGACCTGGCCGGAGTGCAGAAAGTTCGCGCGCTCGCACCGAGACGAGGCCGACGGCCTCACCGCGCCGTCAGCAGCGTTGAAACCAGGTGGAGCGCGGGGCTGGCGGGTCGACAACGGTCTGCGGTCCGGACCCGAACGGGACGGAAGCGTCTTCGTCCTCTTCGGCCCCCGGCCGGATCTTGTGGGATGGGCTGCGACGGCCGAGGGTTGCCCCGACCAGACGTTGCTGGACAGCGTGGTCCGTTTCTGAAGCACCGCCACGATGTTGACGGCTGCAGTGAAGTTGGTGCCCTGACGTCAGATCCGACCACGAGAACGCCTACTGCCGTCAACACGTCGTAGCCGACCCGGCCAGGGCCCAACAAAAACAGTCTCTGCCAAACCCGGCGTGATTCAGAATGCCACTGAAGTTGAGTTTGAGTTCTTGCGCCAGAAGTAGGGGTTGTCGCTGCGTGCCGGATCGGTGTCCCGCAGGCCACTCCCAAGATCTCCGACCACCTTCGAACGGTACCTACCGCTTGACCGCTCCTGCCCGTTTTCTGATCACCAGGACCTGCGTCCTCCGACTTGGCCGGTCGCCATGGCGCTGTCAGGGCTCGATCAGACGTGCCGTCGTGAAAACGGTCAGGCCAGCCAGCAGTGATTGCAGCAGCGCTCGATCGCCGGTGATCTCGGCACCGTCGAGCGCGCTGGCGTCGTTGAGTGCAGCGAAGAGCGTGGCCCGGTCGGTGCGGACCGAGGCGACGGCAGCAGGATCGACCGCATTGGCCCGGTGGTGCACAGCGGAACGGCCGACACCGAGCACGTGATCCTCGCCGAGGTCGGTGAAGCGGAAGTT
>JAJEIW010000102.1 GCA_022828045.1 Acidimicrobiia bacterium | reverse complement strand
CGGTCCCTACGCCAGTTTTCGCTCGTGGGGCCCGATCGCGCAGGCCGTGTCTGGTCTGACATTCCAGTCGGGCTTGCCCGATCAGCCCCCGGCGGGGTGGGGCTACTCGTTCATGGACCACACCGGCGCCTACTACATGGCGATAGCGATCCTGATGGCGCTGTATCACCGGCGGCGAACGGGCGAGGGCCAGTGGGTGGACTTGGCCTGCATCGAGGCAGCGGGAACGCTCCACGGCACCGCGTCGCTGGACTTCACGGTGAACGGGCGCCCGGCCCGGCGAAGCGGGATGCCCAACAGCAACCGGTCCCAATCTCCGGCGATGGCGCCGCATGGCATCTGGGCCTGCGACGGCGACGACGAGTGGGTCGCGATTGCGGTACGCCATGACGACGACTGGCAGCGCTTCGCCGGAGCGGTTGGCGAGCCGTGGACGGGCGACGAGCGATGGGAGCGCCTCGCCGGGCGCCTGGCGCACGAGAGCGAGCTGGAGGAACTCGTCGGAGGCTGGACGGCCAAGCGCAGCAAGCACGCTGTCGGGCACCAGCTCGTCGAGGCGGGTGTGCCAGCTGCGCCGGTGCTGCGCCCGAGCGAGCGCATCGACGGCGATCCCCGCACCCGGGACTGGGGCCTATGGGTCACGGTGCCGCATAGCGCTGTCGGCGACACGCGGGTCGAGGGTCTGCCCGTGCGCCTGTCGGAGACCGACTGGGCGATCGGCCGCGGCGCTGCGTGCTTGGGCGAGGACAACCAGTACGTGTTCGGCGATGTGCTCGGCCGCAGCGCCGACGAGATTGCCGAGCTCGAAGCCGACGGGGTCATCTGATGTCTGCGTTCGATGCCTCGTCCACAGCAAGCCCCCGCCCCCTCGACGGTGTCCGCGTCATCGAGCTGACCTCAGAACGATGCGCGCTCGCAGGCAAGCTGCTTGCCGACATGGGTGCCGACGTCATCGTGGTCGAGCCGCCCGGCGGGTCGCCGATGCGCGCCTACGAGCCGTTCGCCGGCGACGAGCCCGATCGGGAACAGGCGCTGTGGTGGTGGCACTACAACACGTCCAAGCGCTCGGTCGTGCTCGACCTCGATGAGACCGACGGTGCTGATGACTTCCGCCGCCTGGTGAGCACATCCGATGTCGTGATCGAAGCCGAGCCATTGGGTCGGCTGGCAACCCTCGAACTCGGCTGGAGCCAGCTCGGCGGAGCGTCTTCGAGTGCGGCGGCTGTCCCAGCCCAACCCTCGACCGATGCCGGCGGGCGCAACGAACGGCTCATCTGGGTGTCGATCACGCACAACGGGCGAGAACGCCCCGACCCTCCGGCCACCGATCTCACCGTGCTGGCTGAAGGCGGTCCCGTGTGGTCGTGCGGTTACGACGATCACACCATTCCTCCGGTCCGGGGCGGCGGCAACCAAGGCCTGCAGATGGCCTGCCACTACGCCGTCGCCGCGCTGATGGCGGCGCTGATGTGGCGGGAGGATTCAGGCCGCGGGCAGCTCATCGACGTCTCCATGCTCGCTGCCGCCAATCTGACCTGCGAGTTTGCGACCTACTTCTGGCTGAACCAGCAGGTCGATGTGCAGCGCCAGACCGGCCGCCACGCCCTTCCGCAGATCTCCGAGCCCACCCAAGTGCGCTGTGCGGACGGGCGCTGGCTCAACACCGGGGTGCCGCCCCGGCGCGGACCCGAGTTCGCAGCCCTCTCAGGGTGGCTGGCCGAGCTGGGACAGGCCGGCGAGTGCCCCTATACCGAGCTGCTGAAGCTGGGCGAGAGCTACGAGCAGATCGACATCCTCCACCTTGACGCCGATCCGCTCAGCGCCGAAGTGTTCGGAGCGGGTCGCGACACCATCAACTTTCTGGCCGAGCGGCTCGGTGCTCATGAGCTCTTCGTGGGCCTGCAGTCGATCGGTCTCGCCTGCGTCATCGTCTATTCGCCAGAGGAGATGCTGGCCGACGAGCACTTCGTGGCCCGGGGCTTTCCCGTCGAGATCGATCACGACGGCACCCCGGTCACCTACCCAGGCGCGCCCTACAAGTTCTCAGCCACGCCGTGGCGCGCCACACGGGCGCCACGTCTCGGCGAGCACCAGGATCTGCTCGCCGACTGACCGCCGCTGCACAGTCGGCAGGCGGCTAGGCGGCTGTGGCTACTGATTCGGTGGCGGCGAGGCCGACGGGCGGGGCGTCCCATTCCTTGAGCACCGGGAGCACCTCGGTGGCGAACAGGTCGCGGTTGCGGCGTGCCTCAGTCCACGTCATGCCGGCGTAGGCAAGGTTGGGGAAGAACGCGGCCATGTCGATCTTGTCCTTGATGACCTGCAGCTTCTCGAGCACCTGGTCGGGCGTGCCGTAGGGCATGAGACGGGTGAAATCTTCGGCAGCGCCGCGAGCGCCGTGGCGGTCGATGTACTTCGAGATGCCCTCGTAGAACTCGTAACCCTTGACGCCCTCGTGCGGGCGCTTGGGCCCAAACTCGTAGTGCTTCATCACCGTGCCGTAGTAGTTGCCGATGTGCTCCATCGCCTTCTCTTCGGCACGATCTGCGTTGGTGTCCACCCAGCAGAAGCCGCCTGACAGGGGCGGGGGCGGCGGCGCGGTGTGGTGCTTGGTCCACTCGCCGTGATACGCGGCAAAGTCGGACTCCACGATCTCCCACGGCTTCTGCGGGATCACCAGCAGGCCGATGCCGAGCTGCGCCATCAGCGGCATGCCCTCAGGCGATACGGCAGCCGCATAGGTGCGGCCTTTGAACGAACGCTCCGGGGCGGGGCGGATGTCTCGTCGGGGCTGCTGTACGAACTCGCCGTCGTGCTCCACGTAACCCTGCTCGAGTCCTTCGATGAGCATCTTGGCGTACTCCAAGAACCGCTCCCGGCTGGAGTTCATGTCCACCCGGAAGCCTTCGTACTCGATCCGTGCGAGACCGCGACCGATGCCGAGGATCATGCGCCCACCCGAGAGATTGTCGAGCATGGTCACCTGCTCGGCGACCCGCATCGGGTCGTGCCACGGCAGCACGATGACCGCCGTGCCGAGCTGCAGGTTAGTGCGCCCGGCCACCCACGTGAGGAACTGCACCGGGTCGGGGCACATGGTGTAGTCGGTGAAGTGGTGCTCCACGGTCCAGATCGAGTCGAAGCCGAGGTCCTCGGCTTCCTCGACCATGCGGATCTCCTGCTCCCAGACCTCACGGTCTGACAGAGCGTTCTCGGGATTCTGGAAGACGGCCGAGTAACCGACGTGCATGACATGCCCCCTGGGTCCGGCGACATGTGTCGCCTCCAAAATCGAATGCTACGCAGATTCTCAGACTGCCGCAGACGCGAGCCATGCGCGCTCGCGGGCGCGACGGTTAGCGTCAGCACCGAGTCGAATCAGGAGAGCTCGGTCATGGAGACAACGGCGGTAGCGCGCAGCATGCGCGGCTCAGTGGGAATGCTGGCGATGGACTGGCTGATGGATCCGTCCACGCTGGAGAAGGCGGCGCAACGCGGCATGGCCGAGGGCCTCGGGGCATATGCAACCGGCCGGCTGGGCGTGCTCGGCGAGTGCCCGGTCGACAACGTGATCGGGGCGGCGTTCTTCTGGAATCCCGACACCATGCGCTCAGCCGTCGAAGCGGGCCGCGCTGTCATGAGCCCGTCGCAGGGGGCGCTGATCTGGGCCGACATCTGCACTGAGTACGGCGAGAAGCGGTTGGCCGGGATGGAGAGCGCGGCGCGCTTGGGTGAGCTGCTCGAGCGG
Source organism: Acidimicrobiia bacterium (assembly GCA_022828045.1). Taxonomy (GTDB): domain Bacteria; phylum Actinomycetota; class Acidimicrobiia; order Acidimicrobiales; family Poriferisodalaceae; genus Poriferisodalis. Next base: position 1,700 of record JAJEIW010000102.1, on the reverse strand, counting down.
GTCGTGGACGCTGCTGTCCCCCAAGGCGTACCGACCTTTGTCGGTTGGCGAGGCATGCCCCGGCCTGGGGAACCCGGCCCGGCTCACGCGTTCTTCATGGCACAGATCATGCGTGAGCTGCGCTTCGGACGCCATGCGGTGGCCGTGCAGGCGCTGGGCATGGGGCCGCTGGAGGCGATCCTGTCGGGTCCGGCCGGCGAATGGAATGCCGAGTTCTTCGGCTGGCCGAAGCCCTATCCCGACGTCAGCCACCTCGCTGACGCACGCGACGAGATCGAGTCGCTCACCGACAAGATCCACGCGCCCGACTTCGAGTGCCTGACACCCGACGAGCGTGCCGAGGTGCGCGAACTGGCGAAGGCCGCTCGCTTCCACAATCCCGACGAATAGCGGGGACTACCCGTCAGGCGACGGTCGCGGGTTTCTCGCTTGGCGTCCACTGCTCCAGCGGAGCAACTTCGCTGACCATGTGCAGGCCGAGGGCGGCGAGGGCTCGTTCGACCTCGTCGGGCTTGGCGGGGCGGCAGATGTCGGTGAGCCGCTTTGCGTGCGAAGGCCGCATGCCGATGCGGCGCGCCAGATCGGTTGCGGTGACGTCTTGAGCCAACATGGCCTCGTGGAGCGCGAACTGCGCAGCGACGGCCGGTGACACTGACACGAGAACCTGACCCGGTTCGGGTTCGCTCGGCTCGGGCAGGGACTCATGGTCGTCGACGCAGAAGCTCAGCGCCGTCTCGAGGCAGTCTCGCAGGCGACCGTTCACCTCTTCGAGAGAGTCGCCGCAGGTGTGCGCTCCGTGCACGTCGGGAAACGTTGCGTTGTAGCCCTCACGTCCGGTGTCGCGCAGGTGCTCTTCGTCGAGTTCCACAGCACAGGGATACGCAAACGACATGTCTCAGAATCCCTGTTTCTCGATTCCCAGATCTCGCAGAATGCTGCGGAGCGTCCCGGGCTTCATCTCACCTCTCGGCAGTGTGACCCTGCGATTTCCCAATCCCACCTGGGCGTGGCTGCCTTTGCCACGGTCGGGCAGGTAGCGGACCTGCAGCCCACGCTTGCGAGCGTAGCGGCGGAGTCTGCGGAGGAATTCCTGGTCGGTCACCGGTTGCCATACCAACCCAGTCGGCAATGTGCGGCAAGCGAATTTCGGTCGGCGGGAATCAGCGGCGCTGATCGGCCATGATGTTCGCCGCCGCGCCGACCGAGCGCTGCGGACAGGGGCTTGCAGATGAGATTCGGCCTGATCTCGGCGAACTTGATGGGCAACGTCGACGGCGCTGCTGCGCAGGAGGCAAGCAATGGCTGAATACGGCGACGGCGACGCGATCAGCCACGAGCAGCGGGTTGCCGAGATGCAGGCCCGAGCAGACGTGATCCGCCGCGACATGGGCGGCGCTTCGAAGGTCCGTGCCATGGAGGCCGAAGGCGACCGGACGATCCGCCAGCACATCGACGCGTTCCTCGACGACGGCTCCTTCCGTGAGATCGGCACGTTCAGCCGGTCGCTCCGCCCTGAAATGCGCGACATCACGCCCGGCGACGGCAAGATCGGCGGGCATGGCAATGTGGACGGCCGGCCGGTGGCAGTGTTCGGTGACGACATCACCGTGCTGCGCGGCTCGAGCTCCATCGTGGGCACTCGCAAGGAAACCCGCCTCTACGACCGCGCGCTCACCATGGGCATTCCTGTCGTGCACTTC
>JAJEIW010000207.1 GCA_022828045.1 Acidimicrobiia bacterium | reverse complement strand
ACGCAGGCGCACCGCTGGCCGGCCATTTCGCACCGGGCACGCTGCCGTACCGAGACGGCCATATCGGCATCGTTGAGCTGGGTGAGGGCCCGACCGTGGGCTACCTGCACGGGATGCTCGGCAATCCGGGTGTACATGCCGTTCTGGAGGAACTGGCCGCCGCCGGCTCTCGGGTGGTAGCGCCGAGCCTGCCCGGGTTCACCGGGTCGAGCGAGCCCGACGGTCTGCGGAGCCTGCACGACTGGGTGGTGGCGACGAGCGAGATCGTCGATGTGGCCGGATTGACGGGTGCGCCGCTGGTGGCGTCGAGCGTGGGCGCAATGCTGGCATTGGAAGTGGCAGCGGTACGGCCCGAGGCGTTCGGGCCGATGGTGCTCATCTCGCCGTTCGGGCTGTGGGATGACGACGACCCCGTGGCCGATCCGTTCGGCACCACCCTGAGCGTGCAGCGGGCGATGCTCACCGAAGACACTGCGGCATCAGCGGCATTCTTCGACGACCCGGCAGACCTGCCCGCCGACATGGTGGTGGAGCACGGCGTGCACCGCTACCTCACGCGCACCGCCGCAGCTCAGCTGATCTGGCCGCTGCCCGAGTGGGGCCTGGCCGAGCGCCTGCACCGGGTGACCAGCCCAGTGACGCTGGTGCACGGCGCCAAGGACCGGATCATCCCGATGTCGTACCTGCAGCGCTGGGCGGATGCGCTGCCGAACGTGGTGGGCACCCATGTGCTCGATGACGCCGGCCACCAGGCCGACTTCGATCAGCCTGCCCAAGTCGCCCGTATCGCCGCCGCTGCCTTCGCCTGATCTGCTTGACCGCCTCTCCGACGGCCTGATTTCTTGCCGCCGTCAAGCGGGCCGATGTCTCAGCGCCCGCCGTGCCTCGAGATCGGTCTCGCGCTTGCGGATCGCGTGGCGCTTGTCATACAGGCGACGGCCGCGGGCCAGGCCGAGTTCGAGCTTGGCGCGCCCTTCGCGAAAGTAGATCTCCAGCGGGATCAGCTGCAGCCGGTCCTGCTCGGTGCGCGCCCGCAGCCGGTTGATCTCAGCACGGTGCATGAGCAGCTTGCGAGGGCGCTCGACCTCGTGGCCCATTGCCGCCGAAGCATGGGTCCACGGGGCGATATGCAGGCCCATCAGCCACATCTCGTCGTCGCGGACCCGGGCGTAGGCATCGCCCATCTGGGCACCGCCGGCGCGTAGCGACTTCACCTCGGTGCCGCGCAGCACCATGCCGCACTCGAAGGTGTCGAGCACCTCGTAGTTGCGCCGCGCACGCCGGTTCGACGCGACAACGACCCGGTCCTCCATCTGCCTGAGGGTACGGCTGATGCGGCCCCTAGAATCCTGAGTCACTTAGTCGGGAATTGTCGAGGCGCCGTGCGGGTTCCCGGCCAGCAACCGACCACCGCAGCGCCACCCAACCGGGAGCTCCGATGGCTGTCACCGTCCGCTTGCCCACTGTCCTGCGACCGCATGCCAACGGGCAATCGAAGGTTGATGCGGAGGGCTCCACGGTGGCTGAGGCTGTGTCGTGGCTGGTCGGTCAGTTTCCGGCCATCGCTCCCAACCTGCTCGCGGAGGACGGCAGCCTGCACCGCTTCGTGAACGTCTACGTCAACGATGAGGATGTGCGCTACCTCTCCCAGATGGACACCGCGCTCGCTGACGGCGACGAGCTGTCGATCCTTCCCGCCGTCGCCGGCGGCTGAGTCGGTACGGCCCCGCCTCCACCCCTCCGGTTGAGCCAGCGCCGTGGCCGTCTATCGTTCCGTCGACGAGCTGATCGGCGGCACGCCCGTCTTGGACGTCAGCCGTCTCAGCCCCAACCCGTCGGTCAAGCTCTTCGCCAAGCTCGAGGGCCACAACCCGACGGGATCGGTGAAGGACCGCGTTGCGCTGGCCATGCTGGACCAGGCCGAGGCAGAAGGCCGCCTGCAGCCGGGCTCGGTGATCATCGAGCCGTCCTCTGGCAACACCGGGATCGCATTGGCCATGCTGGGCCAGCGCCGCGGCTATGCGGTGAAGATCGTGCTGCCCGGCAATGTGACCGCCGAGCGGCGCCAGATGCTCGAGATTTACGGCGCCGAGATCATCTCCAGCCCTGCCGAGCAAGGATCCAACGGCGCCGTGCGGAGGGCTCTTGAGCTGGCCGACGCCAACCCCGACTGGACAATGCTCTACCAGTACGGCAACGAGGCCAACCCGCAGGTGCACTACCGAACGACCGGTCCCGAGATCGTGGCCGATGTCGGGGACATCACTCATTTCATCGCTGGTCTGGGCACCAGCGGGACCCTGCTCGGTGCCGGCCGGTACCTCAAGGAGCATGTCCCGGGCGTGCAGGTCTGGGCAGTCGAGCCGCCCGCTGGCGAGCAGGTGGAGGGCCTGCGCAGCCTCGACGACGGGTACGTGCCGCCCATCTTCGAGCAGTGGGGCGGCGTCGATCTGCTCGACCGCAAGATGATCGTGCGCCCGCGGGAGTCGATCGAGGCGACGAGGATGCTGGCG
>JAJEIW010000160.1 GCA_022828045.1 Acidimicrobiia bacterium | reverse complement strand
CATGGGGACGCGCTCGGTGGAGGAGGTCGCTGACGTCTGCGACGGCAGGAAGTTCTTCCAGGTGTACGTGTGGCGTGATCGCGAGCTGATGGCCGACCTGCTGAATCGCTCGGCGGCGGCCGGCTACGAGGCCATCATGATCACGGTCGACACGGCAGTGCTGGGACGTCGCGAGCGCGACGTCCGCCACGGCTTCAGCCTTCCCCCCAAGCTGGGTCCCGACACGATCGTTGACGGGCTGATGCATCCGCGCTGGCTGCTGGACTTCCTCAGCAACGAACCGATCAAATTCTCGAATTGCGAGGGGGCCACGGGCGGCGACGGCGGCGATGCGGTGGCCCTGGCCGACTACATCAACAGCCAGTTCGACCCGTCGCTGTCATGGGACGACATCGAGTGGTTCCGTGAGCGCTGGGACGGCCCGGTGATGCTCAAGGGAGTGCTGTCGCCCGACGACGCCAAGATCGCCGCCGACATGGAGCTCGACGCGGTGATCGTGTCGAATCACGGCGGGCGCCAACTCGACGGGGCGCCTGCGCCGGTGGAGTGCGTGCCAGCCATCCGCGAGGCCGTCGGCGACCGCTGCGAGGTGATCTGCGACGGCGGCATCCGGCGCGGCAGCGACATCGTGAAGGCGCTGGCACTGGGTGCCGACTCAGCCATGATCGGCCGGGCGTACCTGTATGCCCTCGGCGCCGCAGGCGAGACCGGCGTCGATTGGGTGCTCAACTACTTCGTCGAGGGGATGACCCGTACGATGCGCCTGAATGGCGTTCGCTCCACTGCGGACCTGACCCCCGACCTGCTCGAACGCGTCTGAGGCGGCACTGATGGCAGAACAGACATCACCCGGGCGCGCCCTTGGCGATCGCTCTCTCCCAGATCGTGCCGAAGTGGTCGTGGTGGGCGGCGGCGTGGTGGGGTGCGCCGTTGCGTACCACTTGGTGCGGCGGGGCATCACCGACGTGCTGCTGCTGGAGCAGAACCAGCTCACCTCGGGCACCACCTGGCATTCCGCGGGTCTGGCCGCGCAGCTCAAGTCCACCTACAGCCTGACCAAGCTGGCGACCTACACCGTGCGCCTGTTCGAAGCGCTCGAGGACGAGACGGGTCAGGCCACGGGATTCCGGGCGCCGGGCTCGATCTCGGTGGCATCCGACGGCGAGCGCTGGGAGGAGATCCTGCGCGGCGCATCCATGGGCAGGTCCATCGGTGTCGAGTCCCGCGAGCTCGACATGGACGAGCTGTCGCAGATGTGGCCGCTGATGCGAACCGACGACCTCGTCGGCGCGCTGTACCTGCCCGACGACGGGATGGTGTCACCGGTCGACGTCACGATGGCGCTGGCCAAGGGCGCACGTGCTCGCGGGTGCCGCATCATCGAGGGCGTTGCCGTCACCGGGCTCGAGACCCGCAACGGTGCCATCAGCGGTGTCCGGACTGAGCCGGCAGGCGCCGCCGCCGGGGGCGACCACCTCATCGAGACCGAGACCGTGGTGCTGGCCACGGGCATGTGGACCCGGCACCTCGCCGCACAGATCGGCGTGAACGTTCCGCTGCAGGCGTGCGAGCACTTCTATGTGGTCACCGAGCCGCTCGAAGGGCTCGACACCTCGACGCCCATCGTGCGAGACCCGACCAACTACACCTATTTCAAGGAAGAGACCGGCAAGCTGATGGTCGGCTTCTTCGAACCGGCGGCCAAGGTGTGGCGCCTCGGCGGCATCCCGCGCAACTTCAAGTTCGGCACGCTGGACGAGGACTGGGACCATGTCGGCCCCGTCTATGAGCGTTCGTGCCACCGCGTGCCGGTGCTGGCCGACTGCGGAGTGCAGCTGTTCTTCAACGGCCCCGAATCGTTCACTCCTGATGGCACCTACTACCTCGGCGAGGCACCCGAGGTCGACGGCTGCTTCGTGGCTGCGGGCTTCAACTCCGTGGGCATCCAGTCCGCCGGCGGGGCGGGTTGGGTGCTCGCCGACTGGATCGCAGACCGGCAGCCGCCGATGGACCTGTGCGCAGTGGACATCCGCCGGGCCATGCCGTTCCAGGCCGACGAGACGTATCTGGGCGAGCGCATCAGCGAGAGCCTCGGACTGCTGTACGCGATGCACTGGCCGTTCTTCCAGTACACGAGCGCCCGTGACCAGCGCCGCTCGGCACTGCACGACGCCATGGATGCGGCGGGCGCCGTGTTCGGCGAGACGGCGGGCTGGGAGCGGGCCAACTGGTTCGCCGAGCCCGGCCAGGAGCGGGAGTACCGCTACAGCTACGGCAAGCAGAACTGGTGGGCCAACGCAGGCCGCGAGTGCGATGCCGTCCGCAACGGCGTGGCGGTGTTCGATCAGTCGTCGTTCGTCAAGTTCACGGTGCGGGGCCCAGACGCACTGGATGTGCTCGACACGCTCAGCGTCGCCGACGTCGATGTGCCCGACGGGCGTGCCGTGTACACCCAGTGGTGCAACGAGCGAGGCGGCATCGAGGCCGACCTCACCGTCACCCGGCTGGGCGACGACGATTTCTGGGTAATCACCTCGGCTGCCTGCCAGACCCGGGATTGGGCGTGGCTGCGACGCCACTGTCGCGGTAGAGATGTCGAGATCGCCGACGTCACCGACGACTGGGCGGTGCTGGGGCTGATGGGTCCACGCTCGCGCGAGCTGCTGAGTCGCGTCACCGATGCCCCGCTCGACAACGAATCCTTCGGGTTCGGCGCTGCGCAGCACATCGCAATTCGGCACGGTTCGCCATCCCATACCCCAGCTGCGCAGCGCCGCGGCACCGCCGGCTCCGCGGAGGTGCTGGCCGTGCGCATGAGCTACGTGGGCGAGCTCGGCTGGGAGCTGTATGTGCCCAACGCCGGGGCAGTCGCCGTGTACGAGGCGCTGCGCGACGCTGCGGAAGACGCGGACGGTCTGGATCTGGCGCACGCCGGCTACCACGCCATGAACACCCTGCGCCTGGAATGCGGATACCGCCACTGGGGCCACGACATCAGCGACGAGGACACGCCGCTGGAGGCCGGTCTCGGCTTCGCCATCGCGTGGGACAAGCCGCGCGATTTCATCGGCCGCGCCGCGCTGGAGGCACAGCGCCACGAGCCGCGCACACACCGTCTCATCCAGTTCCGGCTCGAAGATCCCGATGTGCTCGCCTACCACGACGAGCCAATCCGCCGCGACGGCGAGCTCGTCGGACGGGTCACCTCAGCGATGTGGAGCTACACCGAAGACCGCTGCCTGGCGATGGGCTACGTGACGCACCCGACAGCGGCCGACCCTGAGCCGCAGGCCGTCACCAAGTCTTGGCTCGAAGCCGGCAGCTTCGACATCGAGATCGCCGGCCGCCGCATTGCCGCCACGCCCTCGATCCGCAGCTTCTACGACCCCGCCAACCAGCGCGTCCGCATGTAGCCGCACCGACCCGAACGCCAGACTGCACCAGATCGCAGACCGTGCAGATCAGCGATCTGACACACCCAAGGCATCCGATTCGTAGTCAACGGCACACATGCGATGTATCATGCCGACAATCCCCCCAGTCGCTTCTGGTGGTTGGGCGAAGGCCCGCTTCGGCGGGCCTTCGAGCATTATGTGCTGCGATGCCAAGTGTGAGGCTGACGGATCAGTCCCCTTGAGCCGTGAAGCTCTGCTGGCCGTCGGGGCTCGGGGACCACAGCGCTGAGATGGGGGCGGCGACGATCCGGTCGTCGAGTTGGATGGTGTCGTGGCCGGTGTGCAGCACGAGGCCGGCTACGAATGATTCGCCTATGGAGTCTCGGAGCCAAGCCAGATGACGGGCGTCGCTGCGCCGGACGCTGGCGGCTGCCTTGATCTCGATGCCGATCAGGCGTCCGCGGGGCAGTTCGGCGATCACGTCGACCTCTCGCCGGCCGTTCTGGTCTCGCAGGTGCGAGAGTCGGTAGCGCGTTGCGGCAGCGGGGGCCTCGGCGCGGAGCTGGGCCGCGACGAAGGTGTCGATCAGGGCGCCCAGCATCGCGCTGTCGCCCAGGATGTCCTCGTGACCCAGTCCGAGGATTCCGGCCATCAGCCCTGAGTCGATGAGGTATCGCTTCGGTGTGCGGCTCATGCGCTTGAGCCGGTTCGTGGACCAGGCTTCGAGGTGATCGACCAGCACGAGATCGCTGAGGAGCTGTTCATACACCCGGGCCGTCCTGCGGTCGATGCCGGCGGCCTCATACAGAGTCTTGTCCTGCGGGGTTCCGGCCGAGTTGAGTGCCAGTGCCTCGAGATACCTGCGCAGGCGAGATGCGTCGGGCATGCGGTCGTGAGAACGGGCGTCGCGTAGCGCTGCCTGATCGGCGTAGCTCGCGAGCCAGTGTCGAGCGCCTGCGGGGCCGAGCTCGAGCGCAGGTTCGGGAAACCCGCCTCGCAGCGCCATGCCGAGGTAGTCGGAGAGGTCGGGCAGCGCTTCGTCGCCAGAGAGCACTTCGCCGCCGACGACACGGTCGATGAACGGCCGAAGCGGCCTGCCCCGTGTCTCGGCCACGGTCAGCGGGTACATGGAGAGCATCACGACACGGCCAGTCCCGGGCCACAGTCGCTCGTCGGTGTTGGAGCGTGCCGAACCGGTGATGAGGAATCGCCCGGGTCGCCGTTCGGCGTCCACTGCTCGTTTCACTGCGCCCATCACCGGCGGGTATTCCTGCCATTCGTCGAGCAGCAGCGGTTCGGGCCGGTTGCGCAACGCGGCGTCCGGATCGGCGCGCAGAGCATCGGAGCCCTGTGCGGTGTCGAGCCTGAGCACGGCGGCGGCGTGCCGTGCGGCGGTCGTGGTCTTGCCGCAGGCGCGTGGCCCGACGAGCATGATCGCGGGGAACTCCGCGAGGTGCGTTTCGAGCAGCCCGTCGACATGCCGGCGCAGGTAGGTGCCAGCCATGCCGAAATCCTACCTCAATATCGCGTTGTATGACGTGTCAGCACGACATACAACGCTGAAATCGCACAGACACCAGCGCGTCGACGGCGGTCGCGCCACACCTGCGCCCCGACTGGCGACGTCGTGTGTCCGCAGGTGAATGCACAATCTGCAATCTGAAGTTTCAGATTGCTACTGTGGGCAGGTTATGATCAAGTCATGATTCGCCGAGAGATCATGCCGCGTCTTCGCAGGCTGTTCGAGCAGTTCCCATTCGTGACGGTGACCGGTCCGCGTCAGGCTGGCAAGACCACGCTCTGCCGTGCGGCGTTCGGCGACTTGGCATACATCTCGCTCGACGCAGCCGATGCCCGCGAACAGGCCGAGTCGGATCCGCGTGGCCTGCTGGCCGAGCTTGGTGCCCCTGCCGTCATCGACGAGATCCAGCATGTCCCGACGCTGTTGTCATACCTGAAGGAACGCGCGGACGAAGCAGGTGCCAACAGTCAGTACGTTCTCACGGGCAGCGCGAACCTTCGGCTGACCGAGGCGGTGAGCGAGTCGCTTGCGGGTCGCACTGCGTTGTTGCGGCTCATGCCGTTCTCACTCGCAGAGCGGAAGATGGCGAACTCGCACATGTCGGTGAGCGAGATGATCTATGGCGGCTTCTACCCGCGGATCGTGGACCAGCAGCTTGAACCGAGAACGGTGCTTGCTGACTACTTCGAGACCTACGTAGAGCGCGATATCCGCCTGATGGGCGGAGTCGGCGACCTCACTGCTTTCAGGAACTTCGCAGCGTTATGCGCCGGTCGGATCGGTCAACTCGCGAATCTGTCCTCGCTCGGTGACGACGCAGGCGTGACGCACACCACGGCGCGGCAGTGGATGACCGTTCTGGAGCGAAGCTACATCGCATTCCTGCTCCAGCCGCACTTCGCCAATATCCGCAAGCGGCTCGTGCGGACCCCGAAGATCTACTTTTACGATGTCGGGTTGGCGAGCTACCTGCTCGGCATTGAGCGTCCCGAACAGGTGGCCACGCACCCTCTGCGCGGCGCCCTTTTTGAGAACCTCGTGGTAACTGAAGCGCTGAAGCATCGATGGAACCGCGGCTTCGAACCGCGGCTGTCGTTCTTCCGAGACTCACGTGGACTTGAGTGCGACCTGCTCTACGAGACCGGATGGGGCATCAACGCCATCGAAATCAAGTCGGGCGCAACGGTCAGCAATGACATGTTCCGCGCGCTCCGCAAGATCGCCGACGTGTTGCCCGACGTGACTGCCAAGACGCTCGTGTATGGCGGTGAGCGTTCGCAGACGCGGACAGACTTCGATGTCGTGCCGGTCTTCCAATTTGCCGCAGCGCTGGCGCGATTCGACACCGAGACGGTCGTGGCCGTCAGCAGCGAGGGCGCCCCAGTCGTCGAAGCGGATGTCTTGGCGCTGTACCCCAATGGCACGCGAGTCAGCGCCACCACCGATGCCCGGGGAGTAGCCCGCTTCGATTTTCATGCCGACGATCTTCCCATGACGGTGTTCGTCGCCGGGCCGGACCTGAGCGCCCATGTCTCGACGGGCTGGGTTCCAGCCAGCGGTGCGCTGAGTGTCGAGCTGGCACCGCTGAGCGGCGGCGGCTCGGTGATCTTCGAAGATCAAACCGGAGAACTGCCGGGCATCGAAGGCCGACTGAACCCGATTCTCGACGACCTGGATCAGACGTACCTCTACACGACCAACGTCGCTGTCGACGGCGGCCAGCAGCAACCGGTTCACTTCGCTGTGGGCGACGAGGTTCTCAACCTTGTCGATGCTCACGGCCACGAGCGCAACCTGAGGATCGTCGCCATGCTTGGTCAGTCCTCGTTGCTGGAATATCACTCGCCGTCTGAATCCAGCTGACCCCAATGCGCGCAGTGGTGCGCGGAGCGGTGGTAATTTGCGCGCACCACGTCGGCATGCCACGGGGCCCGAACCGGGGGGTTCGGCTCACCTTTGGCCTGGACAAATGGGGACCTACCTATGTCTGAGCAGGCCCGGCATCGCTGAGCATGCCTGAACAAGCGCAATGCGTCATCATCGGCGGCGGCGCGATGGGGGCCGGCCTGCTGTATGCCCTCGCGCACGAAGGCTGGACCGACACGATCCTGGTCGAGAAGGGCGAGCTCACCTCTGGGTCCACCTGGCACGCGGCCGGCCTGATCCCGAACTTCATCGGCGATCTCAACATGGCCAAGGTGCACCAGGAGGCGGTGGCGCTCTACCCACGCCTGGAGGCCGAGACAGGACTGTCGGCGGGCTGGCACGGCTGCGGCGCCATCCGGTTGGCGCGCACGGCCGACGAGGCCGACTGGCACCGCTACGTCCACGCCATGCTCACCCAGATCGGCGTCGAGTCTCATCTGATCGGGCCCGCGGAGATAGCCGAACGGCACCCGCTGCTGACCGATCTCGACGACGTGCGACTCGGTTTCTACACGCCCCATGACGGCTGGACCGATCCGTCGAGCTGCACGAACGCTATGGCCAAGGGTGCCCGCGACCTCGGCTGCCGGATCATGCGCCACACGCTCGTGACCGGCATGTCCCAGCGCCCCGACGGCAGCTGGGATGTCACGATCGTGCGCGGCGGTGCCGATCCGGCCCGCCGTCGTGACGGTTCGAACGGCCGCGACGAGCAGGACACCATCCACTGCGAGCACGTCGTGAACGCCGCCGGGCACTACGCGCCCCAGCTCGGCGCCATGGTCGGGCTCGACGTTCCGATCGTGTCGGTCATCCACCAGTACCTGGTGACCGAGACCGTGCCCGCCCTCGAAGCCCTCGATTTCGAGTTGCCAGTGGTGCGTGACCCACGTGCCTCGTGCTACTACCGCCAGGAGATCGACGGTCTGCTCATCGGGCCGTACGAGATGTCCGGCTCCCGGTCCTACGGCGTCGACGGCATCGACTGGGACCTGCACTTCCACCTGCCCGGCGAGAACCTCGACGTGCTCGAAGAATGCCTCGATTTCGCCGAGCAGCGCATCGGCGTGCTGTCCGACGCAGGCATCAAGCAGGTCGTGTCGGGGCCGATCACCCACACCCCCGACTCGGGCTATCTCATGGGGCCCGCACCGGGGGTGCGCAACTACTGGCACTGCAACGGGGCATCCATCGGCATCACCCAAGGCCCGGGTGCCGGGAAGTACCTGGCGCAGTGGATGGTCCACGGGCAGACCGACATCAACGTGCGGAACATGGACCCGCGCCGCTTCGGCGACCACACCGGCCCCAAGTCGCAATTCGCCCTCGAGAAGGCGCTCGACGAGTACCACGAGATGTACCAAGTGCGGCTGCCCGGCGAGCAACGAGCCGCCGGCAGGCCGGTCAAGACCACGCCGCTGTGGGGCCGCTTTGACACGCTGGGAGCGCAGTGGCAGGAGATCTACGGGTGGGAGCGCCCCCAGTACTTCTCGCCCGACGGCACGCCTGAAGCGCACTCGTTCCGTCGCTCCAACGCGCATGACATCGTCGGCGCCGAGGTGCGCGGCGTTCGTGAGCGGGTGGGCGTGGCCGATCTGAGCGCATTCGCCAAGTTCGAGGTGACCGGGCCCGATGCGGCCGCCCTGCTGGATCGGCTGTCAGCCAACCGCCTGCCCGGGCGCGACGGCGGCATCCGCCTGACGCACATGCTCACCGAGCTGGGCGGCATCGAGTGCGAGATGACCATTGCACGGCTGGCGCCGGACCGGTTCTGGCTGGCCTCCGCGATCATGGGCCAGAGCCACGACCTCGACTGGCTGCGCGATCACGTCGAGGCCGACGAGCAGGTGAGTGTGCGCGACGCCACCGACAGCACCGCCATCTTGGGGGTGACCGGCCCGCGTGCTCGTGACGTGCTGTCGCCGGTGACCGACGCCGACCTCAGCAACGACGGGTTCAGCTGGCTGACTGCCCAGCAGATCTCGGTGGCAGGCGTGCCCGTCATCGCGCTGCGGGTGTCCTACGTCGGCGAACTGGGCTGGGAGCTGCACTGCCCGATGGACGATCTGGCCCGCGTGTATGACGCGGTCGCCGAAGCCGGCGAGCCCCACGGCCTGGTGCACTTCGGCAGCTACGCCATGAACGTCATGCGCATCGAGAAGGCCTACAAGGCATGGGGCAGCGAGCTGACCACCGAGATCACGCCGGGTGAGGCCCGACTCGGGCGGTTCGTGGACTACAGCCGCCCCTTCCTCGGCCGTGACGCGGCACAGGCTCGCCGGGAGTCTGAGCAGCAGGGCGAAGCGCT
>JAJEIW010000083.1 GCA_022828045.1 Acidimicrobiia bacterium | reverse complement strand
AACCGGCCTCCACGGTCGTCAGGTCAAGGACGACCCCACCAATACACCGGGGAACCAGACGACCCGTGGACGGCCACCTATTGACGCGGCCTCTTAGCTGCCGATGCTGTGTTGGGCGGCGAAGTCGGCGAGGCCCTTGCTGATCTCGGCGGTGTTGCCGGTGTTCCAGGAGACCACGAGCTCGGTCACCCCGACCGAGGCGTATTCAGCGGCCAGCTCCGGCGTCACGTCGCTGGCGCCCCGGCGTACGGAGACCTCAACGGGGATGTCCGGGCGGCCTGCCGCCTCTGCGGCTTCGCGGATGACTGGCAGGCGCTTCGCGACGCTCTCGGGCGACAGCATCATCGGATGCCAGCCATCGCCCAGACGGCCGACGCGCCGCAGTGCCGGGGGGCGGTTGCCGCCGATCAGGATCGGAGGTCGGGGCTGCTGCAGCGGCTTGGGCGAGCTCACGGCGCCGTCGAACGAGTAGTAGTGCCCGTCGTAGTCGGCGCTGGGCTGGGTCCACAGCAGGTCGAGCACCTCGATGAACTCGTTGCTGAGCCGGCCGCGGTCGTCATAGTCCGCGCCGAGCAGCGCGTTCTCCTCGGGCAGGCTGCCCACCCCCAGGCCGACCACCAGACGGCCGCCGCTCAGGCGATCCAGCGTGGCCAGCTCCTTGGCCAGCACCATCAGATGCAGGTACGGCATCACCAGCACGCTGGTGCCCAGGCGCACGCGCGACGTGTGTGCTGCCATCCAGGTCAGCGTCACGAGCGCATCGTGGTAGGGCCGCTCGCCCAGCCGGTCCCACACGTAGCCCACGTTGAGGACGTGATGGTTCACCCACACCGAGTCGAAGCCGAGCTGTTCGGCTTCGACGGCCAGAGCGACCACAGCGGCGGGATCGTCCACCCCGAAATTGTTGGGCACGGTGAAGCCGAATTTCATCTCGATGTACTCCTTTCGCTCCGCCAGAGCAGCGCATCGGCGGGCGGGGCAGCAACGTTGCCGATCATTGTGGGTGGGCCGTCGGCGACTGAGACCCGCAGTTCACCAGACGGGCCGCAGCATTCGCGTCGCGCGGCACCGGGAGATCCGGCAGTAGCGCTGCGCGGGTGGCTCAGGCCAGTGCGGCGAAGGCCGCGTCGGCGATGTCGCAGGTGCGCTTGATGTCGTCGTCGGTGTGCGCCGCGCAGACGAAGTTGTTGTGATAGCTGAGCAGGTAGGCGCCGCGGCGGATGCACTCGGCGACCCAGCGTGCATGGAACTTCGAGCCGCCCTCGCCGACGATGCGCAGGTATGGCATGGCGGGCACGCCGCTCACACGCAGCTCGTGCCCGTGGGCCGCCCCCACGTCGGCCAGCGCCTCGCCCAGGCGGGTGCCGATCTCGGTTGCTTCGTTGGCGGCATCTGCCGCACGCAGCTCCCGCAGCGTGGCGAGCCCGGCGGCCATGGGCGCCGCGTTGAAGAACTGGGTGCCGGTGAAGAACGTCTCGCCGGCGGCTTCCTTGAGGGAGTCATTGCCGGCGAGCGCTGCGAGCGGGTGTCCGTTGCCGATCGCCTTGCCGAAGCACATCAGATCGGGCATAAACCCGTACGCGACGTGCGCGCCGGCCAAGTCGATCCGGAACCCGCTGCGGACTTCGTCCAGGATGACCACGATGCCCGCAGCCCGACAGGCGCCTTCGACTGCGGCCCAGTAGCCGTCCGCCGGCTGCTCGTTGTCGGCGAACACCGGGTGGTGGTACGGCGATGAGATGAAGCAGGCGATGTCGCCCGGATGCGCATCGATGGCCGCCTGCACCGCCCCGGCATCGTTCCACGGCACCTCGATGACGAAGGCCTGGTCCTCTGCGATGGTGCCCTTGTTGCCGGGCGCCTGCATCCACGGCGCCGAGCCGTGATAGCCGCCCTCGATCTTGAGGATGTACCGCCGCCCGGTGGCCGCGCGGGCCACCATCACGGCCAGTCCTGTCGCATCGGCGCCGTTCTTGCCGAACAGCGCCCAGTCGGCGCCCTCCACGAGGTCGACGAGTTCCTCGGCCAGTTCCACCATGACCGGTGCGGCGAGGCTGACCGTGCTGCCGTCGGCTGCCTGCTTTTCGGCGGCCTCCTCGACTGCCGGGTGGTTGTAGCCCAGGATGTTCGGGCCGTAGGCGCACATCCAGTCGATGTAGGAGTTGCCGTCCACATCGGTGAACCGTGCGCCCTCTGCCGAGGAGAAGAAGACGGGACCGTCCTCGATGACGGCGGGGCCGTAATGGCCGTACACGCCCTTGGGAACCACGGCCTTCGCCCGCTCGTACAGCTCCTGTGACTTCGTCGTTGGCATCGGCTCGCTCATATCCGCCTCACTCGACGAGAAGATCCTGATAAGCAGCATCCTGACATACCGGCGGATTGGGAGCACCCAAAATGCGGCAAGCTGCCGGGGTTACGATCCGGCGATGGGAGCGCTTGACGACTACACCGTGCTCGACTTGGCCGTCCTGGTGCAGGGCCCGCAGGCTGCGGCCACGTTGCACGACATGGGGGCATCGGTCATCAAGATCGAGCTGCCGGGAATGGGCGATCTGGGGCGGGTCATTCCCAACTCGCCCGACGATCTCCGAAGCCCGTACTACGAGGCATGCAATCGGGGAAAGCGGTCGGTGACTCTCGACCTGCGCACGCCGGCGGGCAAGCGCACGCTCGAGCGGCTCGTGGCCTCGGCAGACGTCCTGATCCACAATTTCGTGCCCGGGACCATGGAGGCGTGGGGCCTGTCCTACGAGCATCTGTCAGACATCAATCCGAGGCTCGTCTATGCCACCGGTTCGAGCTTCGGTCCTCTCGGCCCCAAGTCGACCCGCGAGGGGGCTGACATGACCGGGCAAGCCGAAGGCGGGCTCATGTTCGGCACCCGGATCGACGGCAGTCCTCCGATCATCAACGGTGCAGTCATCTCCGACCATGTCGGCTGCCAGAACATGGTGGTCGGCGTTCTGGCTGCGCTGCTTGATCGATCCAAAACCGGGATCGGGCAGCGGATCGACGTGTCGCTCGTCGGCAGCATGATCTACGCCCAGGCGTCGGAGATCACCTACACCCTGCTGACTGGCCGCAACCCCGAGCGCACACACTCGGGCCACGCCATCATTCCGACCCTGCTCCACACTGCTGCAGCGGCAGACGGCTGGATCCACCTGCTCAGCGGCACCGGACCGGGATGGCCCGAATTCGCCAAACTGCTCGATCGGCCAGATATCGCAGACGACGAACGGTTCATGGCACTCATGCTGAGTGCCGAAGCCAGGGCAGAGTTGGTCGCCATCATCGACGACGTGTTCCCGACCAGGACCCTCGACGAGTGGGAGTCGGCGCTGGACGAGGCTGGCGTCCGCTACGGGCTGGTCCGCGACTACGAGGCGATCGTGGCAGACGAGTCGATGTACGAGAACGGCTACCTGCAGCGGGTGGAGCACCCCGAGGGCGAACGTGCGGTGATCGGCACCCCGATCCGCATGTCGGCCACGCCACTGCAGCCCGGCGCCGTTGCGCCCGAACTCGGCCAGCACACCGAGGAAGTGCTGCTCGAACACGGCTACACGTGGGACGACATCACCGCACTGCGGGAAGAGGGCGCCTTCGGCTGAGCGGCGTGACGCAGCCTGTCGGGTGTGTCGCAACGGCGGAGCGGCGATGCGGCAGGCTCGGCTTGCCGGGTGCGCTGCGGCGGGAAAGCGGCAATGCGGCGGACTCAGCCAGTCGCGTAGATGGCGGCGAGGGAGCGGGCGATGCGGTCGGTCTGGATCTCGGTGCTGCCGTCCACGTAGTTGGCGATGCGGGCGCCGGCGAGGTGGTGGCCCCATGGGTATTCGCTGCGCAGTCCTTCCGCTCCCATGGCTTGGATGCAGGAGGCGATGTCGGCCTCGGCCGTCTCGGTGGCGAACTTCTTGGCGTGCGCCGCCGGCAGGATCGCGCCAGAGGCGTCGCCGGTGCGCAATGACTCGGTGACGGCTTCGACGGCGCGGGCGGTGAGCAGCTGGGCGGCTTCGAGGCGGTTCTGCACCCCGGCCAACTTCCATGCCAGTCCTTGATGGGCGATGACAGGCTTGCCGAACGCCTCGCGCTCGGCTCCGTAGCGGACTGCGCTCGCGAGGGTGGCCTGCACCATGGCGCAGCACATGGCGGCGACGTAGGTGCGGGCACCGTTCACGCTCGACAAGGCTGCGATGAAGGCTTCCCCCGCAGGGCTGAGAAGGTCTTCGCCGGCGGCGATGTAGCCATCCAGTCGGAACCCGCCGGTGCCGATGAGGTGACCTCCGGCCAGCTCGTACGGCGGCAGGCGCTCGAACCCGGGCTGGGTGCCGTCGATCAGGAACAACGCGATGCCTCGACCCCGGGAGCCGGGCTGCGTCTGCGCGTAGCAGAAGATCACGTCGGAGTGCGCGGCGTTGGTGATCCAGGCTTTGGCGCCGTCGAGCCGCCAGCCGCCATCGACAGGCGTCGCCGTCGTAGAGATGTTGGCGAAGTCGCTGCCGGCGCCCGGTTCGGTCAGCGCTGTGGATCCGAACCGGCGTCCGGCCATCAGGTCGGCCAAGTAGCGCTCGCGGTGGATGTCGCTGCCGAGCCGAGCCACTCGCGCTGCGACGTTGCCGGTGTTCACCAGGCTGAAGGCGAAGGGCATCGACACGGCGCTCAGCACCTCGACGATGCGGCACTTCTGGGCGAAGCTCATCCCCAGCCCGCCCAGCTCGGCAGGTACCTCCATGGCGAGGAGCCCGATCGCCGACGCTTCGCGCAGGGCCTCAGGCGCCATGCGCTTCTCGCTCTCCCAACGGTTCATATTCGGCGCCACGACCGTGTCGCGGAAGTGTGCGGCCTCACCGACGAACGCCTCGAAAGACGCTGCATCCATGCCTTGGGCGGGTTCGTCAACGTTCCCTGATCCAGTGTCGGCAGCGTGAGGATCGGCGGTGCTCATCGCGGCGACGGTAGCAGCGGCTCTCGCGGGGGAGCCCGGTCTGAGTGCAGGCGGGATTGCCTCACGGATTAGCGGCGAAAGCCATGTGCTCGTGTCGGAACTCGGCCTCTGTGCAGGCGGGATCGGGCTGTTGCGAACGAGACTCGGGAGGTTTGAGGCCGCTCGGAGCCAATAGTGCTCGGCCACCTACGCTGCGAGGCCGTGGTCGGCCTGCACTCTGTCACCGAGGCGTTCGAAGCGGAACGCCTGACGGCAGTGCTCAGCCAGGACCTTGACACACCGCATCACGGCCCGACCGCTGCCGTAGCCGCAGTGGTGCGCTCGGGAGACAGCGGCCCAGAGATGCTCTTCATCGAACGAGCCACCCGCGACGGCGACCCGTGGTCGGGCCACATGGCGTTTCCGGGCGGGCGCACCGAGCCCGACGACGACGACACGTTCGACACGGCGGTGCGCGAGAGCCGCGAAGAGATCGGATTCGACATCACCGCGCACGCCGGGGTGCGCTGGCTCGGCCGGCTCAACGACCTCGAAGGCAACCCACGCTGGCGCGGCGCGGCACTGCGGGTGACGCCACACGTGTGCTGGCTCAACGGCGCCCGTCCCGCACTGACGCTGAACTACGAAGT
>JAJEIW010000277.1 GCA_022828045.1 Acidimicrobiia bacterium | reverse complement strand
CGGCGCTGAGGACTACTTCGATGTCTACGACGCGGAGGTGATCTGGGACGACCAGATCATTGACGTCTTTGCCGACGAAGCCGAGACAGCACCGCTCGTCGGCATGGCGCTGCTGGAGGGCCGCCAGCTACAGATCGACGTACGCGACGGCGGCCGCGTCCTCATCGAGACCACTACCGCATGACTGACAAGCTCCCACCTGGCTGGGAGTGGGTGCAGCTACAAGACATCGCAGCTGCCGAACCTCGGGCGATCACCGATGGGCCGTTCGGCTCGAACCTCAAGACTGCCCACTACACCGATGACGGACCCAGAGTCATTCGCCTGCAGAACATCGGTGATGGGGTGTTCAAGCCGGAAGACACTCACATCTCCCAAGAGCACTACGAGTTGCTGGAACGTCACGCAGTTCGAGCTGGCGATCTGATCGTTGCGTCGCTCGGCGAGGCGCTCCCGCGCGCCTGCCTCGTGCCGGACTGGGTGCCGCCGGCAATTGTCAAGGCCGATTGCATCCGCGTACGGCTGCACTCCGGGGTGAATGCTGCGTATGTCAACTATGCCCTGCAGCTTCCCCGTCTGAGGCAGGCGACGGCGGCCAACATCAAGGGCGTCGGGCGTCCGCGGCTCGGCATGCAGCGGATCAAGGAACTGTCCATCCCGCTGGCGCCTCGGGCCGAGCAAGATCGCATAGTCGCCGCCATCGACGAGCACTTCTCCCGCCTAGACCAGGTCGTCGGCGCTATCGCACGCGCTCACCGACGAATGGATACCTTGCGGAGCGTCATCATGGACCGGGCGTTCTATTTTCAGGAGGGCACGGCTCCTGTAGTAGCGATCGGCGATGTGGCCGAGGTTTCGGGAGGCATCCAGAAGCAGCCCAGACGGCGTCCTCGCGACAATCGCTATCCGTTCTTGCGGGTTGCCAATGTCGGCCGGGGACAGCTCGACCTCACCGAGGTTCACGAGGTCGAACTCTTTGAAGGCGAAATCGACCGCTTTCGGCTCAAGCAAGGCGATCTGCTCGTGGTCGAAGGCAACGGAAGCGTGAACCAGATAGGACGAGCGGCGCTGTGGGGCGGCGAGCTCGATGACTGTGTTAACCAGAATCATCTCATCCGGGTGCGGCCAGGAGATGAGTTGCTTCCTGAGTATCTTGCATTGTGTTGGAACGCGCCTCGCACAGCACAGCAGGTTCGCGAAATAGCGAGTTCGACGAGCGGGCTCTATACGCTGAGCACAAGGAAGATAAAGTCAATTCGAATCCCGGTAATTCCACTGCAAGAGCAACAAGCAGTTGTCAATTGGCTTGAGTTGCACTCGCGCTCAGTCGAGGCAACGCAGGCAGCAGCCATGGACGCGAACGGTCGCGTCAGCGTCATTCGCCGTGCAGTCCTGGCCCAAGCCTTCGTCGACCAACTCACCATGCCATGTCAAGTCGATGAGATCATATAGCCGTCCGGCACAGCTAGAGTCGATGTCCCAGGAGGTTGGATCGACAACCGTAACTCCGGCAAACGTACGTCTTTCCCGTCCCGGCGACGGAATACTCCATAACGCCGATGATCCTTCGTGGACTCATGCGCAAGTACCACTATCCGGTCAAAGGAGGATCTAGCCGAAGATTGAAGCTGCGTCCAAGTTCGTGTAACGCCGGATCCTCCCTCCATGGCTCATCGACGAAGTATGTGTGGATCAATCGAAGAGGAAATCCTGGCAACAGCAGTATTCCAATTCCAGTATCGGCGTGGAGTTGATATTTCTTGGCGCGCACATAGTTCTCTATTCGCGTTTGAGTATCATCAGGACTCTCACGCAAATCTGAGGTCAGGAAAGCCAGTACATATGGTGAGTTGCCCAAAAAGAGTCCACCGACTGTGACGCTGTGCGCTAGGCCATCTTGTGCGGTCTCGTGAAGCGCGTTGACGACTTTGTCAAGTAGGTCGTTTTGGGAACTACGTCCCAATGAAAGTAAGATCATTCCTGCAGTAAGCCAACCACGTTGGCCTCTTTCGTCGAGTTGCGCGACTAGATCCAATGCTCTCGAGTCAGCGTCGATTCGAGGCTTCGGACCGTGCGATAAGTACCAAGCGTCTAGTTCTGCCGTTGCGTTCATCAAGAGGTTGACAAAGTTGACCTCATCCACATCGCGTGCCGATGATGAATAGGAAGCAGCATCTGGCATGGACGCGGTATCTTCGCCGTCACCTTGTATACCAGCTAAGCGGTGCGCATAGAAGTGTAGGAAGATATCCAATTCGTCAAGCGCCTGAAACTCGCGGATTCGCTGTGGGTCGAGTCGTGTAGCCAAATAGAGAAGAAACTCCGTGCGTGATTGTGTCAAATCCCTGATGATGCGCAGGTCGTGAAGCGAGATCGTCCACGGTAGCCAGTCTTCATCAACAAGTCCATGATCTAACAATTCGGAAGTTGTCGTGACAATGCCTGTCAAATCGTCTAACGAAACGGTGAGCGGATATACCGCTTTCAAGTGACTCAAATTAAGCCAATCACCGTCGCGACTCTGCAGTCCTCTATCTCCCATGATTAGGCCCGAAATGCGGCTGGCTTGCGATGAAGCATGCTTCACCAATCGGTTTAGGTCGCGCTTGAGGATTTTCCAGTTTCTTCGTCGGCTTGGCGCATGCACGGATCCCGCTTTGGCTTCCACCACAATTGCCGCATCTGCAAGGAGTATTAGTGCATCACATTCCGCGCTGCCTCGATACAGTTCAGGAATTGATTCGCTGTCGCCCGTCGGGAACATGTACTCGATATTTTGGAAAATAGCGTCGGGAGTCAGTATGTCTTTAAGATATCCGATAGCGGTGCGTTCGAGGAACAGTCCGCGTTTCTTCTGATAGGTGTCCCAATGAACACTGCGCTTTAGCTTTTCCTCAGATATCTCCCGGAATATCTCAGTGTGAAGCGCTGTATGGACTAGAGTATAGTTCCCATCGCCATCTACTAGGAGTGGCGTTTGTCGCATCGCCGATTTGCCAAAGTAAGTCAGCTTGATGGCAGCAGTGGGATCTTGTTCACTGAAGTCAGTCGAGTAATCGTCAAGAATGGCTCTTATTGTGGCGACATCGAGTCCGCTATTGGCTGCGACTTGGTTCACGGTAAACGTGGTGCCTCGACTCGGATGGGACCAAATGTCGTCCCAGATGAGCGCCAACTGTTTGTGCTGTTCATCGTTCGGGTCGAAGTGTGCGGAAAGCCAGTTATCTTGATCCAGCAGAACATCGTGATCAAGCCAGTCTGCTATGAGTCTTTCGAATTGTGCCATCAGTCGGCTCTTCTTGTCGAGGCTCGCTTTCGTACCGTCGGTCAGAAGTTCCTGAATGGAGTCAAAACAACTAAAGAATGCTGACGCCGTGTAACCCATGACGTCGCTGCAAGCATGTGCGATTCCATCAACCTCAAATAGCGCAAGGAGAGATTCCGCTACCATGTGTGGATACGATAAATTGCGCACATTGAGGTCTCGCATCCGCGTTACTACTTCAAAATGGCGACCCTCATTCTCGGAATTCAGCGCTTCTACGATTATCGCGAGACTCATTAGACGGAGTGTCTCCCGAACCTCGTCGATTATTTCCTGCACGACCGTCGCGTCATCTTGGTTGAATACTCGGGAGCTAGATGCGGGTGATGCATGGCGAGAAGGCCTGCATCTGAGGATGTCGGCGGCTATTTCAACGGCTGAAGCGAGGCCCTGATGTTTGAACTTCGCTCGGAGTTCTGGCCCGCCAGCGGTTTCGTAGAAGCGCACATTTGCCAATATGTCGAATGCATCATAAGGTTTCGACTTGTCGAATATTGAATGTGCGTTTGCGTCGATGGCTTCCCAGAGAATTGAGAGTGCTTCAGCAGGAGACGAGGCATCGCCGGTTAGTTCCTGGAGGAGTTCGATGTAAGACTGCAGTGAGTCAATTCCAGTCTCCATAGGAGCAGTGTGATCGTGGTTGTCGGGTTGTGTCGACATCGGTTAGGGGTTTGAGCACATGTCAGGCTGTGAGTGCGGGAGGTTGCCCCCGGATCGAGCGAGCGTCGCCGCAGCGCCCTTGTCACTCTCGACGGTGCCGAGCACCTAGAACCCCGTGTCGCGCAGCTCTTGGCTGGAACCGCCCGCTCCGACGAACAGATCGACGGCAGTGAGCGCCCCAGTCACGACTGTCGGTTGGAGCTTCCTGCCGTCCATCCCGTCAAGCTACTCACGACGCCCCAGAGACGACGGTGATTTTCGCAAGAACGACGGCATCGTTTGGAGTCGCCTGCGCGCACAGAGAAATCAGGCTTCGAGATTCACCGGGAACTCGGCGGTGTAGCTACTGACGTTGCCATCTCGGGGTGTGGTGCGGTTCATTCTGCGGGCGCTGAATTGAGGAGTGCCCCACCTGCAATTCGTTGAGGGAGTGGTCGAGGTCACGGTTCGACAGCATCGCTGGCATGCCGATGACGTCGTAGACCGGGTGCGGGCGAGCGAGCGGCTCACTGTGACAGCTATCGGCTGTAGGCCGCAAGCTGATCGTCCAAGGTCCAAATCTCGGCCGTGACGTATGCCGTCTCGCGCGGGAACTGATCGCGCTCCACCAGCAGGGCCACATCACCAGTGCCCAGCCGGCCGTCACCGAGGAGCGTCATGAGATTTGAACCGGTCGAGTCCCCGTCGATCAATTCTTGGATGAACTGTTGATCGATGGTTGCCGGGCGGATGACCCACGGCGGGTCGGCGAGACGTGCTGCTTGCAGAATGGCTTGGAACCGCTCCGCGAGGCGTCGGCGGTCCGACCGCTGCTGGGCGATCAGGTTTCCGGTCTCCACGATTGCGGTTGCCGGAATGACGAACCGCTGTCCGGCAGCCGCCCGTGATTCGAATTCTGCCGCGATCTCGCGGGCGGCTTCGTCGCCGTCGATACCGACGAGACGCAGGAGGATGGAGGTGTCGATGAACACCACCGACCAGGCGCTGGACACTGGTCAGAGTCCGAGTACGTCGACAAGCGACCGCGGCTCCGTCGGCTCGTGCTCCTGCGGCCTCAGGCGATCTCGAATAGCCGATGTACCCAGTGGCCCTCCGCCAATCACCTCGAAGTAGTCGGGGAACTCGGTGAGCTCCGTGGCCCGAGTCCAACCATCCGAATCGCGGCTGCAAACGACAACCCCCTTGTGGTCGTCACCGGTCAATGCGTCGAGCATCGCAGGGCTGTGAGTTGTAGCGAGGGTCCTGGCGCCGGTCGCCGCTTCCAACTTGAGACGCTTGAGGAGCAATTGCACCTGTGATGGGTGCAGGCCGTTCTCGAGTTCCTCGACCACCAGCAGCCGGCGAGCAGCGGACAAGTCTCCAGACTTGTCGGTGGCGGGTCGAGCTTCGAGCAACGCCGCGGCTATCGCCAGAAAGCGCAATGTGCCGTCACTCATGAGGCGCGCAGGAATTGGGTGCAGGTCGTCTCCGAGTCGCTCGCGCAGCGTGGTCATCACGTCCCCGAGATCACTCCTGACGACGCCCAGGTCGGCTACTTGCGCCTCAGAGAGCGACTGCGTCATTTCGAACAGCGCTTCGCGCGTTGGCTCATCGCGCATGAGGTCGGCGAGCGCTGCGGAGAGATTGTCGGCGTTCCTGCGAAGGCGCGTGTCCTTCTCGGCCACATACTCACGCATCTGCTGGGGAATGGGATCCAGAATGAAGATGCCGCGGAGAGCTTCGAGCATCTGCTCGGCAACGTGGTGAATCTCGCGACCTGCCTGCGTCTTTGCAGGCACTCGGGCAGCCACCTGTGACGTGAGCAGTTGCGTGGCCCGGAACGTCACCGCGGGATTCGGACCCTGCTTGCGATTGTCCCAGCGGGCGGTGATGTCGCCGGAGTCCGGCTGCGGGCGGTCCGTTGCCAGCAGGTCTCGGACTTCGCCATTGCGCCGTGTCCAGAGCCGCTCACTCAGAATCTGCACGCTTGGACGGACTGAGATTCCGATATCGAGGCGGTAGATCTTGCGACGTATAGAAGCGGTGCAACCGATCCGGAACGAGTCCTGACCCGCTGGGGCGCAGCCTTCGGAGCCTCCCTTAACGAGGGGGCCGTCACGGCCTCCGTCGAGCGTGTCTCGGATCGTGGCACCGCTGGCCAGGGCAGACAGCACCGCCGCGGCGTCGATGATGTTGGACTTCCCACTGCCGTTGCGACCGACGAGCAGCGTTACCGGACCGAGGCGGACGTGCGCGCTTCGCAGACTCTTGAACGCTGGCAGTCTGAGTCGCGTCAGCGTTGCGGCCATAGCGGCAAGGGTACTGATGCCTCGAACGGCCAGACAGTCTGGGGTTGGTCCGAGGGCGGGGAGGGCGGCGTAGCGTGAGCGGGTGCCTGCAGAGGATCCGAAGGCGTTGGTGCAGAAGCTGTGGGACTTCTGCGATGTGCTGCGCGATGACGGTTTGTCCTATGGCGACTACTTGGAGCAGCTGACGTATTTGTTGTTCTTGAAGATGGCCGATGAGCAGTACGTGTTGCTGGGAGGCGACCGCATTGTGCCTGTCGAGCACGATTGGCAGTCGTTGCTGAGCCGTTCGGGTGCGGACCTTGAGGCCCATTACGGCGATGTTCTGGCCGCGCTGGGCACCGGTGGGGACATGCTCGGCGTGGTGTTCCACAGGGCCCGCAATCGCATCCAGACGCCCGCCACGTTGGAGAGGCTCATCAAGGAGTTCATCGATCAGCACGAGTGGATGAGCTACGACGCTGATCTCAAAGGCGACGCGTACGAGGGATTGATCGAGAAGACCGCTCAGGAGGGCGCGCGGGGTGCGGGCCAGTACTTCACGCCCCGGGCGCTCATCAACGCCATCGTCGACGTGATGAAGCCCGAACCCGGCCACCGCATCTGTGATCCGGCGTGCGGCACGGGCGGGTTCTTCTTGGGTGCGTACCGGTCGATCGTCGAGCGGCACTCGCCGTTGGAGCCCGATCAGGCCGAGCATTTGCGGTCGGGTGCGTTCACCGGTTGGGAGATCGCGGATCTGCCTGCCCGGTTGTGTGCGATGAACATGCTGTTGCACGGGATCGAGAGCCCCGAGTCGGACTCGCCGATCGTGGTGGACGACGCGCTGCGGGATTCGCCGGGCAGGCCGTTCGACATGGTGCTGACCAATCCGCCGTTCGGCCGGTCGTCATCGGACAGCTATGAACGGGAGGATTTCTGGGCGACGACCCGCAACAAGCAGCTCAACTTTGTCCAGCATGTCGTGAGCCTGCTGCGCATTGGCGGCGACGCGGCCGTGGTGGTGCCCGACAATGTGCTGTTCGAGGCCGGTGCGGGCGAGACGATCCGCCGCCGGCTGCTGCACGACTGTGAGGTCCACACGCTGCTGCGGCTGCCGACGGGGATCTTCTACGCCCAGGGCGTGAAGGCCAATGTGCTGTTCTTCCGTCGTCGCGAGGGCGCCGAGGACCCGTGGACCCGGGAGCTGTGGGTGTATGACCTGCGGACCAACAAGCACTTCACGCTCAAGCAGAACCCGCTCACCAGAGCCGATCTGGACGACTTCGTCGCCTGCTACCGACCCGACGCCCGTCACAAGCGCACAGAGTCCGAACGGTTCAAGCGTTACACCTATGACGAGCTGATCGCTCGCGACAAGGTCAGCCTCGACCTGTTCTGGCTCCGCGATGAGAGCCTCGAAGACGCCGACAACCTGCCGCCCCCCGATGTCCTCGCGGCTGAGATCGCCGAAGACCTCGAAGCCGCCCTCGCCGAAATCCAAGCCCTCGCCGAGAGTCTGACGCGTACTGCCGAAGCCGAGTGAGCCGCCATCGGCCGCGAGTCGCGTGGCATCCGTCGAATGCAGGTGGCCCTGTCGCCAGCAGCGGAACCCGCGTACCCTCGTCAGCGATTCTCGTAACACCCCTGGTGCACTCTTGAGTTCGTGCACTTGCCGACGAGTCGCTGCGCTGAGCGACGCACAGGTCGACCAATCGTCCGACCGTCCATCTGCCGAAGGGAGGGGATCGTGAGTGACCGCACCGGCATCGAGTGGACCGAGGCGACATGGAACCCGGCCACTGGATGCGATCGAACATCGGTCGGCTGCGACAACTGCTACGCGCTGACGTTGGCCAAGCGTCTGAAGGCGATGGGCAATCAGCGCTACCAGCGAGATGGCGATCCCGATCTGAGCGGCCCGGGCTTTGGACTCACGCTGCACGACGACCTGCTGGATCGTCCCCGGAGCTGGCGCAAGCCCCGGTTGATCTTCGTCAACTCGATGAGCGATCTCTTCCATCCTGAGGTGCCGCTGGACTTCATCCAGAAGGTGTTCGCCGTGATGGCCGACACGCCCCAGCACACCTATCAGGTGCTCACGAAGCGCTCGAAGCGGCTTGCGACCGTCGCCGACAAGCTCGAATGGCCTCCCAACGTGTGGATGGGCGTCACCGTCGAGACCCCTCGCTACGCCTTCCGGATCGATCACCTGCGTTCGGTCGACGCAACAGTTCGCTTCATCAGTGCAGAACCGCTCTTGGAAGCGTTACCAAAACTCGACCTGACCGAGATTCACTGGCTCATCGCTGGCGGCGAAAGTGGTCCGCGCGCCCGGCCGATCGAAGAGGAATGGGTCACTGATCTGCGGGATCAGTGCTCAGCCGCTGGTGTTGCGTTCTTTTTCAAACAATGGGGCGGTCGGACCCCGAAGGCCCGTGGTCGCGAACTCGGTGGCCTGACCCATGATGCGATGCCCGGTGTAGCCGTGGAGATAGCGGTTCACTGATAGTTGTTCAGTCATTTTGGATTGAACTCAGTGTATAGTCATGTCAATGGTCTGATCACAATGGGTTCATGATGGAAACGTTGTTTAATCTTAGCGACACTCAGCCCGATGCAATAGAGGACGAGGTCAACTCATTCCGAGTCGTCCCTCGACCTCGGGACACGATCACCGAGCTTCGTGAGTACCACGGCTGGACCCTCAACAAGCTTGACGTGCTTGAGAACTACTTCGTCCTGTATCGCCGTGTCGCCGGCGGCGGTACGTTTCTCGACGCATTCGCAGGTACTGGTCGTGGAACTTCGGTACGTAACGGCGAGCAGCACGTACGCGACGGGAGTTCGCTCATAGCCGCCAAGAGCGGTGCATTTTCCCGTCTTCACTCGTGCGAAACGGATGCCAGCAACTTCAGCCAACTTCAAGATTCGGTCGCGACGCTGTCGGATTGACAAGTAGCACGAATTAGCTTGCACCATGGCGACTGCAACGAGGTCATTCCCCGCCTAATCGACTCAGGGCAACTCGACTCGGAACGCGCCTGCTTCGCACTACTCGATCAGGATTCTACTCAGCTGCGGTGGGAGACTGTCGAAATGCTCGCCAAGTGGAAGATATACGAGCCCCCGCCAGACGACCGTGGTCGCCCTAGGAAGTGCAAGGTGGAGTTATGGGCGCTCTTCAATACGCATCAGGTCGTGAATCGCATTTGGCCCAGTGATCGAGAAAAGCACGATATGCCACTTGGCGTGGAAGCGTTGGATCGAATGTTTGGGCATCGATCAGCTTGGATTGACCTCTGGGAAGCTGGAGCGTCAGCCAGTGCGCTCGTTGATCGATATCGAGATCTTCTCTATGAACTCGGGTATCAGTACGTGATTCCCCAGTTGATAAAGGATCCGGTGAGTGGTCGGCCTCAGTACTTCATGTTCCACGCGACCGACCATCCCAGTGCTATCTCGTTGATGAGATGGGCCAAGCGCAATGCCGACGGATACGAGAATATTCAGCTTCCGGGCTTTGAGTCCTAGTTGGAACGTCTAGGTCGTCCTCCGAGAGGCATGAGGGTTGCGGAGCGAGCTAGCTCAATCTGGATACATAATCGTTCTCGTGCCGATCAATGCGTGGCCGCTCTACATCAGTCGGCGCAGGGTTACGAACACTTCTTCAAGCGAATACTTGCGTTAGCGCTAATCGGGCAGACTGGTTGACCGCCGTCCGCGTTGATGTGGCGCGATCAGTTGGCAGCAGCGACGTTGAAGAGGACACCCTGTTCAGCTCCGGAAACGAGCGGAGACGTGTCGGGGGTCGTATCGGCACCGCCGCCATCGAGGAGATGCCCTAGGTCGTCGAGGTCCGAGATGGGTACAGCGCCGCGTCGTTCAAGAGTTTCGTTGCCTGGCCCCTCGCCCGGTCCTCGCCACACGGCGACCCGACCGAACTTGTGGTCGAGCGCCTCGGTGGCGCCGGACCAGGTGCCGCCCTTGCCCTCGTCAGTTGCGACCACGAGCGTGAACGTCGATTGTGCATAGATGAGCTTGTTTCGACCCATGGCGTTGCCCGCGCTGAAACCGGCGTCGGGGTTGTAGGGCGTGCACATGAGGGCTTGTCCGCTGTGGATCGCTGCACGGACATCGCTCTTGGCAAGCCTGCGGGAGAGAGAATCTGCCAGCAGCCCGATGACTGCTCCGCCCGAGTCGAACGCCGAATTCATGGCGAGTTGATCCACTCCCCGGGCTCCGCCCGACACCACTGGAATGCTGTGCCGAGAGGCGCACTTGGCCGCTGCGATTGCGATCTCAGCCCCCGACGGGCTCACGTCTCGGCTGCCCACGACCCCGAGTCCTGCGGTGTCCAAGAGCTCGACCGGCCCCGCTGCGTACAACAGGGGAGGGGCCTTAGGTCCGAGTCACTGAGTCCAGTTCTTCGGATAGTGCTCGTCGAACGGAGTGAGCGTCCGGACACCGGAATGTTCCAGTCGTTCGAGCTCGAAGGCGAGAGCCGTCGCCCGATCCACCAGAGCAGCCACGCGATCTGCAAGCGAGTTTGCGATATCAGAGTCAATCGCAAGATCAGCGGCGCTCTTTCCGAGCAAGCTGCTCGGACCAGCTTCGAGGATCGCACTCAGTCTCCAATACTCCGATGCCTTCAACGGCTGCTGATCATCCGCGCGCAGCCTGCTGACCAGTGCGATCGTTGCCAGTGCATCGTCGTTGCGTCTCATCGGCCTAGCGGGAAGCTATCTCTGCTCGTCGAAGTCGCCCTGCGAAATCCCCCGGGGCCTGCAGCGTGGCGGGCATGACGGCTCGATCTTCGACTGTCGCGGCGTGGTGGAGGCGTCAGTAGGCGATGTCGAGGGAGTAGCGGAGGGCTTGGTCGAGCTGGGCTCGCTTGATTGTGTCGAGCTGGCCGACGGGGTTGGCGTCGAGGCGGGTGATCGGCACGGTTATGAGGTTGTCGCAGCTGATGACGGATGGCTGTGGCAGTCCGTCTTCTGTGCCGACTTCCACTTCTGAGCGGATGCCCCGTTTCGTGCGTGTGATGGGAGCGCACACCACGGCTGTCAGCACTGAGGCTGCGGCGTCCCTCGTCAACACGACGACGGGTCGCCGGCCGCTTGGCTCTCCGAGATCGCCCCAGTAGATCTCGTTGCGCGCTACCACCGCGGCGCTGTCTCGGCTGCCAGCCGCGTCGCTGCCTCGACGAGTGCTGGATCCTGGGGCTGACGACGGTATGCAGCGACCAGTTCAGCATCGGCGGCGGCCACGTCGGCCGCATGGATGACAGCGCGTGCGCCGCGGCGGAGTAGTGCCGACCTGCTTGTTCCCTCGGCAGTGGCGATCTCCGCGAGGCGTTCGATGAGTTCGTCGTCGAGCTGGACAAGCACTTCGCGTCGAGACATGACCATATGGTATGGCATATGGACACTTGCCGGCGGGGGGCTGGTACGTTGACCGGCGGTATGTCAGAGAACACAGACGCATTTCCGACCATGGGTGAGCGGTACACCCGGCCTGATTGGGTGCGGCGCATCAACCTCATGGGTGACTCGATCGGGGGGCGTCCCCAGGACTTGGTGCCCATTGACGCCGGTGAGCTGCTGAAGCTGGCCACGGCATCGCTTGGCGGCATGCCTGCTGGCGACTTGGGCGACCCCGACTGGCAGCAGCGCTTTGAGTCGCTGGCCGCTGATCTGGATGGCTCGCCCATGCATGTGCTCGGTCGGCTGATGACCAAGCAGGAGCTGCTGCGCTCGCTGCGCACCCGGCTGCTGCTCACCGCTGCCATCGACACAACCCCGCAGATCACCGCCGAGCCCGAGCGCGCCCCGCTGATGATTGCCGGCCCGGCCCGCTCGGGCACCTCGATCCTGTTCGAACTGCTGGGGTTGCATCCCGACCTGCGAGCCCCAATCGGCGCCGAGGCGCTGCACCCCGTGCCGCTGCCCGAAACCGGCCTCGCGGATCGGCTGGAAATGGGGCAGAGCGAGCAGGAGTTCTGGGCCGACATCCAGCCCGAGTTCCTGGCCATGCACGAGTTCCGGGCCGACCTGCCCGTCGAGTGCATCACGCTCACCACCGGCAGCTTCGCCGGATTCCACTGGAGCATGATCGCCCCGCTGACGGAGTGGATGCCCGATCTGGCCGTCAACTACAGCTACGAGCGGCAGATCCTGCAGGTGCTCCAGCACGGCGCGGGCCCCACGCAATGGGTGCTCAAGACCCCCGGCCATCTCTTCGTGCTGCCCGATCTGTTCGCGGAGTTCAACGATGCCTGGGTGATCCAGACCCACCGGGATCCGGCCCGCACCATGGCCTCCACCGCCAGCATCACCGCCATGATCCACTGGATGCGCTTCGCCGATGTGGACGCCGTCGGCAACGCCCAGTTCGTGCACGACGCCTTCGCCTTCGCCCTCAACGACTCGGTGAACCTGCGAGCCAACGGCGTCGTGCCGGACGAGCGCTTCGTGGACGTGAGCTACACGCAGCTGGTGAGCGACCCCATCGGAGCGCTTGGCCCGGCCCTCGAACAGATGGGCCTGTCGATGACCGATGCGTACGCCGCCGCAGTGCGGGACTACCTGGACCACAAGCCCAAGGGCAAGTACGGCGTCCACCGCTACCAGCCCGAAGACTGGGGAATGACCGCCGAAGGCATACGCGACGCCACGGCCCAGTACATCGAGCGGTTCGACCTGCCCCCCGAGGGCTGAGCCGACCACGCTGATGGACCCGCTTCCCGAGACCGAGTCCCGCCGGGCGCTCGCTGAGCTGCTCGAGACGCTGCGTGACGCCGACGAGCGCTGGGTGTCGCCCGAGTGGAACCTGTACACCGCCGATGACGCCGTGGAGGCGCACCGCGCCCTCATGCACTACCTGCAGTGGGGACTGGCGGGGCTGTTCGAGCGCGACCCGTCCGCTCCCCGGTTCCGGCGCTTGGTTACGCCGAGCCGCAAGCTGCTGGGCGACAACCCCGACACCATCTACTTCGAGGCCCCGGTGTCGGCCGACTATGCGTACCGCGTGACCGGCGAGACCAAGCACGCGATCTACCTGTCGATCACCGTCGAGTCCAGCGTCGGATGGGGCTCGATGGACAACCAGGTGCTCAGCGTGCTCAACGACACGACCCTCGATGTCGACGCCGACGGCCGGTTCGAGATCATCGTCGGCGGCGAGCCCCGCCAGCGCAACTGGCTGGAGCTGCCGCCCGAAGAGGGGGCGATCATCAGCCGCCACTACTTCGAGGACACCACGCACGCAGCGACGAACCCCGCCCGGATCCCGGAAATGGACATCGAGGTCATTGACGGCACGCCCCCGCCCCGGCCATCCGACGACTCGGTCAGCGCCGGCATCCGCCGCATGGCGGCAATGATCCGCGAGCTCACCGTGGATCGCGTGCCGATGGCCCAGGGCGAACCCCGATCGTGGGTGTCGCTGGTGCCGAATGAGTTCCCGCCGCCCGGCTTGCCCGGCGACCTCGGCCTGTCGGCCTTCGATGCTGCGTACGCCTTGGCGCCGTTCGTGATCGGGCCTGAGGAGGCGCTGGTGATCCGGGGCCGCTGGCCCGAATGCCGCTACGCCAACATCAGCCTGTGGAACCGCCACCTGCAGTCGCTCGACTACGCGAACCGCTCCATCTCGCTCAACCGTGCACAGAT
>JAJEIW010000268.1 GCA_022828045.1 Acidimicrobiia bacterium | reverse complement strand
AACCCGGAGCTGGTCGGCGCGTTCGAGCCCGGCGATCGCCTTGACCGCTCGGCGGGAGATCTCGACCCTGTACTGGCTCACTGATGTGCCGGCTCAATCGAGCCCGAGCGCAGCCTTGACTTCCTCCCAAGGCACGTAGTCATCTTCGGCTCGAGCCGCGTCGAGTGCACGACGGTCCTCGGCCTCATCGGCGCGGTCGACGAGCTCATCAAAGGCGTCGGCGCCCAGAATTACTGCGACACGACGGCCGCGCCGCGTCACGGAAATCGGCTCGCCGGACTTGCTGGTCTCGGTGATCACCTCGGCCAGACGATTCCGTGCATCGCTGAATGCGATTTCGGTCATGTACGAATTGTACAATTACGGCGCTCTCGCGGGAGCGTGCCCGTGGCTGGCTGGTTCAGGCGAGGGTGCGGGCAGCAGTCGCCACCGCGGGCACCAGGATGAAGCGGAAGCTCGCTCCGGCTCTGTGCGAGGGCGGCATTGTGCTGACGTGACATGGCTGGATTAGCTAGCACGCGTGAGAACCCGGGACCATCCCAAGTTTGGCGTTGCCTTGATGTGACGCTCGTGTCGTGCGGACAAACCCGCGGGAGTAATTGCAGAGAGCACAACGCCTGGTTGGCGGCTAACTGATGCTGCTGACCTCTAGCTCCCTCTCGACCGTTTCGATTGTGCGTTCATCTGTCAGTCGGCATGCGGTGACTTGTGACGAGAAGAGGCCCGCTCCGGGTACGGCCTCATCAATCGGCACAATCTTGGCCCATTCGACGGGTACCACCATCTCAGTCCTCTTGTGATCGTCCGATAGTGCGTTATCTCTGAAGTCGTCGTTGACTTCGGTCTGGTCCAGCAACGAACGACTCTCGCCGCCGACTATCACCTTGGCGTCCCGCGCGGGGATCATTTCGCCGGTGACCTGGGCTATGCCCACATACCCCGCACCACCCACGTACGCGAACACGCGATTGCCCGGTTTGAGATTGCGCAGCGGCTTCCAATACCACTCTCCACCACCGGCGTTGAGATACCCGTGCTCGCGAGCTACCTGATAGCGCACAGGCTCGCTGGCGACACTGCCCAAGATGACGTAGTAGTCGCGGCCGTTCCAAGGCCGCCGCTTGCTGCGTGATGTCCGTCGAGCTGTGCTGTCTGAGGGTTGAGGTTCGCGCAGCCACGTACGCGCCAAGTACTTGCGGTCCACCTCGGCGAAGTGCCGAAAAAAGACAGCGCTGATCGGCACCTCGTATGACTCGGCGAGGAATCGCACGATGCGCTCTGAGGCTGCGTCTAGCTCAGAGGCGACGATCGTGAACCGTTGCTCAGAGTTCACGACGTCGGGTAGCGGGCTTGCGAAGCACTCAGCGAATTCGACTTCAAGGGTTGTGCCCTCGCCGCGGTACTCGGTGAAGATCTGCTCGATCTCGCTGAGGCTCAATGCCTCCGCCCATGACCCGTAGTCGAGCACTTGCGCCACGACGGAACGCGCAGTGCGATCGCGCTTCAGTTCAAGAACGTGCACCCGGCCTTCCGCGTCGAGTCCCAACAAGTCCACAACCCCGCCGAAGTCCGTCGTCACCTGCCTGCCGACGATGAGCAACTCCATCCCCAGCATCGACGGCGTTCGAGCGAGCATGTCCTCCAAGCGCTCCTCGGAGTCCAAAGTCGACGCCCCAAGCGGGAGCGGATCGGTTTCGGTCATCCGCCAAATGGCCATCTCGACTGGCACAGTTCCTCCTCGAAGGGCACCCGCTCCGGTCAGACCGCGGGGACTGACACCGTACGACACAAGCGGACCACAACATGCGTCCGGTCGTGTCCCAACCGCGGTGAACCGTGCCAAGAGCATGCGCCAATAGGCGCTGACCTGCGGAAACGCTGCGTCCAACAACTTGCTCTCTGGGCCTCTGACCCGCGGGTTTGAAGCCGAGGTCGACATCAAGCACGAAATACACTGAAATCTGCGCCAGCGGTCATCAGTTATCCGCGACGGCGAGTTCCGCCAGTCCTCGCATGTTCTATGATGCCGCGGCGGCAGCCTCCGGTGCCCGAGTCGCAGTTCGTGACCGTTGGCAGTGAAGGGACATTGCAGAGTGAAGAGGACGCCAGTCAAACCGTGGCCGTGGTCGTTGAATTTCGGCTACTCGAGCTGGGCGTCTCTCCGCTTGCGACAAGGTGTAGCGTACACAGTCGCTGTGATACTGTGAATCACAGTCAGGCTGCGCAGGCAGTCCGACGGCATGGCCCAAGTGCCGCCCGGCTGCCGATGTGCCAGCAGCGGAGGAGACACCGTGAGAAACATCACCGTCTCGGTCGACGACGAGACGCATCGGCTGGCCCGGGTGCGCGCCGCCGAGCAAGACACCTCGGTCTCGGCGCTGGTCCGCGACTTCCTGCGACGGTTGGCTGATGGTGACGCTGCGATCACTCCAAGCGGCAGCGAAGACAACGCTGACGCGGCAAGCCAACGGCGTGCCTGTCTCTTGGCTGTCATCGAAGACATAACCGCAGCCGGCGGCGGGTTGCTCATGTCGGAGAATCTGCCGCGCGATCAGCTCCACGACCGGCATGCGCTTCGTTGACACCAACGTGCTGCTGTATGCCGTCAGCTTCTCCGACGCAGAGCACGACAAGCGGGGGCGCGCCATAGAGGTTCTCACCCGAGATGACTTGGCGCTGTCGGTGCAGGTGATGGCAGAGTTCTATAGCCAAGCGACGCACCGTCGCCGCACACGCGTGCTGTCTCCCGAACAGGCCCTTGCGTTCCTGAGCGGCATCGAAGCGGCAAAGATACAGCCGGTTACGGTTGAGGTATTCGAGCTCGGAGTCGCCATCAGTGAACAAGTCGGGCTGTCATATTGGGACGGCGCGATCTTGGCCGCCGCGAAGCTGGCGGGCTGCGACGCGGTGTATTCCGAGGACATGAGCGCGGAGCAGGACTACGACGGCCTGCGGGTGATAAATCCATTCGCAGGTCTCTGACACGCGGCACCTCGTACCCAATTTCTGCACCAGAATTGACTCTGGCCGTGCCTGCTCAGGAGCGTCACCGATGAATGACACCATCCCCAATCCCACTGGGCACAACCAGTGGTACCCGTTCGCCAACCGGCCCCTGCC
>JAJEIW010000003.1 GCA_022828045.1 Acidimicrobiia bacterium | reverse complement strand
AGCGTCTGCTGCTCGTCGAGCGCCTTGATGAACAGCAGGTAGGTGAGCTGCTCCATCACCTCCAGCGGGTTCGAGATGCCCCCCGACCAGAAGTCGTTCCACACCGCATCGATCTGCCGCTTCAGCTCACCCGTGACCATGGCCGACCATTGTCGCCGGTCTGGGCGCCTCGCGTGAAACTGCGATACCGCCATCTCGCAGCTCAGTCGCTACAACTCCCGAGGGCGATCACCTCGCCTCAGACCCCAAGTGCGACAG
Organism: Acidimicrobiia bacterium; assembly: GCA_022828045.1. Classification (GTDB taxonomy): domain Bacteria; phylum Actinomycetota; class Acidimicrobiia; order Acidimicrobiales; family Poriferisodalaceae; genus Poriferisodalis. The sequence continues at coordinate 11,974 of JAJEIW010000003.1, read as the reverse complement.
AAGGCGCAGTCGCCAAACTGGTCAAGTGCTCAGACTCGACCCACAAGCAATCGAAGAACTTCCCATCGATGAGCTCGGCCTCCTCGTTCTCCAGGACCTCGAGCGTTCGTCGAGTGTCCGCGGCTACCACTTGCTCGCACTTCAATCGCGACACCGGCAGCCAATCGAGGCCCGCCGCGCAATCCAGGAGGCTCTGGCTTGGCTACGAAACCGAGGGTTGATCGCGGCCGACCTCGAACAGACAGATCCCTTTTCCATATTCATCACCCGGGCAGGTCGAGAGGCGCTCACGAAGGGTCTTGAACACGTTCGCTCGCTCCACCAGGTCGCGGAGGGCCTCCACCCTGAGATCGAGCGCCGAGCGCGTCGGCAATTCCTACTTGGCGAGTACGAACAAGCCGTGTTCGTCTCGATGAAGGCGATCGAGGTACGGGTACGTGCACTCAGTGGTCTCGGGGACGATCTTGTCGGGGTCGATCTGATGAACCAGGCGTTCGGCAAAGACGGCTCTCTGACCGATCCGAATGCAGTGAGCGGCGAGCGCGAGGGGCGACGGGCACTTTTTGCTGGTGCCTACGCCGTACTCAGGAATCCGGCCGGGCACCGAGATGTGGACTACGACGATGTCGCAGAAGCCGCAGACGCCGTCGCTGCTGCGAGCCTGCTGATGCGAATTCTCGACGCCATCGAACAGAGCCATCGCAGTTAGGCACCAAGGTCACAACACTCCACAACGCAACATTGCGGCTCGACGGGCAACGAGGCGACGGGCTGCCAGTAGATCATCGCTAGTCCGACTGCTCCGACGAGCGCTCCTAGGACGATCCACATGACGCCGGTTCCCAGATGAGTGAGCCGAGCGGCGAGGGTGTTCACACCCGTCGCGACATTCTCGGCATAGTCGCGGGCAAGGTAGCGCCGCAGGCCTGGAGGCTCCTCGGTCAATAGGAGCGCGTCGGTTGTCTTGAAGTCTGACCGCGCTCCTATGAGCGCCCCCATGACGAGCGTGCCCCAGCTAGCCATTACAGCACCCGCCAGCAACAAGAAGCGGATGATTGTTCGAGATGGTTGTCCCAAGGCCGCAGCGTCGTCGAGCGCGGTGAGAAAGAAGACTGCGATAGCAAGTCCGACAGGCAAGAGGACACTCGCCCTGCGGATGATGTGCTGGAGCTGTGCGAACTGCGTGTCGAGCTGCCTCCTCCCTTCCTCGATGGCCAATTGCTGGTCTTCGTCGTCCCAGTCGTCGATCCCCGAGCCCATACGGCCGGGATGGACCTTTCTGTCCGCGTAGTAGTTGAGCGAGTAGCGGCTGAGCGAGGCGAGCAGGAAGGCTGCGTGGTTGTGGCCCTTGCGGCGCTTTCGCGGCTGTACCTCTTTCATCGCCTCGTCAGACTCCGAGGCATCCTCGTTAGCACTCACGGCTGACCGCAGAGGAAGTCGACGATGCTCTCCGTAATGGGTTGGGCAACGTCTTCGGGCAGGAACATCCATTGCCCTGCCGGATTCAAGTCGATGAACACAGCTGGTCCGTCCGCGGGAACTAACCAGTCTTGGCTCGAGAAGCCGACGCCGAGGGCGCCGACGAGGCGGAGCGCCTGGGCTTCGACATCGGGCGCGTCATACCGATGCCATGCGCTGTGTGCATCTTCAGCCATCCGCCAGTCGAGAGGCCAGTCCCGGGCGTCGAGCGCCGCAGTGCGTACTTCACTTCTCGCCGTGACAACGCGCAGGTGATGCCGTGCCTCGATTCGCTCTTGCGCGATGAATGGGGCGGCAGCGAAATCACCCCTAGTCAGGACTTCCTCGGTCAGTTCAGCCGTGTGCACTACCTGAGGCTGCCCGTTCTCGTCAACGAACGCGCCCGTCACAAGCGGCTTGAGGACAGCATCACTGCCCAAGGTGCGCCGGATCTCATCAGGGTCAGCGGACACGACAGTCCTCGGCGTTTCAATACCGATGTGGCGTGCGGTCGCAAGCTGGTGGAGGCGATCCTCGGCCGCCTGAAGGGTGTCCACGCGGGTCAACCATTCGCAGTTTCTGAATCGGGTTAGCGAGGCAACAAGGCTCACACGCGCCCGCAGCGAGACATCTGCCACGGACCCCACCAGCTCTCCCGTCGTCCATCGGCTTGGCGCGACGCGTCGTAGCCACCCGCGGGTGCCGCCAGCGATCTGGGTGCCCCCGATCGTCATCTCGCCAGGCGAGAATGAGTAGCCCGTCTGGGGAAGCGAGTCAGCGTCGAAGACCAGCGGCTGAACACGGCGCTGGCCAAGCCTCTCTGCGACAGCTCGGAGATGGAAGTCCGACTCGCTGCCCACGAGCAGCGCGTAGCGGTGCATTACGACAGCGGCAGCAGCCCGTCATCGTCGTGCGTCTCGGGCCCCACGCCGGTGATCGACGTACCGAAGTCTGCGATCGACGGCAACAGTCCGTCGTCGTCGACGGTCTCCGCTTCAACTCTCGTCACTGACGTTCCGACATCCGCCATCGACGGCAATAAGCCATCGTCGTCGTACGTTTCCGAGGGAGCGAATGTCTGGCTCGTTCCGCTGTCGGAGCCAATGCCCTCTACTGGGCGACCGAGCAGGTCGAACAAGCTGGTCTTGACCACCGCACACTCCCCTTCGGACACTGCCGCGCAGGAAATCTACCAACGCCGCACTTGCGCCCAATCGCTACAACTACGGCGTGTGCCTGGGGCGGTCGCATCCGCGCGTAAACGGCCTGTGGCTACGTCGGACTGGACGGTAGGTTCGACTCGGTCGGAGAGGGGTCGGCGTCGGTGACATCAGTTTGGGCCAACCTGCGAGAATTCGACGGCTCGCGTGCGACAGCCTTCGAAGAACTCTGCAGCCAGCTTGCCCGCTACGAATCTCCCGCCGGCGCTGACTTCGTTCGCACCGGCAATCCGGACGCAGGCGTCGAGTGCTACTGCACGTTGAGCAATGGCGCAGAGTGGGGATGGCAGGCAAAGTTCTTCGAGAGAGCGCTGACGCCAACGCAGTGGAATCAGCTTGACGGTTCGGTGAAGAAGGCTCTCGATAGTCACCCCCGGCTCACTCGCTACTACGTCTGCGTGCCACGCAACCGAGCGGATGGGCGTCGACCAGACATCACGACCGAGATGCAGAAGTGGCATGAGCGCGTCGCGAAGTGGAGGGACTGGGCAGCCGATCGCGAGATGGATGTCGAGTTCGTCTGGTGGGGCGAGTCGGAGTTATGGGATCGACTCTCGCAACAAGAACACTCAGGCAGGCTCGAATTCTGGTTCGGCGAGCCAGAGCTGTTCGTCGAGAGCTGGTTCAAAGGACGCCTGGATGAAGCAGTCGCATCGGCCGGAGCGCGCTATACGCCCGAGCTTCATGTGGAGTTGCCGATTGCCCAGACTCTGGAGCTCTTCGGGCGGACAGACGGCGCCGGGGCATCCGTGCAGCAACTCGCCAACGACATCCGTCGTGCGCGCCTCTACTCCATCCGCCGCCTTCCCACGGAGGATCCGTCGAACGATGACCTAATACTCAAGCCGCTCGCCGACGCGCGCGACAAGGTCATCCGAGCGCTCGCGGACTTCGATTGTCCACCGGATCGGCCTTGGCAGGTCTCCGAAACTTGCGAGATCATCCAGCAAACGCTCGACTTGGTTGACGACCGTCACCAGGCACTCGCGTCAGCCGAGCGCCACCACGACGAAGCGCACCCGGTAGGCGAGGCGACGCATGCAGGACGGTCGAATCCGTTTCATGATGCGGGATTCGCCTTACGCCATTTGGAAAATCAACTCTGGAGGACCCAGGACGAACTGCGACAGCGCGAGTCGGTCGTCAATGCGGACTTGCTGATCGTCACAGGGGATGCCGGAACTGGCAAGACGCACCTGCTGTGCGATGTCGCGAACCATCGAATCTCGCGAGGCCTGCCAACGGTCGTTCTCATGGGACAGCGGTTTCTGTCCAAGGCCGACCCATGGACACAGGTGCTGGAGCAGCTCGATCTGAGCAGCAGGTCGGCTGACACGTTCGTTGGTGCCTTGGAGGCGGCTGCCCAAGCCGCTTCGTGCCGCGCCCTGGTCATCATCGACGCCATCAACGAAGGCGAGGGTGATGCCATCTGGCGGGCGCACTTGGCGCCGTTTCTTGCGCGGCTGAGGCGCTCCCCGTGGATTGGGACCGTGCTCTCTGTGAGGACGCCTTACCTGGAGCGAATCGTCAGCGAAGAAGTGCTCCAGAGCGCACACCGGCTGGAACACCATGGCTTCGCGGACTCGACGTACGCAGCTGTGCAGAGATACTGCGAGCACTTCGAACTGGAGTTCCCAACGACACCGCTGCTGCGTCCGGAGTTCGACAACCCGCTGTTTCTGAAGACGCTGTGCGAAGGACTGCATCGCGCCGATCAGCGCCGCTTCCCGGTGGGCGCCGAGGGCATCACGCAGGTATTCGACAGGTACCTAGATGGTGTGAATGCCGACATCTCAGACTCGCTAGACCTTGACCGGCACACGGCGACCGTCAGATTGGCGCTCGACGGTTTCGCTACGGAGCTTGCCGGCCGCCGAACGTACGGGCTGCCCCGCGACGATGCGCTCGAACTCATCAGTGCATTCGCGCCCACAGGCGGATTCAGTCGTTCCTTGTATCGGGCGCTCGTCGACAATGGGCTGCTCATCGAGGTCCCCAGCGGCCGTCAAGAATCAGAAATCACAGTCCAAGTTGGCTTCGAGTGGTTCGCTGACCATCTCGTTGCACGCCACATTGTCTCCTCCCACGAAACCGTGGAAAGCCTCACAGCAACACTGGACGGCGAGAACGCCGACGGCATCGCATTCGCTCTGGCCTGGCGACCGGGTCTGCAGGATGCGCTCACGGTTCTTGTACCAGAGCGTTATGGCGTCGAACTGCTCGATGTCTTCTGGGACGACGTATCTGGCCCGTCGATGGTCGAAGCGTTCTTTCGCGCTTTGCCGTGGCGAGACCCTGACACGATCGGTCCGAGGTGCAATGAACTCGTAGACGCGGCGTTCGAGGGGGCTGGCGGCTACGAGCGGTGGCGGCTCCTCGACGCGCTCGTGACGTGCGCAACGATCCCCGGCCATCCGATCGGTGTCGAGTCCCTCGACGATCGCCTGCGTCGGATTCTGATGCCGGATCGTGACGCCGTCTGGTCCACTTACTTGCACTACACCTACGGCCAAGACGGCCCCGTGGACCGGCTATTGGACTGGGCAGAGGGCCTGCACGCGACAGATTCGACCGCCGACCCCGATTCAGCAAGGGCGTGCGCTGTCGTGCTGGCTTGGTTCCTGACCGCCTCCAATCGATTCGTGAGAGACCGGGCAACAAAGTGCCTCGTGGCTTTGCTTCACGGGCACCTTGACTTGGCAGCACAGCTCGTGCACCGCTTTCGCCGCGTCGATGACCCCTACGTATGCGAACGCGTAATGGCTGCTGCGTATGGCATCGCCATGCGCAGCCCGGACGCGCAGGCACTGGCCCCACTAGCAGAAGCCGTATACGGGGAGGTGTTTGCCGACGGCGAACCACCGGTGCACTACCTCACGCGCGATTACGCACGCGGCGCAATCGAACGAGCGCTCTACTTGGGTACCGAGATCGATGTCGACCGTTCCAAGATCGAGCCGCCGTACCCGAGCGAATGGCCTCATATTCCTAGCGACACCGAACTCGAGAAACTCGACCCGGATGACGTGGATGCCTCTGAAGAGGCATCCGACATGGAGCGCGCACGAGGGCAGATTCGATTCTCGGTAATGCACTGGGACTTCGGGCGGTACATCATTGGCACAAACTCCAGCAGCGAGTCCAGAACGTGGCTATCTGTACCCATTCACGACCCCCGTTGGCGATCATGCGATGAACAGCTAGAGGACTTCTTGGACTCGCTGGACGCGGACCTGCGAGAGATTTTCGTACGGCTGATCGAACGTAAACGCCCACGCCCGCCGACGATCAGGTTTGTCACTGGCGACGAGTCCAACCAACAAGGCGAGGCCGATGAGCCGGGTTTCGCATTCGCCATTCGACCTTGGTTGGCTGACCTCGGGGTCGAGCAGTCCGTCACACAGATGCTAGACGGCGAGCAGAGAGAACGATACGACGAACTCATGGCGCTGCGGGACCGTGGGGAGCCCCGCTTAAGTCTCGAAATCATTCAGCGCTACGTGCTGTGGCGGGCATTCGACCTCGGCTGGACGACCGACCGATTCGGCAGCTTCGACTTACGGATGAGGTCCTTGGAGAGAGGGGATACCCAAAAAGCAGAGCGCATGGGCAAGAAATACCAATGGATTGCATACCACGAGATACTTGCCTACATTTCAGATCACTTTCAGTACCGCGAGCGTTACTCCGACATCGAGTCATCGAACACATATCAAGGCCCCTGGCAATCATTCGAACGAGATATCGATCCATCCGTTGTTGTGTTTCCGCAGCGAACTCAACAGAAGAGTGGAGCGGCTAAGTGTCAATGGTGGGCCAAAGAGGTTGCAATACCTACCTCAGAGGAAGCCAGCAATCTTGATTGGGTACAACGTACTGACGATATTCCGGGCCGCGATCTACAGCTCTATTTTACTGACGAAGATGCTGGCAGTCGTTGGGTGAAGCTTCACGGTATGGACATTTGGAAATTGCCGCTCGAGGCCGGTCGTGAAGAAGATGAACTCGACTATCGAGAACTCTGGCTTGATACTCATGGATATTTTGTCCCTGCCGATGCCGTAGATGAGTTTCTGAATTGGGCACAGGAAGTCAGCTTCTGGAATCGTTGGTTGCCTGAACCGCCAGGTGATAGCAGGCTGTTCTTTGGCGAGCTGGGCTGGAGCCACCCGTTTCAGCAGATCCTTGGTCCTTACTTGGAGCCTCAATATCCCGAGCCTTTCGGCGACGGACAGGTGTGCCCAGTTCCCTTGTCTGCAGTGGCGTATTCTTACGCCGCTGAGAACGGCGGATATGATTGCTCGTTAGCGCATCATGTTCCGCTCCTGCGACCTGATTCACGGATCATCGACTCACTCAAGCTGTGCTGGACAGGTGTCGGCGCGAACTACGTAGACGATGCCGGGGAACTGGTGGCTTTCGACCCGTCCATCTACGATGAACAGCGCAGTTCACTGATGGTGCGTGAAGATTACCTTAGTCAGTATCTGACAGATACAGGATCGGCGCTTGTTTGGGCTATCGTCGGTGAGAAACGGGTGCGCGCCCCCGGGAACTGGGGCGATGCATGGGCAGCATTCTTGCAAATTACAGGTGCCTATGCGCACCGCAGCGACGCACCAACCGGACGCCTCTCAACAACACTCCAAATCGTCGATCATCGCTGAGTCGTCGGAGCACACGAGAATGAACGCAACAGGTAGCGTACTCACACGATCATCGAGGTCTTGTTGGTTTCAATGCTTGTTGACGTCCTGCTACTTGCGTGCCCGCGCAAGACCAACGACGGGCGAGTCTGCCCATTGCATGAGGTCTACATTGGCTAGGCCGCGACCTATTGGGGACAGTGAACAGGTATTGCAGCCAGTCGTCGTTATCCTCACTGTTCATATGGTGCCTCGGCACCGTCGCTCTGCAAGCGACGAACAGCCACCACGATCCCGTCGACGCGGTGTGGCCAGTCAGTCCCAAGGTGCTCGTTCAGCTGAGATCGGAGTTCATCTCCGCCAAGCAGCGTAACCCGCGGCATCTCCATCGCGATTTCGGTTGCTGTACCGTAACCCTGCTCTGTAAAGCCTGCGCTATTGACGAAAATTCCGCGGCTCGCTCTTTCGCCAGTATCGAGTCGCCCGTTAAGTGCCGCCACGTCATCGGCGTTCTTCTTGCCAGTGCCTCGACTACAAGCGATGTATAAGGTTTCAGCGTCAGCGCCCGAACGTCTGGCAATGACGTCGACGCCTCCATCCTTTTGTCGAGGAGTTACTTCGACCTCATAACCCTTTGCCTCGTATAGAGCGGCGATTAGGAACTCAAAATCGCGCCAGTCAATTGAACTCAGGACGCGATGATGGGCGTCGGTATCGCCGAGAATGTATCGGTATCGAATTATGTCTGTGGCATCGCTCAGCCCAGTTATGCGCCAGTCCGGCAGGACTTCAATGTAGGCACTCAGATAGGTAGACACGACTGCCAAGGCACGGTCGGGTGACCCGGGAAGCAGATCCAGAACCCAGGTGAGCCCGGGCCACGTTGGTTCGGCGGACATGCCGGCTCCGGCCAAGATAGCCCGCCTGTGGTAGTCGCTGATCTGGGGCCGGGTGCCGAGTGAGTCGCCCTCCACCCCGGGTGGAGCGATTCCCTCAGTGTGCATTAGCTGGAGAATCTGGACTTGAAGATCATCCCACTCCTCAAGCGAACGTGACGATCCGAGCATGGTCGCGAGCACTTTCCGCACTTCAGATTCGGCGCGACTCGAGATATCAGAGAGGTACTCGTCGCGGACGGCGTCGGTGGGAAACGCGATCACGATGAATTCGTTGGACGGTTGCGGAACGGCGCCAGTTACCACAGAGAGCCAAAACTCAAGTTCTTCAGAAGCCACGCGCTCGATTATTGCGCGCGTAGGAGACTCTGTCACCTCTCCCTGACGCAAGCTTTGATTCACGCCGGGTTTGGTAGAGACTGCAGGGCCCCCCAGAACCTCGATCAATACCGGAGTGATTCAGCGCAGTAGTCGTGGCCCCATGTCAACTCGTCGACAACGCCACTTTCTCGTTCCTAGACTGCGTGCACACTTGGATCTTGTTCCCGAAGAAATCGGCGGACGTAGAAGGAGTGGGCTACTTCCTCACGAGACTGAACTGTTCGTGTCCGCACCTGCACCTGAGGGACTCGTGTGCAGCACCGGCATTGCCCGAGAGGTGGAGCCGCGACTCGCACTTCTCGCAGGTGAAGATCGCCAAGAACTCTCGGCATGCCTTGACGACGGGTTCGAAGTCCTGCCGGCCGAGGTTCTCCCATTCGTTGTAGTGAACGGCCGGATTCACGGCCCACGTTTCGCTCTGCTGCGCCAACTTCGCGGCAGCAAACTCATCCTTGGCTGCCTTGACTTTGTCGCCGGCAGTGTCATCGTTCCAAGAGTTGGCCGCCCCAGCTGCGTCCTTCAAGAGCTTGCCGTAGCGAGCCTTCACGGCGTCGAGGAACTCGCCGAGATCCCAGGTGCTACTGGCGCGGTAGACGACCTGTGCGCCGAGTCCTTCGGCGATTTCGGCGAGCGACTGTTCCATGTTCCTGCGCAACTTTGCGGCGGCTGCATTCACATCTCCCTGGTCGAGGTCCTGGTCGATGCGTTCCCAGACATCGGCACCCTCCATCACCGAGGGGCCGTCATTGACGTTCCAGCCGACGAACCGCGTTTGGCGCTTCTTGGCGACGAGACCCGAACTGACCATTTGCCTCGCCCAGACCTCGTCGTGGGTCGTCACGATGAACTGCACATCCGGAAACTCGGACTTCAGCATCGAGCAGAACTGGCGACGGTGACCGACGTCGACGGACATCACGACATCGTCCAATATTGCCAGTCGGAAGTCCGCTCCGAGTTGTCGTTCCATGAGCGCGAGGTACAGGCACACGCCCATGCCATCCTGGTGGCCCTCGCTGTGGTACGCGGCGGGCGGGAACATGCCTAGGCCGTAGAAATCTACGAACAGATCGAGTTTCTGCCGGCTCGGCGACAGGTTCGCCTTGAAACCGTCCTCGTCACCGGCGTTGAGGCTTCGATACAGGCTTGCGAAGCGCTGCTCGACATCGGCGTAGATCGATGCCAAACCGGTGTCGAGTGCGGCACAGTACGTGTCGTGCGCCGCCTCGGCGGCCCTAGCGGCTGCCTCGGCACTGGCAGCCGTTGAGCACTCGTGATGGAAGACTGACCATCTCTCCTGAGCGATCGTAAGGAAGGTGCGTGAATTGGCGACGCCGCTTTGATCGGGCTTGGCGTCGACTACGGAGCCAAGCGCCTTTGCTGCGTCGCTCGCGACCGTGCGAGTCGACTCGATGTCGGTTCGAAGCTGGTCCAAACCCTCGACGGTGACCATCGAGGCCAACCGCTGACTCGCGTCCGCGAACAGATCCCGTACCGAGTCGAGGTCGTTCGCAGCCTCATCCGCTCCGGCTCCCTTTCCGACCTCAACCAACGGGTCGACCACGGTGGACAGAACAGCCTGCATCTTGGCCGCAGTGGCGTTCGCGGCAGTCGACCGCACATGTTCGAGTGACGCGGCAGCCTCTGAGTGCTGCAACTTGTCCCGAAGATGCCCCTCGAGGGCGGCCTGATCGGTCCATTGCTTGTCACACAGCGGGCAAGCGGCGCCGTCTACAAGACTGAGCCCGGACTCGACCAGAGAACGCGACGCCAAGGCGGTATGCAGGCCGTCGTAAGCCTCGTAGCTCGCGATACGGGATTCGAGAGTGTCGAGTGCTTCGAACACCCCACTGAAGGCATCGTCCATTGCAGATCGGGCGGCGGCAACGTCAGCGGCGGCGGACGACTTGTTGAACGCAGGTCCTGTTTGTTCGCCCGAAACAACCCCGGCAGCGAGATCGGTGTCGGGTCGTAGTTCGGACAGCTCTTCGAGACCCAGGATGAGACGCTCCTGATTCACCGCCTCACGGACCTGTTCAATCAGCAGCTCCGAAGCGCCGAGGTGCCGCCTGAGCGAGTCTTCGGCCGAAGCGACTCGGTCCGCCGCGCCACTGCTGGCATTCTTCGTCTTCGTCTGGGCTGAACGCAACACAGCTCTGATCTCGCCGAGGTTCTCAAGCCGGAGCAGAGCCTGGATCTCCGCTGATCGTTTGCCGGGCTCGGCCAACACGTACTGGATGATCTCGCGCCGGGACAGGACCAACTCGGGGTGTAGGGCCGCGCGCTCAATGGCGTTTCTCACCTCCCTCACTTCCGGTGTGAGCGCGAAGGACTTGGAGTCTGCAATGGACCGGGAGAGTGTTGCCGACTTGCCCGAGTGCGGCTCAGTGACCTTTAGTTCGACGACGGCGGCGCCAGGCTCGTCCCTGTGGAGGACGTGCGGGCCGTGCTGCCGGAGCGTTACCCCACCCCGTCCCGACCCCCGCAGCCGGGCGATGTCACCCGTGAGAGCAAAATCCAGCGCGTCCACCACACCGCTCTTGCCCGACCCATTTGGCCCCAGGACGATGAAACTATCGCCGCTGGGCTCGATGCAGAGATCGCGGATACCGCGGAACTCGCGGATGCGGAGCCGTTCGATTGTCAGCATCAGGCGGCACCCCGCGTTGCGTCAGTGATGAGTGACACCAGATCGTCCACGCTGGGCGGATCGCCAGGTGAGCTGAACGCTTCGCCAAGCTGTCCGGTCAGCTCATCTGTGATGCCGTCGACATCGGCAAGACGCACAAGAAAGTCGTCCAATATCTCTCGTTGCAGGTCCGACACAGCTGGCCTCGCGTTCCTGATCGGAAGCGCAGAGGCTACGGGTCAGTCGACACCACACGCACTTGATTTCTTGGATGGCTGTTGCCAGCGAGGCCGCTCCCCGAGCGGCAAGGTCTAACCCAGACGGAAGATAACCCGGTGACGGGGACCCGTTAGTTAGATCAGCCATGACCCTGCACAACTCTTGCCCGCTGGAGTGTCAGCCGTGGGCGAGATGGTGCCTCATTGCTCGGCGCACTCCGGCGCGGCGCTGCGGGTCGGCGAGTTGCTCCTGCGGCGAGGTGCCGGATTCATCCGGGGATCGGACCCATTCGTGGAACGCCGCTGTCGATGCATCTCGCACGGCTCCGCCCTGGATCGCCCGGCTCACCCACTCTTCTTCCAGTTCGGCTTCCTCGAAGACTGGCGCAGTGGCTTCGGCGAGACGATGGGTAGGCACGAGAAAACGCGTGAGGTACCAGATGAAGCGCTGCTGCAGCAGGTGGATGCCATAGGGCGACAGACAGGCGATGCGCTTCTCGGGTAACAACAAAGCCGATTCCACAAG
>JAJEIW010000127.1 GCA_022828045.1 Acidimicrobiia bacterium | reverse complement strand
GCCTCGCGCGTCGCGGCGCCGAACCTTGACACGCGGGCCATGCGCCCCGCCGACTGCGACTCCGGGGGTGCGCTCCGAATACTAAACGGGTGGGGCAGCCGCCCCCCCCTCAGGGCGGCTGCCCGACCAAGCCGTGATGTGATGCTAGACCGTCGCGCGCGTGTTGCGACAAACTTGGAGGCGCCGATGCCGGTGACCATCGAGCACTACCGGGATCTGGGCGAGTTCGCCTATGGCGCCAGCGAGGCGGTGAGCCCGCTCATCCGTCGGGTCATCTGCAAGAACCCGACGCCGTTCACCTACCGCGGCACGGGCACCTACATCGTCGGCCATGGCGATGTCGCAGTCATCGACGCAGGTCCTCCGCTGGACAGCCATCTCGACGACGTCATGGCGGCACTGGACGACGGCGAGACAGTCAGCGCTGCCTTTGTCACCCACACCCACAGCGATCACTCGCCCCTCACCGGCAATCTGATCGCCAGGACCGGCGCGCTCAGCTACGGCTATGGGCCCCATGCGAGCGTGTGGAAGCTCGATCCGGACGACCGCGTCGATTTCTCCGACTACATCAGCGCAGAGGAACAAGAGAAGCACCAAGCCGAATTCGACGAGCTTCCCCCCGAGCTGAAGCGGGAAGGCGCCGACACAGAATTCGTCCCCGATGTTGCGCTGGTCGACGGCGACATCGTGTCCGGTGACGGCTGGACCCTGCGCGCCATACACACGCCCGGACACTGCTCGAATCACCTCTGCTACGAGTTGGCCGAGGAGAACGCTCTCTTCTCAGGCGATCATGTCATGGGCTGGGCAACGAGCGTCGTCGGGCCGCCGGACGGCTCTATGCAGGACTACCTGGCCTCGCTGGCAAAACTGCTCGACTTCGACCACGAGCGGTACTGGCCGACCCATGGCCCGCCGATCCCCGAGCCGACCGCATACGTGCGCTCGTTCATCGCGCATCGCAGCGACCGCGAGGAGCAGATCATCCAGCACTTGCGCCCCGGTCCGTGCCGCATCGCGGATTTCGTGCCGAAGTTGTACGAGGCCTACGACAAGCGACTGTGGTATCCCGCGGCGAGCTCGGTGTACGCGCACATGCTGCATCTCGTCGAGAGCGGGCGGGCGCGCGTTCTCGACGACGACAGCGATGGCGAACCCAAGCTCACCTCGATCTACGAGCTGACAGACTCCGCCTGAGCTGTGCGCCTCGTCATTGCACGCTGCACGGTCGACTACTCGGGTCGGCTCGATGCGCATCTGCCCGAAGCAGTGCGCCTGATCATGGTGAAAGCCGACGGCTGTGTGGCGATCCACGCCGACGGCGGCGCCTACAAGCCGCTCAACTGGATGAACGCCCCCAACCGGCTCGTCTGCGAGCCAGACCTGTGGCGGGTCACGAACGACAAAGGCGAGCGTCTCGAGATTCGCCTAGCCGGGGTGATCAGCGACACCGCACATGACATGGGGATCGATCCCGGGCTCGAGCGCGACGGCGTGGAGGCTCATCTGCAGGAGCTCGTGGCTGCACATCCTGAGACGCTGGCTGAAGGCACCGTCCTGGTGCGCCGCGAGTACCCCACCGACATCGGCCCGGTCGACCTGCTGTGCCGCGACGGCGAGGGAGCGACGCTGGCCGTGGAGATCAAGCGGCGGGGCGAGATCGACGGAGTCGAGCAGCTCAGCCGCTACCTGGAGTACCTGAACCGCGACACCCGCTTGGCGCCGGTGAACGGCGTCTTCGCCGCGCAGGAGATCAAGCACCAGGCGCGGGTGCTCGCCGCGGATCGGGGCATCCGCTGCGTCGTGCTCGACTACGACGAGCTACGCGGCATCACCAGCGATGCCCTCAAGCTGTTCTAGATCTGTACTGGCTCAGGCGTAAGTGCACAGGCCGTTGTCGATGACCGTGCGCGCTTCGTCGGTGTCCTTCTGGGCGATCGTGCGGTAGATCGCGCGGCCCTCGCCGTCGTCCCACACTTGGATGGTCAGCGCGTCGCCGGGAAACACCGGCGCTGAGAAGCGGGAGTCCATCGAGCGGAAGCGTGACGTGTCGCCCTCGCACAAGGTGTGCAGCAGCGCCCGGCCGGTGAAGCCGTAGGTGCACAGGCCGTGCAGGATCGGCTTGGGAAAGCCGGCGAGCTCGGTGGCGAACCACGGGTCGCTGTGGAGCGGGTTGTAGTCGCCGCTCAGACGGTACGTCAGGGCCTGATCGGGCCGTGTCTGGTAGGTGACTTCGTAGTCGGGGTCGCGCTCGGGCGCGCTCACCAGCGGCGCCGTGCTGCCCGGCTCGCCGCCGAAACCGCCCGAGCCGCGGATCACGACCGAGCTGCGCAGCTCGAACAGCACATCTCCGCTGTCGGGATCGACCGCCGATGCCTCGGTATCGATGATGGCGTTTCGGCCTTCGCCCTTGTCCCACATGCCCGCGATGCGGTCGGTGATCTCCACGCTGCCCTCGGTGGGGATCGGCCGGTGAACGGTGATGCCTTGGCTGCCGTGCAGCAGCTTGCCCCAGTCGAGATCACCGGCGTTCGCCATTGCGCCGCCGGCGCCGAAACCGATCACGACGCCCTGGGTCGGGAACGCCCTGTGGTCGATGTTCTTGGAGTTGTGCGTCGTGAATTCCAGTTCGGATCCGAACGGATCCTCGGCCCCAGCACCGATGCCGACGGCGTAGAGCAGCGAGTCTCGAAATGTCCACGACCGTGTCGTCGGTGTGCCGGTGGCACCGACTGCATCCGGATTGAGTCCCATAGCTGTTGTCCTCTTCTGTTGTTTCAAGTCTGATTCAAGCTGGTCCAAGCGCCGAGCCGGTGGACGCAGATGGCTCAGCCGTCCACTCCGCCGTCTGCAGGCGCTCCGTCCATGCCGCTGTTGAGGCGGGCGTCGCGCACGAGCTGCCATGCTGCATCGCCGATCTGCGTGGGGTCGTCGATGGCTTCAACCGTCGGCCCGCGCTCCCAGCCCTGCGCGACGGCGAGCATCCTTCCCGAGGCTTCGAATACCCGGCCGCTCACACCGGCTGCTTCTTCGGAGCACAGCCAGGTGACGATCGGTGCGATGTAGCGCGGGTGCATGAGCGCTTGGTCTTCCTCTGAGGCTTGGCCCATGCCCAGATCCTCGGTCATGCGAGTCAGCGCACCCGGCGCCACTGCATTGACGCGAACGCCGTAGCGCCCCAATTCGCGCGCCGCAATGATGGTGAACGCCGCGATGCCCATCTTGGCGGCGCCGTAGTTCGTCTGGCCTGGGTTGCCGTAAATGCCCGAGACAGACGTCGTGTTGACGATCGACGCGTTGACCTGCTCGCCGGCCTTCGACTTCTCCCGCCAGTAGGAACCGGCCCAGCGTGCGGGCGCAAACGTGCCCTTGAGGTGCACCTTGATCACCGCGTCCCATTCGGCCTCGGTCATGTTGACGAGCATGCGGTCGCGCAGAATGCCCGCATTGTTCACGACGCCATGCAGATCGCCGAAGGTCTCGATCGCTTGGTTCACCAGCCGCTGAGCCCCCTCCCAATCCGAGACATCGTCTCCGTTGGCGACGGCCTCACCGCCCATGGCGGCGATCTCGTTGACTACGTCGTCGGCTGGGCCGGTGTCGGCACCGGTGCCGTCTCGGGCGCCGCCGAGGTCGTTGCAGACGACCTTCGCCCCGTGCTCGGCGAGCATGAGACAGTGCTCGCGCCCGATGCCCCGGGCACCCCCGGTCACGATGACGACCCGACCTTCGCACAGCTTGCTCATGGTGTCCTGAGTCCTTTCCCTGTCGCCTGTTGCTGTCCATGTACGGCACCGCAGCACAGTCGCAGCTGCGGTGACGACGGCTCGGAGTATCGCACGAGCGCCCGATCTTCGCAGCGCTCACGCCTCAGCATGCACGCCTCGGAGGCTGACGCTCCGCAGCACCATGCGACCCGTACGCTCAACCTCCGTGCGATGGCCGTCGTGGGCGCCCAAGTGGTCGATCATCAGCGCAGCAGCGATCTTGGTGGCAGCGATCATTGCGACAGCCGTCCTGGCAGTGAGGGATCCGGCAGAAGCTCCCGTGCCGACGACCGCAGCGACGGCCGGAGGTCCGGACACGTCGGAGCGGCCGGAGGTCGTTGCGACGACTGAGGCCGGCACGGCAACCGAGGTGAGCCCTGATGCGCTGCAGCTCCGCATCGCCACGCTTGCGGCTGAGCTGGCCGCCACGCCGGTGGTGGTGCGAACCGATGGCGGCGAGGTGCAGCTGACGGTCGCCGATCTCAGCATCACGCTCGAGAGCGACGCCACCTATGACGCCGTCAGGCAACGGCGGTCCACGGTGAGCGGGTCGGGCGACAACTCGGCGGCAGTGCCGTGGTCAGCGCTGTCGATTGACCCGCAGTTCTCCGACCGCCGCTACCGTGTCGAGCGGCCCGCGGCCCGAGCCGTGCTCGCGAATGCCGCGGAAATCGGGGTGACGGCCACTCCCCCGTCAGTCGTCGTCGTCGACGACAGCCTTGCAGTCGACTTGGGCCAGCCAGGTCAGGTCGTCGACGCCGATGCCATCGTGGACCAGGTCCTCGAGGGCATCGCACGAGGCTACGCCCGCATCGAGATCGCAGCGCAGCTCCAGCAGAGCTTGCCGCTCGAATACACGCCCGAGCTGCAGCAGGTCGTCGACGAGGCGCACCAGCGCTACGGGCGCAGTCTCGTCGTGGCCTACCAGGACGAGACGTACGAGCTGACACTTGAGAAGATTGCGGGCTGGCTGATCCTGGACCCGCACTCGACACCACCGGAGATCACCTTCGACACCGACGGCATCGGCCCGTACCTCGAGGAGGTCTTTGCCGCGCAGTCCGCGCCGTTCACCACGGCGGCCATGACGGTCCAGGGCGGCGTGCCGACGGTGGCAGCCAGCGATGGCGGCGTGGCGTGCTGCGCGGACGAAGCGGGCGAGCTGGTGGCCGAGGCGCTAGTGGCAGGCATTGAGGTACCGATCGCGTTGCCGTCTCGCCCGGCGGTGAGCCGCGAGGAGCAGGCGTACCTGGAATCGCTGGGCATCGTCGAGCTCGTCGGCGCCTTCACCACCAAGCACGCATGCTGCCAGGGCCGTGTGACCAACATCCAGCTCTTCGCGGAACTCATGCGCGGCGTGGTGGTGGAGCCCGGCGAGAGCCTGTCGCTGAACGGGCACGTGGGCCGGCGCACCGAAGAGAAAGGCTTCGTCGAGGGCGGCTTCATCGAGAAGGGCGTTGTCATCGATGACATCGGTGGCGGCGTGTCGCAATTCGCCACCACGATCTTCAATGCGCTGATTCACGCGGGCATGGACATCGACGAGTACCAGACGCACTCGCTGTATCTCAGCCGCTACCCCTACGGGCTGGACCCGACGATCTCGTTTCCCAAGCCTGATCTGCGGTTCACCAATCCCACGCCGTACGGGGTGTTGATCTGGCCGACCTATACCGACACGTCGATCACGGTGGAGATCTACTCGACCCGTAACGTCGTAGTGACGATCGGGGAGCCCGAGGAGGAAGTGCGCGAGTTCTGCCGCCGTGTGCGAACCGATCGCATCCGGGTGTTCTCCGACGGCGCCACCGAGGCCGACACGTTCCACGCGCGTTACCGGCCCGAGGAGGGCCGCAACTGCGACGGCACGCGCTCGGTGCCGCGGATGTGTGCGGATCCGCTGCTCGGGGCGCCCGAGTCCGCAGACGACGCGCAGGCAGCCCCCGGGGATGGGGATCCGGCCGACGAATCCGAGGTCGAGATGGTCCCCGACGGCAGCGAGCGCGACGACGGGACCATCGTGGAGTGCCCGCCGCTCGAGTGCGTCGAGAAACCGGGCGAGCGTGACTCCGACCTCGAGCGCTACCCCGACGATCCCTGCCTCGACGTCGACCTCGAAGCACTCGCTCAGGAACGCGAGCCGAGCGAAGGCCCCTCAGGCGTGGGCGACGATGCCGAGAGCACCAAGGGCGAAGACGAAGGCGAGAACGACGACGGGACCGAATCCGACGACAGCACCGCAGACGCAGGCAAGTCATCGGGCGATCACACCGGCGTCGACGAGACCACCGAGCCCGAGCGATCCTGAGGAAATGTCCCCCGTTGACGTCCTGATCGTGGGCGCCGGTCCGACGGGCACATCAGCCTCCGTGTGGGCTCAGCGGGCTGGTCTCAAGACGATGCTCGTCGACCGCGCAGCACGTGGGCGTGACAAGTGCTGCGGTGACGGCCTCACCACGCTGGCGCTGCGAGAGCTCTCCGAGCTCGGCCTGGAGCCCGAGCATCTCGACTCGTGGATGCAGGCCGATACGGCGTGGGTCCGCTCGCCCCGGGGCCGCATCATCAGGCTGCCGCTCCCCGACGGGCGCGGGCAGTTCGCCGCCGTCTGCCGCCGCGCGCAGCTTGACGCTGCGCTGGTCGACCGTGCAGTTGCGTCGGGCGCAGATGTCCGGCTCGGCGTGTCCTTCGACGGCTTCGCCGATGATGGCCGGCGCGCGAGCACCGTATCGGTCTGCCTCAGCGACGGGAGCCGCATCGCGACGCGGTTCGTCGTCGCCGCAGACGGCGTCTATTCGGCTGTCCGCAAGGCGCTCGGCATCGGACCGCCGCGCTACCGGGGCGATTGGCACGCTTTTCGCGGCTACCTGCGCGCCAGCGGACAGGCCGCAACTGACATGTGGGTGTGGTTCGAGCCGGACATGCTGCCGGGCTACGCCTGGTCGTTCCCGCTGGGCGACGGTCGCATCAATATCGGCTTCGGCGTGCCGCGAGACGCAGTCGGCGGCAGCTCGTCCAACAGCACCGGTACGCTCGACGGCGGCCAGATTGCCTCGGTCTGGTCGGGCCTCACCGAGCGGGCCCATATTGCGGAAGTGCTCGGCAGCCACGAACCAGACGGTCCCACCCGGGCGTGGCCGATCCCGGCCCGGCTGGGCGAGCTGCCGCTGGCCCATGGGCGCGTGCTGATCTGCGGCGATGCGGCCGCGGCCGCCGATCCGCTGACCGGAGAGGGCATCGGGCAGGCCTTGCAGATGGGGCGCATGGCAGCGACAGCAATCGCGAATGGCGGCCCACCGCACAGCGTGGCCGCCCGCTACGAGCGCGCCGTGCGTGCTGAGTTCGTCCTCGACCACCGGCTGGCGCGGGGCCTGAGTCGGATACTGGCCCATGAGCGGCTGACCGAGACAGCGCTGAGACTGGTCGATGCGTCGGGCTGGACTCGTCGGCAATTCGCCCGCTGGATGTTCGAGGACTACCCCCGGGCGGCGGTCACGACGCCCCGCAGATGGCACCGAGGCATGGTCGATGCACAGGGCGCATACGCGTCGACCGTCCAACCGGTTGCGCCCACGGCCCCAAGTTCGCCAAGCTAGGCGGGTGACGGACGCAACCGCGCTCGACCGGAGCTTCGAGCAGGGCATCGACAACCGGCATTGCCGGTTCACCCGCGAGCAGTGGGCGAAGCTGCGCGACGCCACACCGCTCGCGTTGACCGAAGACGAACTCGAAGCGCTGGCCGGCCTCGTCGAGCCGGTGACGCTCGACATGGTGCGAGACATCTACCTGCCCCTGTCGCGGCTGCTGAACCTGCGGGTTGCCGCAAAGCGCCAGCTGCGTGCGACGACCGAAGGATTCTTCGGCAGGGTGCTGCCGCCGAGGCCGTACCTGATCGGCATCGGCGGCAGCGTCTCAGCCGGCAAGAGCACGACGGCGCGCATCCTCCAAGCCGTCCTGGCCACCTGGCCCGAGCATCCAGAGGTGGACCTGGTCACCACTGACGGGTTCCTGCTGCCGAACGCTGAGCTGACGCTGCGCGGCATTCTCGGTCGCAAGGGCTTCCCGGAGTCCTACCGGCGCGGTGAGCTGCGCGACTTTCTCCAGCGCATCTCCAGCGGGGAGCCAGATGTCGCCGCTCCGGTCTATTCGCACACCATCTACGACGTGACCGATGAGGTTCAGCTCATCAACCAGCCGGACATCCTCATCGTCGAAGGCCTCAACGTGCTGCAGACCGGTCCGCCGTCGAGTACGCCGTTCGTTTCGGATTTCTTCGACTTCACGATCTATGTCGACGCCGAGTCCGGGGATCTCGAGGAGTGGTACGTCGAGCGGTTCCAGCAACTGCGCAAGACGGTATTCCGCGAGCAGTCGGCCTATTTCGCCCAGTTCGCGGACCTGCCTCGGGCTGCGGCCGACGCGGTCGCCCGCACCATCTGGCGCTCGATCAACCTTGTCAACTTGCAGGAGAACATCCTGCCCACGCGAGCCCGGGCCGACCTGGTGCTCGCGAAGGGCCACGACCACGTCATCGACCATGTCGAGCTCCGGTACCACTGACAGGCTGGCCGAGCCGATCCCCAGTGAACTCCCCTGCCCCTGATCAGCCGGCTGCGGACCGGATGCCGGGCTGCACGTTCTGTTCGATCGTGGCAGGTGACATCCCGGCACTGCGAATCTACGAAGACGATCACGCCGTGGCGTTCATGGACCGGCTGCCGATGACCGTCGGCCACTGCCTGGTCATTCCCCGGCGGCATGTGACCGACATCTGGGAACTCACCGATGACGATGCGGCGCACGTGATGCAGGCAGCACGCCGGGTGGCGAGCCTGGTGCGCGAGCGGCTGAAGCCGGCGGGCGTGAACCTGCTCAACAACAACGGTGCTGCGGCCGACCAGACACAGTTTCACTTCCATATCCACGTAATCCCGCGCTACGGGCGCGACAGGCTGCTGCACCCTTGGGAGCGGATCTTCGCACCGGCCGGCGAGATCGAATCTGCGTACCGGAAGCTCAGCGCGCCGGACCCCGAGGCCCGGGCGGCTGAGGCCCCTCCGAACTAGCGTCACCCTCCATGAACGACCGCTACGCCCCTTACTCAGCGCTTCAGATCGTGGGCCCCGACGACGACGGCGTGCTCGAGATCGTGATCGACACGCCCGGACGGCTGAATTCGGTGGATGCGCCGAAGCACTTGGCGCTGGCCGATGTCTGGCGAGCGGTGGACGACGATCCTGATACCCGGGTGGCCGTCATCCGCGGCGCGAACGGCACCTTCTCCGCCGGCGGAGATCTGGACATGATCCAGGAGATCATGGACGACTTCGAGACACGCCAGCGGGCCCTGCGCGAGGCGCGGGACATCGTCTACAACATGATCAACTGCTCCAAGATCATCGTGTCGGCGATCGAGGGCGTCGCCGTCGGGGCCGGTCTGGCAGCAGCGCTGATGGCCGACATCTCGATCGCTGGGCGCAGCGCGCGGATCGTGGACGGGCACACCAAGCTCGGCGTCGCTGCAGGAGACCACGCAGCGATCGTGTGGCCGATCCTGTGCGGGATGTCCAAGTCGAAGTACTACCTGCTGACCTGCGACACGATCACCGGCGAAGAGGCCGACGACATGGGCCTCGTCAGCAAAGTGGTCGACGACGACGCGGTGCTCGACGAAGCCTTTGCAGTTGCCCGCAGGCTGGCCAAAGGCAGCCAGAGCGCCATCCGCTGGACCAAGTACAGCCTCAACAACTGGATGCGGATGGCGGGGCCCATCTTCGACACCTCGGCAGCGCTCGAGATGCTGGGCTTCACCGGCGCGGACGTGCGGG
The DNA here is from genome assembly GCA_022828045.1 of Acidimicrobiia bacterium. Lineage (GTDB taxonomy): Bacteria > Actinomycetota > Acidimicrobiia > Acidimicrobiales > Poriferisodalaceae > Poriferisodalis. The sequence goes on along the minus strand of JAJEIW010000127.1, from coordinate 270 downwards.
AAGGTCACGCTGCCATCGTCGAGAAGCGCCGCCCGAATTTCGCCTGACCCGGGCAGAGAATCGAAGAGACGAAGACATGACGAAGCTGGATCCCCCTGACGAAGACCATCTCACCGCGCATGAGCGGGCTGCGCCGATGGCTGCCCAGAACTCAGGCCCGCTCCAAGGTGTTCGCATCATCGACTGCACCCATGCGCTGGCAGGCCCGTGGTCGACGATGATGCTTGCCGACCTCGGCGCCGATGTGATCAAGGTGGAGCCGCCGCGGGG